>JAAUSQ010000139.1 GCA_012033195.1 Chloroflexaceae bacterium
GCCCGCACCGAAAATATTGCAGCAGGCGCGACCTGCTCGAAAAAGAACTCAAACGCCTGGGCGTTTCCATCGCCTTTGATGAGATTGCCAGCGCCAACAGCGCTCGCACCGTTGACGATTTGCTGGCGGGGATTGGCATAGGCGAATACACCGCACGGCAGGCTATTCAGCGGGCCGCATCAAGCCAGCCTGAATCAACCGACGCACTGGCCCAGATTCCCGAAATTGCCCCGCCCGCCAACCCTATCGAGCCATCCGGTATTCAGGTGCTCGGCACGGGCGATGTGCTAACGCGGTTGGCAAAATGCTGTAATCCAGTGGTTGGAGAGCCTTCGGTGGGCTATGTCACCCGTGGGCGCGGCGTTACCATCCATCGCGCCGACTGTCGCAACATGCTCAACGAAAAAGACCGTGACCGTGTAGTCGAGGTCAACTGGGGTGCGCCCGATGCCCAGGGCTACCCGGTGCCCGTGCGCGTCGAGTCGTGGGATCGGGTAGGGCTGTGGCGCGATGTTTCAGCAATTGTGGCTGATGCTGGTATCAACATCGAAGAACTGCATCAGGTGCCCATTACCGACCCCAACCGTTCGGTGCTGCTGATGCGGCTGCGCATTCACAGCCTCGATCAGCTTGCCAAAATACTCGATAAGATCAACCGTATTCCTAATGTCATTGATGTGCGGCGTGAGACAAACGGAACCAACTAGCCCGGTGATACCACCCGACAACCTGCCCCCGCCGCCCACGCCCGAACAGCGTGCCGCCTTGCAACAAGCGTTGCTTGGTTGGTTTGCCCGCGAGGGGCGCGACCTGCCCTGGCGACGTACCCGCAACCCGTACCATATTCTGGTATCTGAAGTGATGCTGCAACAAACCCAGGTAGACCGGGTAATACCCAAATATCACGCCTTTCTGGAAGCCTTCCCCACGCTCGAAGCACTGGCCGTCGCTCCCGTCGCCGACGTAATCCGGCAATGGTCGGGCCTCGGCTACAATCGGCGGGCCGTCAATTTGCAGCGCACCGCCCGCGCCGTCCTCGCCGAACACGGCGGCACCTTCCCGCAGCAAGTCGAGGCATTGCGCAAGCTTCCCGGCATCGGCCCCTACACCGCCGGCGCTGTGGCCTGTTTTGCCTTCGAGCAGGATGTCGCCTTCCTCGATACCAACATTCGGCGCGTTGTGCGGCGGGTACTGGTTGGCCCCGACGATGCCCCCCTGCCACCACCGAGCACGCACTGCACACCCTCGCAACTGGACTTGTCCCCGCCGGAGAGGGTTGGCCCTGGAACCAGGCCATTATGGAACTGGGTGCACTTATCTGCACCGCTGCCGCCCCTGCCTGCTGGCGCTGCCCCCTGCGCGACCACTGCCGCACCTATGCAACATGGCGCACCACCGACGAACAGCTTTTTGCAGGCTGGGAGAGCGGCACCCCCACCTACCCGGCGGCACAGCGCCCCACCCGTCGCGTTGCCGAACGCCGCGAAGCGCCCTTTATTGGCTCGAACCGCTACTACCGGGGACGCATCATTGAGCAGTTGCGTGCGCTGCCATCTGGCGCAGGCACCACGCTGCTTGAGCTTGGCCCACGTATCAAACCCGACTTCGACCCCCCCACCGATCTGGAATGGTTGCAGCGGCTTGTGGCTGGCCTGGTGCGCGATGGCCTCGCCGAACAGCACGCCGACGCAGTACGCCTGCCGACGTGAGGGAAGGCACCCTATTGCTACAAAAATACCGAAAATTATTTGACCTGCCCGCCGCAGTGTGCTAAAGTGCGTGCAAGGATTCTATCAAACTGTGCCGCTTGATTGTCAACATTGCGGTCAGCAACCTGTCGAGAACCAGTGAACCGAGCAACACCGATGTCAGCAACCGCCGCCATTACACTCTATCCAGGGCGCGAACGTCCGGTACACCAGCGCCACCCGTGGGTCTTCTCCGGGGCCATCGCCAATGTGCGTGGTCGCCCTGCCAATGGCGATGTCGTTGATGTCTACGATACCCACCAGACATGGCTGGCACGCGGCACCTGGAGTAGCGCCTCCCAGATCCGGGTGCGCCTGTTCACCTGGAACGAAGCCGAACACCTGACCGGAGACCTGCTGCACCAGCGGCTCACCCAGGCACTTGCCGGACGCGCAGCGCTGCCCCTGCTGCAAGATAACCCGATGACAGCCTGCCGTCTAGTCTATGCCGAGTCCGATAACCTGCCTGGTCTGATTGTTGACCGGTACGGCGAGTATCTGGTGGTGCAACTGCTCACCCAAGGCATGGCAGTGCGAGCACGGCAGGTGGTCGATGTGCTGGCCGAAGTCGCCCGACCGCGTGGCATCTACGAGCGCAGCGATGCCGAGGTACGCCAGAAGGAAGGCCTGCCCGCTGCCGTCGGTCTACTGTGGGGCGAAGAACCCGACCAGCGCATTCTCTTTCAGACCCATCAGGCCCACTTTACGATGAGTTGGAGCGATGGGCAGAAGACCGGCTTCTACCTCGACCAGTCGGAGAATCGGCAGCGGGTTGCCGCCTACTGCCACGATCAAACCGTGCTGGATTGCTTCTGTTATAGTGGTGGCTTTACCATCTACGCGGCGCAGGCCGGCGCACGCCATATTACCGCCGTCGATACCAGCGCCATGATGCTGGAAGTGTTGCAGATGCATCTTGCACTCAACAAACTCGATACACCCGTCGAGCCGGTTGAAGCCGATGTGTTCAAGCTGCTGCGCCAGTATCGCCAAGAGGGGCGCGTATTTGATGTGGTCATTCTCGACCCGCCCAAGTTTGCCCACAACCAGCAGCAGATCGAACGCGCCACACGTGGCTACAAAGACATTAACATGAATGCAATGCACCTGATCCCACCGGGGGGCATCCTGGTAACATATAGCTGTTCGGGTCTTATTTCGCCCGACCTGTTTCAAAAAGTGTTATTTGGTGCGGCGCTCGATGCCGGACGCGCTGTGCAGATCCTGGAGCGGCTGTCGCAAGCTCCCGACCATCCGGTGCGGCTGTCGTTCCCCGAAAGTGAATATTTAAAAGGGTTCATCTGTCGTGTGTGGTAGGCGCACACATTAAACGATTGTTCATGTTCCTATGAGCTACACAAACTTTGATGATGGACACATATCCAGCCCCTTTGGTTACCGTGCCACCGGGGTTTCGTGCGGTTTGAAGGAAAGTACCCGTAGCCGCGACCTAGGCCTGATTTATTCGGAACAGCCCTGCAAAGCAGCCGCCATGTTCACCACCAGCACCACCAAGGCGGCACCCGTCTTTTTTGATCAGGCGATTCTGGCGCGCAACCGCGAAGGCATACGTGCCGTGCTGATCAATGCGGGGCAGGCCAACGCGGGTACGGGGCAACCGGGCATGAAAGACGCGGTTGAGTCGGCTAAACTGGCTGCCGATGAGCTTGAAGTCCCCCGCGACAGTGTGCTGCTGATGTCGAGCGGTATCATCGGTGTACCTATCCCAATGGACAAAATGCGCGAGGGGATTATTCGGGCCGTCTCCGAACTGGATAGCGGCGCAGGTCGCCGTGCTGCTCTGGCGATGCTGACCACCGACACCCGCCCCAAAGAGCGAGTGTACAAGGTGCATCTGCGCGAAGGGCGCACCATCACGCTGGCAGGGATGGCCAAAGGCACCCGCATGGTCCACCCGCAACTGGCAACCTTGCTGGCGGTTGTCACCACCGACCTGCCCATCGATGTGCGCCTGTTGCAGCGCTCGTTGCAGCAGAGCGTGAGCAACTCGTTCAACCGCCTGACTATCGACGGCGACACATCGCCCAACGACACGGTGCTGATCCTGGCGAATGGTGCCGAAAATGGCCCCCCGATTGTTGAAGCGAGTGCATGGGAGTATAGCGCGTGGCAAGAAGCGCTCGATGCATTGCTGGCAGATCTCTCACAACAGATCGTGCGCGATGCGGCAGGCAGTGGTAAAATTATACAGGTGACAGTGCGCGGTGCTCAAAACGAGTTGATAGCCCGACAGGTAGCGCTGGCAGTAGCACGTTCTACGGCAGTGCGGCGTGCCTGCAACGCGGGCCAACCCGACTGGGGCACGCTGCTGGCGGCAGTTGGTGCAAGTGGGGTAGACCTGCATCCCGAACTGCTGGATCTCTATGTTGGCGACCTGCTGCTGATGCTGGAGGGGGTGCCCGTTTCGTTCGACCGCAATCTGATTGTGCAGCTTTTTTCTAGCCCGGAAATTGACTTTACCATCGATCTCCATCTTGGCCCTGGCTCTGCAACCATGTGGACATGTACCTGGCACGGTGAATTTGGATAAGCTATGATAACAACAGAACTGCCACTGTTTCCATTAAATACGGTTATGTTTCCCGGCGCATCGCTGACGTTGCATATCTTCGAGGAGCGCTACCGCGCAATGATCGGGCGCTGCCTGGAAGAAGGGAGTCCATTCGGTGTCATCCTGATCCGGCATGGTCAGGAGGTCGGCGAACCCGCAATGCCGCACGATATCGGCACGGTGGTGCAGATTAATGCCAGTGTGCGCCTTGAGGATGGGCGCATGCTGATTGCTACTATCGGGCAGCAGCGCTTCAAAGTCAGCCGCATTGTGCATCAGCTTCCGTATATGGTGGCGCAGGTGAGCCTGCTCCCCGAAGAGACCGAGCCGGGAATGCGCCGCGCCGCCGACGAGTTGCGTGCACTCCACGAACAGTACTGGCAATCGGTGATGGCAGCAACCGGCGTGCAGTATGAATTTGAGCAGCTTCCCGATGATGTTGTTGCTATGTCGCACCACCTTGCCCACCGCTTGCAGGTGCCCAACGAGCGCAAACAGCGCTGGCTGGAAGTGGATACACCCATCCGGATGCGCGAGATTATGGCGATGCTGCGCCACGAGATCAACCTGCTGCCGCGTTCGAGCAACAACCGTTCGCTCAGTAGTTCCAATATGCCCTGGTCGTGGAATTGATCTGTCAGCTAATCAGTATAACTCTGTACCTATCACACCTATGTTTATTGGCTCCTGTACAATTACCCTGCACCTGCCGTTCGCCCATTCGCTCAAAGAGAAGCGCCAGGTGGTCAAGTCGTTGCTGGCGCGGATTCGCAACGAGTTTAACGTCTCGGCTGCCGAAGTCGATTCGCAGGATGTATGGCAACTCGCCGTGATCGGCGTGGCGTGTGTCTCAGCCTCGCAGCGCTATACCCACGAACAGCTTGAGGCAGTGGTGCGCTTCATCGAGATGCAACGCCCGGATGTGCCGCTCACCAGCTACGAAATCGAGATCCTCTAGGGTGCGGGCAACCACTAAGAGATAAGCGCTTGTGCAAGGACAGGGTGCCAATGCTCCACACCGAAGAAATTCATCCTTTTCCGTTGCTCGCGCTCGTCGGCAGCCCGAACTGAAAACTGCGCTGCTGATTGCGCTGATCAATCCGCAGGTGGGCGGCGTGCTGCTCAGTGGCCCCTATGGGGTGGGCAAAACAACCGCCGTGCGTGGTCTGCTCGATGTAATGCCGATTATCGAGCGTGAAATCTGGGACGACGATAACAACGTCCATACCGTGCGCGAGCCAATGCGCCTGATTGAACTGCCGCTCAATGCGCGGCTTGAAGATGTGGTCGGCGGCATCAACGAGCGGGTCGCGCTTGAACAGCACGTCGTGCTGCTCGAAGAAGGCATCCTCGCCAGAGCGCACCGCAACCTGCTTTATGTCGATGAAATCAATCTGCTCAGCCCCCAGGTCATCGATGCTATTCTCGATGCGGCAGCGCAGGGCCGCACCTTCGTGCGACGGGGGCCGCTCATCCGGCTGTTTCCCACCCAGTTTGTACTGGTCGGCTCGATGAACCCCGAAGAGGGTACGCTGCGCCCCCAGATTATGGATCGCTTCGGGTTGCGGGTGTGGGTGGCACCGCTCAGCGATGCTCAGGAACGGCTCGAAGTGTATCGACGAGCGCAGCACTTCCGCAACGACCCGGAGGTCTTTCGCCGCGCCTACGACCGCCCGACCAGCGAACTCCGCGAAGAAATTACTATCGCCCGCGAGATCCTGCCGCATGTCGTCATTCCGCCGCAAATCGAAACGCTGACGCTCAATCTCATTCAGGAGCTGTGCATTCCTTCGCACCGTGCCGAGATAGCCCTGCTGGAAGCGGCCCGCGCCCGTGCTGCCGCCGATTTTCGCGGCACGGTAATGGTGGAGGATATCGAGCGAATGGCACCGCTCGCCCTGCGTCAGCGCCGCAGCCTGCAGATCGAAAGCTATGCCGCCCGTATCGAAGAAGAGAACAACACCATGGCGCGACCCTCTCGCGGGTGATCGCTTCAACTGAGGCCCCGCCCCCCACCGAGCCGCAACCCCGCAAGAAGCGCCGCAGCACCGTGCGCGAGATCGAAGCGCGTAAGGGCGATACGTAGCGAGAGAGCACGCTCGCAGGCGGGTTTGAAAGCGCAGAGCGCAAAACGGCAACCCGGTTCGCGCAGGTGGACTTGTAAACTATAGCCGGGGACTTCAGTCTGCCGGCTGCCCCCTACACTGCAACCCCGCTGCGCCCGAATACGTATTCCTCCACCACGCGCCCACCGATCAAGTGTTCTTGAATAATGCGCTCCAACACCACCGGCGTACACGAGTGATACCAGACCCCCTCTGGATACACCACCGCAATTGGGCCATGCTTGCATATCCGCAGACAGTTCGCTTTGGTGCGGAAGATCATACCCTCCGGTGCGGTCAGGTTCAGTTCTTTCAAACGGTTCTTGAGATAATCCCACGCCGCAAGCCCCGCGTCATGGTCGCAGCATTTGGGCTTGGTCTGGTCGGCACACAAAAGATATGGCGCTGTGTTTCAGGGATGCCATACTTGCTGGCACACTCCTGCAAATCAGCGTGCATTTTTCCGCTTTACTCATCAATCATCCTGTCTAGCATAACACGAGCCGCGTAACCATACGCCACGCCCCGTTGTGTTCCTCGTCATCATATTGTAACCGTGTTAGCCCGCATTGTCGATTGCGGTGCGCGATTATGTAAGTAGAGCAATGTTCTCCATCATCAACGGGAGGTTTTTATGTATACCCACCTTCGCCAGTTCAGCCGCCGCCAGTGGCTTCGCCTCGGCAGTGCGGTAGTAGTGATTGTGCTTGCTGGCTTGCTCTTTGGCTTGCACACAGCCCAGCAGAGTCGTGCTGCCAGTGCTGCCGATGTTGCGGTGACGCTGCTGCCCAATCCAAATATTGGTGTACAGCCCGGAAGCATTGTTGAATATACAATACGCGTACAGAACTTCGGGCGGGGCCGTGCCGACCGCGTGCTCATCAATATGCCGTTTCAGCCGCAACAGGTGCGTGTATTGGATGCCCGCTTCGAGGGGCAGCGCGATTGGGTGAGTGCGCTTGGCTCCGACTATATCAGCATCTTTTTTGAAGGACTGGATGGCTTTAATACCGCCCGCACCGCGACCGTACGTATGCTGGTGCGGCCCGATGTGCCCGTCGGCTCGGTGATCAACATGTGGGCAGGCTATGGCTGGGACGGTGCCAACGGTGGTGGCGAAGGATTCAGCGCCAATGCTGCGCCGCTGGTTGTGCTCAACGAAAACAGCAGCGGCCCCTTTGCGTGGATGGCCGTTGGCCCGGAGGCGGGCATTGCTGGCACGGTGTTCACATTCTACACCAATCGGTTGCTGCCCAACGAAAAAGCGGTCATTATGATGAATACACCGTTTGGGGTGCAAGAGGTAGCCCGCGATGTGCGTGTCAACGAGCTTGGCGAACTGCGCTACGAGTTTGTAAGCGTGGGCTACCCACCGGGCACCTACACGCTCAGCATGCGCGGCGAGCGCAGTGGCATTACTGCCGCTATTACCTTCACCGTGCAATAGGGTTGTTCTATCTAGCCCTGCTCTGACGAGGCATCCGTTCGAGGTTGTGCGGTGGGAGTGGGGGGACAACTTCAAGCATTGATCGGGTGGGCCAATGCCCTTGGCCCACCCAACCAGCCACGCCCTTGTGGACTGGTCAGGTGGCAGGATCACGCCTTGGTCGGGGCGACTGGATTTGAACCAGCGACCTCCTGAACCCCATTCAGGTGCGCTACCAGTCTGCGCTACGCCCCGATACCTACGCTTTTTTTGCACGTGGCTGTTATTATAACGTGGAAATACCCCTCCGTCAAACATGTGAGTTAACACACTTCTAACGCAGCACCCCCGCTCTCCACATTGCGCTGGGTAGCGGTATAGGGTAGAATAGGAGAGGAAATTTATACAAAAGCCTGTTGTCTTTTTTGCGCAATAAAGTGAGGAAAACCAAATGCCAACCTATGTATATGCGTGTGACAAGTGTTCGAAGCAGTTTGAGCAGTTTCAGCGTTTCAGTGAAGAACCGTTGACGGTCTGCCCCTGTGGGCAGGAAGGTTCGGTGCGGCGTGTCTTCCAACCGGTTGGTATCGTCTTTAAGGGCGGGGGGTGGTATGCCACCGATAGCCGTTCGACAAAGAGTACCGGCGGCAACGACACAGCAGATGACAGTGCCGCGCCAGCACCTGCCAAAGAGACCGAGGCCGCACCCGTACCCGAGAAGACAACAACCACAACAGACAGCACACCCGATGTGCAAAAAAATGCGGCATAACTATCTGGACACGAGCGGCGGGTATCCACACTGTGTGCCCGCCTCGTATAGCTCAACCTCCCTGCTGTTCTGGCTTGGCGGTACAGCCTGCGGCGGATGCATCTGTCGTTAGGGGTATTGCACCCGCAATGCCCCTGCGCGATGTGGTCTGTACGCCGGTACTTGTGCTATCGCTGCTTGTAAGGGAGGTTCTGAATATGTCGTTTGTACGTAACTGCATCAGTGTGCTCTGTGATGATGTCCGTGCTATCTTCCGCAACGACCCGGCGGCCCGCAACCTCGCCGAGGTGCTGCTCTACCCCGGCCTCCACGCTATTGTGCTCCATCGCCTGTCGCACTATCTCTGGCGGCGCAAGGTGCCGTTTGTGCCCCGCCTGATCTCGCAGGTGGCACGCTTCCTGACGGGGATTGAAATTCATCCCGGTGCCACGATTGGCTGTGGCTTCTTCATCGACCACGGTATGGGCGTGGTCATTGGCGAAACGACCATAATCGGGAATCGCGTCACGCTGTATCAGGGCGTCACGCTTGGTGGTACGGGCAAGCAGCGCGGCAAGCGCCACCCAACCGTCGAGGATGATGCCGTCATCGGGGTGGGGGCTAGTGTGCTTGGTGATATCACCGTTGGTCAGGGCGCACGCGTCGGCGGCGGTGCGGTGGTGGTAAAAGATGTACCACCCTACTCTACGGCGGTCGGTGTGCCTGCCCGTATCGTCGCATGGCGCAACCCGCACACAGGCGAAACGCGCCGCCTTGAACATCTGCCCGACCCGGAAGGTACATTGCTGCGCAGCCTGCACGACCGCGTGATGCAACTTGAAGAGCGATTGGCCGAACTGGAAGAAGAAACCGAACTCCACCACCGCATGGAACATCATCACCAACCCCCGTTGTTGCACGACAAAATGTGGGCGGTCCTGGATGATATCGAGCAGGTCGAGTGGAATGGCATTACCGACCGTGACGAAGAATTTATTCACGGCACAGGGATTTAAAACAGTGCGAACTTGGGGATGCTTGCCATACCTGCGATTGTACGGTTGGTGAAGGGGGAATGATTGGTATGTCCACGCCGTCGGAATTACAGCTTTACAACACATTAACACGCACCACCGAGCCATTTACAACCCTTGAGCCGGGCGTGGTGCGAATGTACGTCTGCGGTGTTACCGTCTACGACGATGCCCACATTGGGCATGCAATGTCGGCGATAGTCTTTGATGTAATGCGGCGCTACCTCGAATGGAGCGGCTACCATGTGTTGCATATTGTCAACTTCACCGATGTTGATGATAAAATCATCAACCGTGCCAACCTGCTTGGTATCGACCCGCACGAACTGGCAGAGCGCTATATTGAAGAGTTCCTCGAACAATTGAAGGTGCTCAATGTATTGCCTGCCACGCGCTACCCCCGTGCAACAGGCACCATGCCCGATATTATCGGTGCAATTGAGCGGCTGATCGAGCAGGGCTATGCCTACGCCGCCGCACCCGATGGCAGCACCGCACAGGATGTGTACTTCCGTGTCGAGCGCTTCGAGACCTATGGCAAGCTCTCGCGCCGCAGCCGCGAAGATATGCTTGGCGGCACCCGCGTTGAAGTCGTCGCCTACAAAGAGTCGCCGGCTGACTTCGCGCTCTGGAAGGCCGCCAAAACAGACGAACCGGCCTGGGATAGCCCGTGGGGGCCGGGTCGTCCGGGCTGGCACATCGAGTGCAGTGCGATGTCGCTGAAGCACCTAGGCGAACAAATGGACATTCACGGTGGCGGCAACGATCTGATCTTTCCCCACCACGAGAACGAAATTGCCCAGAGCGAGAGCCTGACCGGAAAAGCGCCCTTCTCGCGCTTCTGGGTTCACAATGGCATGCTGCAACTTGTCAACGCACAGACGGGCCAGGTTGAGAAGATGTCAAAGTCACTCGGCAATCTTGTCACCATCAAACAGTTCTTGATCGACGACGATGGCGCTGTGCTGCGCTTGCTGGTGCTGGGCAGCCACTACCGCAAGCCGCTGACCTACAACGAAGAAGTGCTGGCCGACACCCGCCGCAAGCTCGAACGGCTGCGCGGCGCATTGCAAGGCGCGACCGGCTCACACGAGACAGGCACGAGCGTTGACACACTGGTAGGTGCTGCCGCCGCCGCCCGCGAGCAGTTCACATTTGCAATGAATGATGACCTTAACACCTCCGGCGCACTGGCGGCCCTGTTCGAACTGGTACGCGCTATCAACGTGGCCCGCGATGCGGGTGTTGGTGAGGGGCCGCTGCTGGAAGCACAGACCGTGCTGCTGGAACTGGCGGGTGTGCTCGGTCTGAGTCTTGAGGCCAGCACTCCATCCACAGCGCTGGAGGTGGGGCCGTTTGTTGACCTGCTGCTGGAATTGCGCGGCGAACTACGACAGGCGAAGCAGTTTGCGCTTGCCGACAAGGTGCGCGACCGGCTCAGCGCACTGGGTGTAGTGCTGGAGGACACGCCGCAGGGCACCCGCTGGAAGTTTGAACGGTAGCGGGGCGTGCCGCTCCCCCTCGCCCCTTCAGTGGGAGCGCGGGAACAGGGGGTGACGGTTGGATGTGACTGCACTGGATACATAACAACCTACAACGAGGTCAGGGGGGCAAGGGCATGACATGGCTTGAAGTAAGTGTTGCAGTTGATCAAGAGGCCGCCGAATCAGTCGCCGAAGTGCTGGCGCACTATGGGTACAATGGTGGTGTTACCATCGAGGCGCTCCCTGGCTCTGATGCACGGCCTGACGACCCCGGCATTCCCTACCCGCTGGAGAGCGACCCGACCTACCCCGTAACCCTCCGCACCTACCTGCCCCTGGACGAACGCACCGAAGAGCAGCGCCAGCAGATTGAACAGGCGCTCTGGTATCTGGGACGGCTGCGGCCTATCGGTACCGTGCAGGTGCGTGAACTGGCCGAGGAAGACTGGGCCAATAACTGGAAGCAGTTCTACAGCGTGCAGAGCATCGGGCAGCATACTATCATTGTTCCGTCGTGGCTCGACTACACCGCACAGCCCGATGATGTGGTGCTCCACCTCGACCCCGGTATGGCGTTTGGCACCGGACTGCACCCCACAACTCGCCTGTGCCTTGTCTTGCTTGAACAGTATGCCCGTCCGAGTGCGCGGGTGCTCGACCTGGGCACCGGCAGCGGTATTCTGGCCATCGCCGCCGCAAAGCAGGGCGCTGCGCCGGTGCTAGCGCTCGATAACGATACTGTCGCAGTGCGGGCCGCGTGGGAGAATGTCGAACGCAACCGCGTGCAGGATGTTGTCACGGTGGCAGCAGGGAGCCTGGGGGCCGGGTTGCAGATTGGTATCTGGCAGGGCGGGCAGCCAGCCA
>JAAUSQ010000010.1 GCA_012033195.1 Chloroflexaceae bacterium
AGTTTTTTTTGGCGTACAATGCGCTTGCGACTATACGGGCGATGCTGCTACGATGGCGCTGATCGAGCAGGTTTTCTGGTGGAGCGCCGTAACTGGGCAGGCGGCATGGTTTTACGGCAGTAGCCTGATTCTGCGGCAGGTCAAGCATAATACCGCAATTGTTCCGGTTATCACGCCGGGCGTGCTGGCAGTCTCTGCGGCAGCGCTGGTACTGATTGTGCTGGGCACTGCGACCAATTTACTGGTCGACTATAGCACCGCGCTTCCGGCGGCCTTTGCCGGAACGTGGGTGCTCACCAGTGGGGCGCTTTACCCGCTCTATATCACATACAATGGTGTGGTGATGGCAAGTGCGCTGGTCAACTTTGCGCGGGCACTGCTCCATATCAGCCCCGCCCGCACCGATAGCCAGCGGGCCTTTCAGCGCCAACTGCAACTGCTCACGGGGGGCGGATTTGTGTTTGTGATCGGGGCGCTCTGGCTTTCGTCCAACTATCATTGGGACTTCGGATTCTCGCCGCTGGTCGGCTATGTCTGTCTGTTTGTCGGGCTTGCCCTGCTTGGTTATGGTATCGCCGCATTTGGCATGCTTGTTGAAGGGCAGGACATTCGGCGCGACTTTATCTATACCTTCACCAGTATCTCACTCCTCCTGGTGCTGTATGTCGGGTTGCTGCTGGTGGTGGGCAATCTTTCCGCATCGATGACAATCCTGCTGATCGGGCTGGTCATCGTGACACATACCGCCTTTGATAGTGGACGTGCCCTGCTCGACCGACTGTTCTTCAGCCGTGCCGAGCGCACCGCCCGCGCCGAGGCCCGCGCCTATGCAACCGTGCTGGGTACATCGCCAGTGGTGCCGCCGGCCTTTGTTGTGCCAGCGCCAGTATTGCAGCCCGACGAAGCCGACCCGGAACCGGACGAACCAGCAGGCGAGCCGGATGCGCCAGCGCCAGAAGCACTCACGCTTACACAGACCGCGCTGCGTCCGGCGAGCAAAGCATTTCAAGATCAGGTGCGCCGCGCTATTACCGACTTGAAAAGCCCGCCGCAACTCTCGCAAAGCTCGCTGCTCACGCTGCCACTGGTAACCCAGCGCTTGCAACAGACTGGACAGGACGACAACCGCTTGAGCCGTGCAACCGCGCTGCGCGAACTGTTGATTGAGCAAATCGACAATCTCCAACCCGGCGACGATATGTCATCGCGGGTGGGGGATGCGTGGCGCTTCTACAATGTGCTGCACTACCCGTATGTACGCGAGATTTCACGCAAGACGGCCCTGAGCGAAGCCCGCCGCCTCGAAGAGCAGCGCCGCCGCAACGGGCAGCGTGATGCCAGCGAACTTGAACAGGTGCTGCTGTGGCTGGCAGATATTGACGAAAACACCTTTTATAAATGGCAACGCCGCGCCTCCGATACAATTGCAACGATTCTGTGGGAAGAAAACAGCAAACTTGCCGCCACCGATGGGCAGCGCTAACGCGGCGCTCTCCTGATTTCATCATTTCAGACTCATAGTAACTTAATCTTTGCACGGTACACTGCTATCAACAACGTAGAGAACCGTTGTGCATGTGTAACCTCCTTGTTGCGCTTGCCCCCGCTCTGGCCCCCTAGAGCGGGGGTTTTGATTCGCCCGCCGTGTGATACGGCCTCAAAGGGACTTTATCTTGCTGGCATCCTCGGCACAGGAGTGCTACTATACATAGACAGTAGAAATGCCGATAGAGAGATATCAGATACCTGGAGGGAGGTTGTTCCTGTGCGTTACCTGATCGCCCTGCTTGTGCTCCCATTGCTGCTGGGGGGCTGTGGCCTTTCGGCAAGCGGTTCGGCGGCTGCCGAAGCTTCACCGGTGGCGGTGGTTGAAACCGATATACCACCCATTCCGCCGACGGAGCCTGCCGCCCCACCAACGGCTACACCTGCCCTACTAGTGGCAACCATCGCCCCGGCGACCGATACACCGCTGCCGCCCACGGCAACGGCCACATCCGCCCCGCCAACCAACACGCCCACGCCTGCGCCACCCACTGCTACCCCCACCCCCGATCCGGTGGCGGGTCTGACTATTCCCGACCTGCGGACGCGGGCCTATGGCAGCGAGGGCGATATAAACATTGGAGAGATTTACAACTATGGAGCGGGCTAGCTCACGACCTACCGCATCAGCTACCCGGCAGACGGCTTGCGCCTGACCGGACTGCTGCATGTGCCCGATGGCGCTGGCCCCTTTCCGGTTATTATCGCCAATCGTGGGCATATTGATCGTGCCATTTATCAGCCAGGGATGGATAGCCGCGCCTTCTCGGATGTGATGGCTCGGAATGGCTATCTTGTGGTAGCGCCCGATTATCGCGGCTATGCTGGCGGCGACGAGGGGCCGAACCCATTCTACACTGGCTACTATGCCGATGTCATCAACCTGATACCAATGGCACAGCGCCTGCCGATGGCCCGCCCCGGCAAGGTGGGCATGTGGGGGCACAGTCGCGGCGCATCGATCACCGTGGCGGCCACAACCATTCTCACCGATCAGATTGCCGCCGCCGTAGTGTATGCGCCTGCTCCAGCCGACCTTGCCGAAGATTATTATCGGCGCTACCGCCAGAGTGGGGGCAACCCCGGCAGCGATACGTGGCCCTTCCCGCCCGAAGCCAACCCGGATGCCTACCGCCGCGTTTCGCCAATAAACTATATGGATGTGGTTGACGCGCCGGTGATGCTGCACCACGGCACGGCGGATACCGTCGTAGATGTCAGCGCTAGTGTTGCGATTGCTGATACGCTGCGTGCGCTTGGCAAAGATGTCACACTCTACACCTACGAGGGTGCGGGGCACGCGTTGCAGGGCCAGTATGAGCAACTCTATTTTCAGCGCACCGTCGATTTCTTCCGTCAGCATATGGGAGAGTAATCTGTGGCATGCTTTCGCTACTTTCTGATAAGCTTGCTTGCTGGGGGGCTGCTGGCGGCGTGTGCCCCACCAGCAAACGATATCGTTGAGCCTATTGCCCGCACGACTGCCACGGCAACCGCCACCGTCCCGCCGCCGCCTGCTACGGCAACCGCCCCCCCGACGGTGACGGCTCCGCACCCAACCGCGCCGCCTGCGTCTGCGGTGGTGCTGCCTGCTCCGCTCTACTATCTGGCGGAGGGCGATATCTGGCGGATGGAACAGGATGGCAGCACGGTGCTGCGGATCACCGACGAGCTATCAAATGTGATTGAGTTTGATATCTCACCGCTCGATGGACGGCTCGCCTACACCCTGGGCACCAACGACCATACCGCACAAACGCTGGTGCTGGCGGCGGCAGATGGCAGCGCCCCCACGCCGCAGACACGCAGCGAAACACGCCTGGGCAGTCCGCGCTGGTCGCCCAATGGCACCCTCCTGGCCTACGATACCAGTGGGCGGAGCGATTTGAGCGATACGGGCGGCACCTATATTTTGGATACCCGGACACCTGGCGCACTGCCCGAACTGTTGCAGCCCAACGCACCTATTCCCGACCCGACCAACCCGACGGGGGGCGAGTCGTATGAATTTTATGCGCCGCTGGCGTGGTCGCCCGCCGGGGATGCCTTGCTCTTGCAGGCGAGCTTCGGGCTTGCTGTGCGTCCCCTGACTGGCGAACTGATGAACCTGCTGGCCCCTCCCGGTGCTGATATGCCACGCCTGCCCTGCTGCGATGCCACCTGGAGCCAGGATGGGCAATCGGTGTATGTGGCGAGCGATGGCGATCTGGTGCTGAGTACTATCACGCCGGGATTGTGGCAAGCCGATCGTATCAGTGGCCAATCGGCAACCCTGGTTATGCGACGGCAGGCCGGGTCATTTGCACCGACAGCGGCACCCTACGAAACACCCGGTGGTCGGTTGCTCATGTTTGCGACCGTGACCCGTCGGGTGCCGATACCGGGGATGGGGCCGCCGCCGCTGCTGATGAGCACGTATGATAGAAGCCGTGATCCTGCCTTCACCTACCTCCGCACCGATGAATATGTGCCCGATGAGATTCTCTGGGCGCAGGATGGGAACGGTGCAGTACTGCGGGTGTTCGACAATACCTCACCGATGCGGTCGCTGGTATGGTTGCCCGCTGATGGCAGTGCAGCCGTACCACTTGAGCGCGACGGCAGCAACCTGCATTGGGGTATGGTACGGTGAAGAAACACGGCCTATTCACCAGGTTTTCACCAGACGACGTGACAACGCCCTTGACGACACGGTATAATGGGCATGCAATTCTTTCTATGTATTGAAACAGCATGACAGAATATAGAGAAACAACGCCAGAAATGGCAGTAACCAGCACGCCTCCGCCCGCGCCGCCGGAGGTGCCCGAACTCACGATTATCGCTGTGCATGGCAATGGCGGCAGCAAAACCCGCTTTCAACGGGCGCAGCCGCATATGCCACATTCTATTCGCTTTCGGGCCGTGACATTACCAGGGTTTGCCGATATGCCCCGCGACCCGGCACTGCAATCGTTGTATGACTATGCCAACTATCTGCGGCAGATCATTCTTGAAGAAACGCCGCCCATTGTACTGCTTGGGCACGGCGTTGGTGCGTCGATTACGCTGGAATACATCCAGCGCTTTGCCAGCACCGTCAATGGCATTGTGCTGCATTCACCCGTAGGGGTGCGAGCGAAACAGCGCTTCTTTGCACGGCTGATGCAGATACCAGTCGCGCGTAACATCGCGCAGCATCTGTTTGCAGCGCCGTATATGCGCCCTATTCTGTCCCGGTTGCTCTTTTCGCATCCGGTGCCGAATGAATACCTGGAGCGCTTCTTTCACGATTATCGCTCGTGTGATGTGTTCGCGCAGATGTTTGAATTGATCACAACCGCGTGGTTCGACGCATTGCAGCCGCGCCAGATTCCAGCAGTGCTGCTGTGGGGCGAACGCGAACAGCGCCTGAGCATCGAGCAGATGCATGTGTATCAGCATTTGTTGCCCAACAATATTACACGGATTGTGTCGAATTGGGATCATTTCCCGATGGTGGAGCAACCCGAACAGTATGCCCGCGAGGTGGTACGGCTGGCACGCATGATGCTTGAGAAGGCAGCAGCGCCAACCAACGGTACGGCTGCCATTGAAGTGGTCACTGGACGAGGAAATTCGTTTGAGATACGTATTGACTGAGGCACAGCAGGCGTTTCTGGATGAGCTGCACTATGCAGTGATCGGCACACTCAACCCGGATGGGACGATTCAGCAGACGGTGGTCTGGTATCTGCGCGAGGATAACAAACTGCGCTTTGGTATTGGCGGCAACAGTATCAAGGCACGCAACCTGCGGCAGAACCCAACCATTACCGTGAGCATTGTGGACAAGACCCGCTACCTCTCGGTGAGCGGCACTGCTGTGCTAGAACCCTCCGACATCGACCTGCGCCGCCGCCTTGCAGCTCGCTACCTGGGGCCAGAACGGGTCGAAGAGTGGGTCAGCCGTCGCCCCGATGCGCCGCGCCTGAGTGTGCGGGTCACCATTCTACGTGCCTATGGGCAGCGTGTGTAGGTGCGGTAGCGCACTGTCTGCGCTGCGTGCCCGCGCCTGAAATGCTCTTTAGCGTCCGGTGCCATTTTCTGAAGGATCCCGCCTGGTGCAGCCAACCAGTTTGAGGAAGATTGGTACAAGCTGTGGATCGAATTGGATGCCCGCCTGCTCGGTGATGTACTGACAGGCGGCTTCTTTTGTCCATGCCGTGCGGTAGGGGCGGTCGGAACGGAGCGCATCCCAAACATCGACCAGCGCAAAGATGCGTGCCGAGAGCGGAATATGTTCACCGCGCAGGCCATATGGGTAACCTTTGCCGTTCCAGTGTTCGTGGTGATACAGGGGGATGTCCATCGCCGGGCGCAGATACTCAATTCCCTGAAGCCATTCGGAGGCATAGTGCGGGTGCGCCGCCATAATCTTCCACTCTTCCTCGGTAAGCCCTCCGTTCTTCCGCAGAATAGCATCGGGTACGCCAAGCTTGCCAATATCGTGCAGCAGCGCCCCCGCCGAATGTGCAGTACCTCTTCTGCCGACATCCCAAGGGTAGTGGCCATCTGTTCGGCCAGTTCTACCACCCGCCACGAATGCCCGCCGGTTTCGTGGTCGCGCAGTTCGACTGCCCGTGCCCAACCTACCAACGTCGAGTCGTAGGCGGCGGCAATCTGGCGCAGCAAGGCTTCGCGTTCCTGAATATACTGCTGCTGGATCTGTTCAAACTCAACATTGGCAGTCACATCGATTGTTGCAACCATATCGGCCTTACGCCCCATAAAGGTTATGGTGTGCGAAACAATCTGCACCCAGAACACATGACCCTGTTTGTTGCAGTGTCGCCAGCGCCCCGAATCAAACAGAATATCGCGGCCCTGCTGCATCTCTACTATCCAGTATGAGCGTTCGTTAGCAAGTTGCTGATGCAGCAATGTGACATCTTCGGGCGGGCGTATATCAGTAATCTGCATCTGCAAAAACTCTTCGCGAGTGTAGCCATACTTTGTGACGGCAGCGTGATTCACCTCTAGAAAGGCGAGCGTTTCCAGATCGTACAGCCACATCGGGATCGGATGTTTCTGGAAGAGCAACTCGAACTGGTGCTGCCGTTCCTGGCGTTCCTGATCTACCTGATACTCACGCCAGAAAATAATTCCGCTAATCAGTGCGAGGAACAGGCTAGTCGCCAGAATGCGGACAGACTCCTGGCGCTGATGTATCAGCAGGATCTGTTCCCAGGGCAGTGGCAACGATGCAATGAGTTCTTCTGAAGATATAATCCAGATCGTCGCAAAAACCAGATAAGCCAGGGGTATCAGTCCAATAAAGTACGTTGATCGCAAATGCTTCATAGCCATCATCTTTCAGTATCAGCAAGGCAATATGACAGGCAGATATGTAAGGTGGCCCGGACAAAACAGGAAGCAATAGCACTGGTCTTTATCAGTGTACACCAGAAACTACCTTTTTTTGTACATAGCGCATTCTATTGCAGGATATGCTTTCACTTTTTGCAATTGTTGCTTCAGAGGGTTGTGCCGCACAGTGTATACTGGGTATGCGCCACCCGCCGGGGGTGGTGATAGGCTTGAATCTCAACGAGGAGTGCAATGACCATTCTGTCACATCCAATCGATGAACAATCAAATCCGTTTGCGATAGCACAACAACAATTTGATATCGCCGCCGATCTGCTCGACCTGAACATGGGCACCCGCCGCCGCCTGCGGGTGCCACGCCGCGAGTTGAAAGTGGCCGTACCCGTGCGCCTAGATAACGGTGATATCGAAGTATACGAAGGTTACCGTGTGCAGCACAATGTTGCACGCGGCCCTGCCAAGGGCGGTATTCGGTATCATCCCGATGTTGATATCGACCTGATCCGGGCGCTTTCGATGTGGATGACATGGAAGTGTGCACTGGTCAATATTCCGTTTGGTGGGGCCAAAGGCGGTGTCACCGTCGATCCAGAGCGGCTGTCGCTGGGCGAATTGGAGCGGCTGACGCGGCGCTACGCGGCAGAAATCAGCATTATTATTGGGCCAGAGAAAGATATCCCCGCGCCCGATATGAATACCAATCCGCAGGTGATGGCCTGGATTATGGATACCATTTCGATCCATCGCGGCTACACGGTGCGCCCCACCGTCACAGGCAAGCCGCTGCATGTCGGCGGCTCGGAAGGGCGGACCGAGGCAACTTCACGCGGGATGATCTGCCTGCTGCGGGAGGCGTGTCGCCATCTGGAAATGCGGATGGATAAGAGCAGTGTGGTGATCCAGGGCTTCGGCAATGTGGGGGGCAATGCAGCACGCTTGCTCTACGATACGGGGGTGAAGGTGGTAGCCGTCAGCGATGTACGGGGCGGACTGTACAACGCCGACGGGCTGGATATTCCGGCTATCCAGCGCTATCAGGCACAGACTGGCACGATGGCAGGCTACAGCGAGGCCGAAGGTGTGACCAACGCCGAACTACTGGAACTGCCCTGCGATATACTGGTGCCCGCCGCGCTGGGCAATCAGATCACCCGCGAGAATGCGGCCCGTATCAAGGCACGTATCATTGGCGAAGCAGCCAATGGCCCCACTACACCCGCCGCCGATGCTATTCTGGCGGAGAACGGGCATTTTGTTATTCCCGATATTCTGGGCAATGCGGGCGGTGTGATTGTCAGCTATTTCGAATGGGTGCAGGGCTTGCAAGAGTATTTCTGGTCGGAGCACGAAGTGGTGGAGAATCTGGAACGCATTATTATCAAAGCCTTCCACGATGTTGTGAAGGTTGCGGAGAGTCGCCATAATCATATGCGAACGGCAGCCTATCTGCTGGCAGTGCGGCGGGTTGCCGACACCGCCGAGACACGCGGCGTGTATCCATAGAGGCGATAGACACGGGGCGCGGGAATAATGGTCTTCATATCGTTCGCCTACTCGTGATGACTACGGCCCAGGGCCAGCGCACGCACCTCGCGGGCACCGGCGCGGCGCAGCGCTGCGGCACAGGCTAGCATGGTTGCGCCGGTGGTGAACACATCATCGAGCAGCAGCACACGCGGCGGCGGTGGCACACGTGCCTGCCATAGAAATGCATCCTGAACGTTCTGCTGCCGCTGCTGCATATTCAGGCCCACCTGGGTGGCTGTGTTACGCTGGCGCACCAGTCCGGTTATCAGCACGGGCAACCGCAGCGAGGCTGCCAGGTGGTTCGCCAGCAGTTCGCTCTGGTTGAAGCCGCGCTCGGCAAAGCGGCGCGGATGTAACGGCACGGGGATCAGCACATCGGCAGGGAGGGGTTGCCGTTGCAGGTATTCGTGGAGCAGGGCCGCAAGCGGGGCTGCCATCCGTCGCGCCCGTTCGTATTTGAGTTGATGGATCGCCTCGCGCAGTGGCGCGTCAAACAGAAACGCCACACCGATAGCATCCAGCACGGGTTGATGGCGCGGCATTGCGGCCTGATAGGGCTGCAAGCGGGCAAGGCACCCCGCACACAGCAGGCTACCGACCTGCCCGCATCCGGCGCAACGGTCGGGAAAGAGCAGGCCAAGCAGTCCATCGGTCAGCGATTGTAGCGAGAGCGCCATATTGTTGCCTGCCTATACATTCGGGTTGCTGTTCGGGTCGTAGGGCGGCGGGCTGGCAGGCGTGGCAATGGTGCTACTGCCGCCACCGATGCTGCCCATAATCGCACTGCGTGCCGTTTCGGAGCCAAAGCCCCACGCCAGCAGCGCCGCGTAGTCGCTCCATGGATTGGCCCCAAATATATCGTTGGACATATACAACTCGTTGAAGCCGGCAATTGCCAGCAGGATGATGACCACGGCATAGCTCGCATAAGCGAACAGGTGCAACCGCAACCCGGCCCGCCCCGACTCGGTCTTGAGGTCGATAGGGCCAGTGATTGGTGGCAGCGGCAGCGCAACCGGGAGCGCCATGCTCACATCGCTGGAGACACCAAGCGTAAACGAAATGCCCTCATTGCCAATCGGCGACTTGGCACGCTGCTGCTCGATAACGGCACGCATATCGCTGGCGGTCGTGCTCAGTTCTTGCGAAAGCTGTTCGTATGCTTGGACATCGCCGGGGGTCAGGTTTGCGAGGTGCTGCCGCAACGCATCAATACGGCTGCGCCACTTCTGAAATTCCTCGGTGCTCTCGATGCGCTCGTTCAGGCTCTGTGCTTCCTGGAGCCTGGATTTCAGGGTGAGATAGCGCTCGATATTGATGCGGATGCCATCCAGTTGCTTGCGGAGTTCTTCGGGGTTGCTCAAGTCGGGCGCACGGTTGGCAGCATCTTCCAGTTCACGGGTCATCGTCTGTCCAAAGCGCCCTGATACGTCGGGTCGGCGGCATCGTTCAGGCGTTGCAGCAACGTGTCTTTATAATCAAACTGGGCCTGCCAGTCGTCGCGCTGCCGATACCAACGGGCCAGCAGTGCTTCTGCTGCCTCGATAGACTGGCGGGTAGCGGCAAGGTCGTTTGAGTCAAGCGCAGTATCGGCATCGATCAGGCTGGTAGTGATGCGGCGGCGAAATGGTGTGCCGCCCGTTTCGGAACGCAGTTGCGACCGGATGCGCCCGATGCGTACCAGCAACTCGTCGCGGGGCGTGCCTGTGCCCGATACACCGACAGAATAATACCGAAGGCAATCCCCAGGATGAGTATCAGCAGCGGTAGCAAGGGGCTGTGCTTGATACGTACCAGCATTGGAACAACTAGCGTGCCCTGGCTATGCCGTATCAGCAGGTCGCCGGTGAACTCGCCACTCCGCACCCCCTGAAAATTGAATGCCACCGATACGCGTGCCAGCGCACCCGTAGGCACTTCGGCGGGTGTCTCGGTTGTGCTTTCGAGCAGGGTGGCGGTCAAGCGTTGTGCCGGGATTGCCACGCCGCCATCAATGCGTATCAGGTCGGACGCAACAACCTCGATAATATCGAGCGGCTGTGATGTCTGGATGAGCACGGTACGAACGGGTTGTTCGCCATTCATTGCAAAAATGGTAAGCTGGGTTGGCGAAGCAGTGATAAATTCCTGGGCACGCGCCGGAGCGCTGGCATGCAGCAGGCTGGCAAGCAGTAGCACACGGCCACACAGGAGCACCAGTCGTTTCATTGGGCACGTCTCCTTGCTACAAGAGCGAGTCATGCGCAGATAGAAGCGCTGAATATTGCGTCAATTATAGCTGATAATAGCAGGGAGGTGTGCAGGGGGCGAAAGAAGCGCACAGCGCAAAGGGCACAACCGGGGTAATAGGCGATAGGCTAGCCCGTGCAGGCGTGCGTTCTGCCCCTCCGCCTGCCTACAGTGTGGGGCCAGCGGTAAGGGGAGCAGCGCCCCTACACAAACGCCTCAAACACACGGTTGCCGAGCATACGCCCCTGATGCGTCAGCCGCACACTGTCGGCGGTGCGCTCCAGCAAGCCCTGTGCTTGCAGGTCGGCCAGGGTGTCGCCGTACACCTCGTCAAGCCCTACGCCGCAGCGTAGCCGGAAGTGTTCCAGGTTCAGGCCCACATTCAGCCGCAACCCCATAAAGACCGTCTCTGCATACAGGTCGGTCGGGGTAAGGTTGGTCACTTCGGCAATTGGTCGCCGCCCCTCACGCACAGTGGCAATGTACGCATCAACCCGCAGCATATCATAGTAGCGTTGCGGGTAGACGTGCCCGTGTGCGCCCGCGCCTGCCGCCAGATAATCGCTATTGAGCCAGTAGGCGAGGTTGTGCTGGCAGGCGTGGGTTGGTACCCGACCAGGGGCAGGTGCGGCAGTGCTGCGTGCCCAGTTGCTAATCTCGTATTGCTCATAACCCGCCGCCGCCAGACGTTCCATAGCCGCCTCGTACATCGCGCCCGTGACATCGTCGTCGGGCACACTGACGCGCCCACCAATTACCTGGGCATACAGCGGTGTTGACTCTTCGAGGATGAGCGAATAAAGCGACAGATGATCGGGTTGCCACACCGCCACCTCATCCAGAATGGCGTGCCATTGCGCTATCGTTTGCCCTGGCAAACCAAAGATAAAGTCGAGGCTGATATTATCGAACCCGGCACGGCGGGCCGTGTCGTAGCAGGTGCGTGCATCGGCGGCGCTGTGGGTGCGCCCCAGAATACGCAGCGTCGGATCGTGCAGTGTTTGTACCCCTAGGCTCAGGCGGTTGATGCCAAGCGACCGTACCCCGCGCAGGTAATCGAGTGCGGGGGTGGCATCACCAAGCACATTACCAGGGTTTGCCTCAATGCTAATTTCGGCCCTGTCCAGTGTCACCAGCCGACTGGCAGCCTGCAAAATACGCTCGAACTGGTCAAGCGTGAGCATGCTGGGAGTACCACCGCCGAAGAAGATGGTCGGGCGCAATACGGCACTGGTCAGCGGCGGCGCGTGCCCGTTGCTACCAGGCGCGGCGGGCAACGGCGGCGGCTCTAGCATGGCAAGCTCGGCACACAGCGCATCGACATAGGGGCCGATGCGGTCTTCGAGATTGGCATAGGTATTAAAATCGCAGTATGAGCAGCGCCGCTCACAGAAGGGAATATGAATATACAGATGCTTCATACGTTTTGTTGTTTCTGCCGTACGGCTTCCCGACGCGCTTTGTCGTCGGCGGCCCACACATAGCGGAACCACATTTCGGGTTTGCGGGTAAGGTATACAATGATGTAAATCATCAGCCCAATGACAAATTGTACCAGTGCATACAGCAGTGGCGGCACTGCATCCAGAAAATCGCCCGTGATAATTTCGTCCTGCGGTGGCAGCGGTAGGCCAGTGGCGGCGGCGATGGCATCCAGCGGCAAGGGAATGACAGCCGTAAAGATCAGCAGCCGTAGCACCAGATCATAGATGGAACCAATGATAAATGCAGCAAAAATCAGGGTGCGTGCGCCCTGCATCCCGAACCATGCCATGATGATGCCCAGGATCTGACCGAAGCCAAACAACACCCACAGCCCGATCAGGATGACCCATAGCGACGGCACCACCTGGAAAATCACGCTGATAATGGGCAGGTACAGCACAATCAAGCCAAGCGTGCCAAGCAAGTTGAGCACGGCAATGATCATCAGCACGGTAATACGTTTGGGGCGTGGCGGGATGGTGTAATCCTCTTCGCGAACAGCGATATCGCCATAGGATGGATAAAACACCGCTGCAAGCATCGTGGTCAGGATCGGGAGCACGGCCACCACCAGCAAGCCCACGCCGCCCCAGAAGATAGCCTGATCGGTTGCGGTGCGTACTTCGCCATAAAACTCGATGCCGGCGGGCAATTCGAGGGCCTGCAATTCTGCAAAGAAGGGCATCGGTAAGCCATAGGCCGCAAGCTGGGCACCCCGCAATAGGACCAGGGTCAGGCCAAGCAGGGCCAGAATAATGCCCATCAAGATGGTGTTCGGGATACGGGCAATCGCAATTGCCCCTTCCGGAAGCGCCGCACTTCCTCGACAAGTTCGCTGGCCTCTCTGTGATAGATATCGGCCCGGTCGCACAGCCGGTTTGCAATCTCGTCTGGTGGTTTTTTGCGGGCAAGTTGCCCTGCCACATACCCGATCATCTGGTTGCGGGTCATTTTCGGCTGGTGAAATTCGCTCATGCTGACACCCTCCTGCGTCTGAAGATGCACCTGTTTGCGTTTCAGTATAAACGCAAAGGGCGAAGGCTGCACGCCCCCGCCCGTTTCTTCGGCATCATTCCGAGCATGCCTTACATATTGGCAACGTGTTCGTGGGCGTGGTAGCTGCTCCGCACCAGTGCGCCGCTTTCGACGTGGCGAAAGCCGCGCTGCAACCCTTCGCGCTTGAACATCTCAAACTCGGCAGGGGTGACATAGCGGTCAATCGGCCAGTGGCTATCGGTTGGTGCGAGGTACTGCCCGATAGTCATCACGTTGACATCACTGCGGCGTAGCGCATCCATCACTTCCAGCACTTCGGCGTTGGTCTCGCCTGCACCCACCATCAGGCCGCTCTTGGTGACCATGTTAGCATCGAATGCCCGCGCACGCGCCAGCAGTTCGAGGCTCTGCTCGAAGCCAGCGCGGGGACGGAAGCGGCGGAACAGGCGCGGCACCGTTTCGATATTATGGTTGAGCACGTCGGGTCGCGCTTCGAGTACCATCTGAAGTGCGGCCCAGTTGCCGTCGAAGTCGGGTATCAGCACTTCAACCTTGCAATCGGGGTTGTACGCGTGGATCAGTTCGATGCAGCGCACAAAGATATGTGCCCCGCCATCGGGTTGATCGTCGCGGTTGACCGAGGTGAGCACGGCATGCTTGAGCTTCAGGTGCGCCACGGCATGCGCCACCCGCTCTGGTTCGTGTTCATCGATGGCAGCAGGCTTGCCCTTGCCAATTGCACAGTAGCGGCAGCCACGCGTGCAGACATCACCGAGTAACAAAAAGGTAGCAGTGCGGTGGTTCCAGCAGTCGCCAATATTCGGACAGCGGGCCTCCTCGCAGACCGTGTGCAGGTCGAGGTCACGCATCAGGCTGCGTACATCTTTATAGTTCTCACCCGTTGGCGCGGGGGCCTTCAGCCATGCCGGACGCTTCGGAGTCGGGCGGGTCGGGGTGGGGGTATGGGTTGCTGGCAGGGTGGGCTGTGCTTCGACAGCCGTCAATGGAATAAATTCTGCCATGCTTGCTCCTTACTAGCTTCGTTCGAGCGCTTGTCATGTATCTCGATCTATCGTCACAACTTCAACAGCAAAGACATCTGCAAAGTGGTCAAGCAGTCGGCTTGTCACGGCGGGCAGCGCCGGGGTGGTGTCAAGCACCTGTTCAAGCGATGTTACGCCCCGGTCGCGGATGCCACACGGTACAATCTGGCTAAAGCCGTGCAGGTCGGTGCGTACGTTCAGCGCAAAGCCGTGCGTTGTGACGCCGCTGGCACTGAGATGCACACCAATTGCTGCTATTTTAACATCAAGGTCGTTTTCAGTGGGCAACGCGGCGGGCCAATCGGCGCGGTGGGGACGCTGCGCGTTCAACCATACTCCGGTCAGTCCTTCCACGCGACCCGCTGCAAGGCCGTAGTCTGCCAACACCTGTATGATTACCTCTTCCAGCTTCCGCAGGTAGCGCAGCAGATTGGCCCCGTGCCGCGATAGCTTCAGGATTGGATAGCCGACAATCTGCCCCGGCGCGTGATATGTCACATCGCCGCCCCGGTTGGTCTCCACAACGGCAATACCCTGCTGCGCCAGTGCTGCGGGTGTCGCCAGCAAATTGCTCTGGTCGGCGGCGCGGCCCAGCGTAATCGTCGGCGGGTGTTCAAGCAGCAGCAGCGTGTCTTCAATCTGTCCAGATGAGCGGGCCTTTGCGAGTTGCCGCTGCCATTCCCAGGCTTCAGTATAGGGTACACATCCAGCGTGAACAACCTGGATCGTGCGTGTTTCAACAGATGTTACTTGCATAACACCAGTATACCACAGTGGCAAAGAGAGCGGCGGCGCAGCCCGGTCTGCTCGGCGCTGAGGCACCCCTCCCCCTGCCCCTTACCTATAGCCGCTTGCCGCGCTACCCGCCCGCCCGATATGCGGCCAGTGTTTTTTGCTGGCTGCTCCACTTCAGCGGTGGGAGATCGGCAAGCGGCACCACCTGCACTGCGGTGCTCTCGGCAGTCGGGTGTAGCGTGCCGCCGATGGCGCACCCCACAAAGCCAAACACAATGTAGGGCATGCGTGGGTCGGCATACGATGGGCTGACCTCGTAGGTGAGGAAGCGCAGATCTCCCACTATCAGCCCGGTCTCTTCTGCGGCCTCGCGGATGGCGGCGGCTTCGGGTGTTTCGCCAAACTCGACATGACCGATGGGCAGGTGCCAGATGCCCGCATCGGGCGGCAGCGCACGCTGGGCTAGCACAATACCACCCTGATACTCAATAATGACAGTTGCGGCAATCTGCGGCAGTGGATACCACACCCACCCGCACTGCGGGCAATACAGCCGCTCGCAGTCGTGGACTAGCCCGCGCACCAGCAGCGTTGCATCAAGCGGGCAGAAGCGGTACTGATAACGGGCCGGGTATTCATCGATAGTTGGGAGCATAGTTCTGGTTTCTGCTGTCAGGTGTTATTGAGGAGTTAGCGGGTGGTGAGAAAGGCACGTGCCCGGTATTGATTGCTGATTGCCTCCTCCAAATCCTACCCATTAGTATAGCATGCTGTGCGGGCGGCATCGTGGTATAATGCTAACCAGCACCCCGGTATCAACCAACAAGATGGGATACAATGGTGTCTCCTCCCTGGTCTGTTGCTTAACCTCTTCGGACACGTTGCCGAGTGTCGCGGCGGCAGGCTTCACAAATGCACACAACCACGATCAGAAAGGATAACGGCTTCATGTTTACGAGCATCGCCGATGTACGTACTGCCCTCTGTGAGCAGCAATATATTCCTTCAGATGAGATTTCGACCGCCATGTTCCTGGCAGATCGTCTGGGTAAACCGTTGCTGGCAGAAGGCCCCGCTGGTGTTGGGAAAACCGAACTGGCGAAGGTCTGGGCCGGAGCCACTGGACGGGAACTGATTCGCTTGCAGTGCTACGAAGGGCTGGATGAAACAAAAGCCCTGTATGAATGGGAGTATTCCAAGCAGTTGCTCTATACCCAACTGCTGCGCGACAAGCTCGGCAACCTGCTGAGCGATGCCGCCACCCTGCACGATGCCGCCGACCGACTGGCTGCCGAAGAGGATGTTTTTTTCTCGGAGCGCTTTCTGCTGCGCCGCCCGCTGCTCAAGGCCATCACCAGCGATAATCCGACTGTGCTGCTGATTGACGAGATCGACCGGGCCGATGCCGAGTTTGAAGCGTTTCTGCTGGAAGTGCTCAGCGATTTTCAGGTGAGCGTGCCCGAACTCGGCACGCTGGTTGCCAAGCATCGCCCGATGGTGATCCTGACCAGCAACAACACCCGCGAACTGAGCGAAGCCCTCAAGCGGCGCTGTCTGTATATTTATGTGGATTATCCTAGCCTGGATGCGGAATTGCAGATTGTGCAACTGAAGGTGCCCGAACTGGGAGGCAAGCTCGCAGCGCAGGCGGTTGAGTTTGTGCAGCAACTCCGTAACCTCGACCTGAAGAAGCACCCTAGTGTCAGCGAGACGATTGACTGGGCCAGGGCGCTGGTGCAACTGAATGCACGCTCGCTCGACAAAGAGACGCTTGAGAACACGCTCAGTGTGCTGCTCAAGTATGAGAGCGACCTGCAACGCGCCCGCCGTGCGGTCAATCAGGCGGCTTCGGAGACACCGCCGCGCCGCCGCACCAAGGGCCAGTTGCCAACCGACTACGAGAACTACCGCTAGACCTGTGCCGCCCCTGCGCTGCTGGTGGGGTCGGCACCATCCTTGTAGCACCAGAATGCGAGAGCAACGTGTATGGATGAACGAGTAGTCAATTTTATTGCCGCCCTCCGCGCCAGTGGCGTGCGTGTGAGCGTGGCCGAAAGCGCCGACGCGCTGCGTGCCATGGAGAGTGCTGGCATTAGCGATAGAGATCTGTTTCGGGCGGCACTTCAGGCAACCCTGATTAAAGACGTGCGTAGTATTCCTGAATTTGAGCGGCTGTTCCCGCTGTACTTCAACATCAACCCGCCGCCGCCCTTGCAGCAGATGGGGTCGGGGCAGGGCACGGGTCGCCCGCTGACACCCGAAGAACAGCAGCAGTTGCAACAGATGCTTGAGCAGATGCTGCGGAATATGTCGCCCGAACAACTGCGCGAACTCTTCCAATCGATGATGAGCGGGCAGCAGATGACCAATGAGCAACTGCGCGAGATGTTGCCAGCCATGCCTTCACCGTTCGGGCGCTATATGACCCAGATGCGGATGATGCAGCAGGCGATGCGCGACATGGAGTTTGACCGGATGGAGCAACTGCTCCAGGAACTGTTGCAGCAGCTTCGTGAGGCGGGTATGAGCGAAGAGGCGCTGGCCGAGATTGAGGCGACCGCCCGCGCCAATCAGGAAGCGCTGGCCGAGCAGTTGCAGCAGCAGATGCAAGAACAGATGCTTGGCGCAATGCAGCAGGAAAGCCAGAACCCGCGCCCGTCCAGCCAGCTTATCGACCAGCCGTTCGAGTACTTCGACCGCCGCAACATGGACGATATGCGGGCTGTGATCAATCGGCTGGCGGCGCAGTTACGGTCGCGGGCGGCGCTCCGGCAGCGGCGCGGCAAAACAGGCACACTGGATGCCAAGCGCACGATTCGCAGCAATATGCGGTATGGGGGCGTGCCGATTACGGTACACTATCGCCGCCGCCATCTCAAGCCCAAACTGGTCGTCTTAATCGACCGCAGCGAGTCGACGCGCTCGGTGACAACGTTCCTGCTGATGCTGATTTACGCCCTGCAAGACCAGGTGAGCCGTACACGCAGTTTTGCGTTTATTGATGACCTGACCGACATCAGCACCTACTTTGCCGAGGCACGCCCAGAGCAGGCGATTGAGAACATTATGAACACGGTGCGGGCCACGCGCTCGTATAGCACCGACCTAGGCACCAGCCTGGAAACGCTGGTGCGCGACTACCTCGGCGCGGTCGACCGCCGCACGACCGTGATTGTGTTGGGGGATGCACGCAACAACTACAACGACCCGAACCTGCCAGCCTTCGAAACGCTGAGCCGCCGCGCCCGCCGCATCATCTGGTTTAATCCGGAGCCGCCGCATATGTGGGGCCAGTTCGACCCCGGCTCACTCACCAGCGATATGCTGGAATATGCGCCCTTCTGTCAGGCGGTGCATTATGTGAGCAACCCGCGTCAGCTTATGGCCGCCGTCGATACGTTGTTTGCATAACGGGTAAGAGGCCAGGAGCGATAGGCAATGGGCCGTTCGCGCTCGCCCCGGATGGGTGAACCGACTTCTAGAAAAGGAAACATTGTGTCAGCAACCGCGACCACACCAACCACATCAACTGGAATAGCCGAGCGTTGGCTGTCGGGTACGCACGGCAAAACACGCTACTGGGCCGCCGAACACGCCGACGGTGTACCGCTTGTGCTGCTCCACGGTTACGGTGGCCTGATTGAGCACTGGCAACGGCTGATGCCGCTCCTGGCAGAGCAGCACCCGGTTTATGCACTCGACTTACACAACTTCGGTTATTCGTCTGTGCTCACCGTTACGCCGAGCAAAGACATCTGGGCCGCACAGGTGGCCCACCTGATCCGTGCGGTGGTGCAGCAACCTGCGGTTATCATCGGGCATTCGCTTGGCGGTGCCATTGCCGCACAACTGGCCCACAACGAGCCGTCGCTGGTGCGGGCACTGGTGCTGGTCAATAGCGTGGGCAACCCGCCCGACCATGCCCCGTCGCTGGTTGAGCGGGCACTGTTCGGCGTCTTGCAGGTGCCCGGTCTCGGTGAGTTGCTGGCTCGCACGATGACCACCACGGCGGGCGTGCGCTATAATCTGGAACTGAGCTATCACGACAAATCGCAGATTACGCCCGAAATGGTCGAAACATTCGCGGGGCCGTTGCGCCGCCCCAATGGGCCAGATGCATACCTGGCCGTCACCCGTACCTTCTCGTCGTTGCCGCTTGATCTGGATGAGGGGTGCATTACACAGCCAATTATGATTGTGTGGGGCGAGCAAGACCACGCCATGCCCGCAACGCTGGCAACCCGCCTGAAAGAGCGCTTTTTCCCCGATGCCGACATTCGCTACATTCCAGAGAGCGGGCATTGCTGCTTCGATGAGCGCCCCGCAGCGTTCACCGAGATTGTGCTGCCCTGGATTGAGCGGCAGTACGCTGTAACCCCTATGCCGCCCATCACACTCGCAGCTATCTATCGCACCCTTGCGGCGCACTTTGGCCCGCCGCACGAGTGGTGGCCGATCTTCGGCGACGACCCGGCCTTTGAGCAGATACTCGGTGCGGTACTGGTGCAGCAGACCCGCTGGGAAGCCGTCGAGCAAGCTATTCTGCGGCTCCAGCAGGCCGGGTTGCTGGCCCCTGCTGCGCTGGCCCGCGCCGATGCCGAGCAGGTCGCGCTGCTGCTGCGTCCGGTAGCGTTCTACCGCCAGAAGGCCCCCGGCAGTATTGCCATCAGCGCCTACCTCTGCGAACGCTACGGCGGCGATGCCCATACATTGCTGGCGCAGCAGCCAACCGCCGACCTGCGCCGCGAATTGCTGGCACTGCCGCGTATCGGCAACGAGACTGCCGACGTGATCCTGCTGTACGCTGGCGGGCACGCTGTGTTTGTGGTGGATGACTACACCCGCCGCTTGATGGGCCGCGTCAATCCTGCGCCTGCCTTCAACTGGGAAAAAGCAAAATACGACTATGTGCGCGACCATATTGAGCGTGAGCTTGCGCCACTGGTGGAGGCTGGGTCGGCTGCCATCACGCTCTACGCCGATTACCACGCCCTGATTAACGAGCAGTGTGTGCGCTACTGCACTGCCACCCGTCCGCGCTGCGATGGCCCACCGGCCCGCCGCGTCTACAGCTTGCAGGAAGGGCGCAACTCGTACCTCGACCGACACGACGGGTGCCCGCTGCGCGATGTGTGCGCGTGGTATCAGGCACGGGGCGCAGAAGCGCACAGCGCACAGCGCAAAATATAGGCGCGGGGCACGGTGCACAGTGCAGGCGGGTGTTCCGCATTCGACACCATCTCAAGAATCAGTCATAATACATACAGGCTGTCTGTTTTTTGTCGAATACACCAGACCACTGGCATACTGTGTGCATATCCACCCACAAACACCAGAGAGGAGCAACCCTTGACAATGATTGATGTTGCCGAAGTGTGTGCTTGGGCACGCGAAGCGGGTGCAATCGCGCTGCGACACTTCCGCACGGTACAGGGCCAGCGCAAAGCAGATAATAGCATTGTGACACAGGCCGACCTTGAAATTGAGCAAATGCTCCGCGAACGCATTCAGCAGCGCTACCCCCACCACGCTATCATCGGTGAAGAGCAAGGCGGCGACGTAACCGGACACGAATATATCTGGGCGCTCGACCCGGTGGATGGCACCAATGCCTTTGCATTTGGCCTGCCTACCTGGGGTATCTCTATCGGCATCCTTCGCAACAGTCAGCCCTTTCTTGGCGTCATTTATATACCAGTGAGTGATGATATGTACTGGAATGAGGCGGCGGCGCAGGCCTACTGGAATGGTCAGCCTATCCGGGTGAGCGCTGCCACCGACTACGACGGGCAGGACTGGATCACTGTCTCTTCGTATGCCCACCTCGATTATGACATTACCTTCCGGGGCAAGACGCGCTCGACTGGCAGCACCGTTGCCCACTGCTGTTATGTAGCGCAGGGCAGTTCGGTTGGGGCGCTGCTGGGGCAGGTGCATCTCTGGGATGTTGCGGCAGCCATGCCGATTGTCGAAGCAGCCGGCGGGCACATTATCACACTGGATAACGACCCGCTCGATCTGGGGACGTTGCTTGATGGACGGCTTGCCCCCAGGCCTTTGCTGGTGGTGACACCAGCCTTACACAAAACGATCATTGGATCGATACGTGAGAAAGGACAATAACTATATATGGGTTGGTCATTTCGGGTTGCGCGTGTTTCAAATATTGATATTAAAATTCACGCTACCTTTTTTCTGATTGTACTACTGTTTGCGTTTCAATGGGGTGTCGCCAATGGGTTGGCTGGGGCTGCGTTTGGGTCCCTGCTGATTATCCTGCTGTTTGCCTGTGTCACCCTGCACGAGCTTGGGCATAGCATCACCGCACAGCGTTTTGGTATTGATGTGCGCGAAATTGTGCTGTTGCCGCTGGGGGGGGTGGCAATCCTCAGCCGCAACCCTGCCAAGCCGATGCAAGACTTGCTGATCGCGGCGGCTGGCCCGCTGGTCAATGTTGTGATTGCGATCATGCTGGCGGTTGTGCTGGCGCTCACGGGCGACCTGAGTATGTTGGGGGCCAGCGCTATGGTGCAGGGCATTGATGCGCCGCTCACCTGGACAACTATGCTGCTGTGGCTGCTCGAAGCCAATATCCTGCTGGTGATTTTCAATCTGATTCCGGCCTTCCCGCTCGATGGTGGGCGCATTCTGCGGGCAGTGCTGGCAATGTTCATCGGGCAGCGCCGCGCCACCCGGATTGCCTCGGTGGTGGGGCAGGGCTTCGCGCTGCTTATGGGTCTGTATGCGCTGCTCACGCTGCAATTCTTGCTGCTGCTTATCGCCGTCTTTATCTTCTTTGGCGCGGGCCGCGAGAATGTAGAAGAGCAAGCGAGCACGGTGCTGAGTACGCAGCGGGTGGGCGATGCCTATAACAAGTATGTGTTGACGCTGACGATTGGCGACCGGATCAGCAAAGTACTCGACTATATTCTGACGAGCTATCAGCCCGACTTTGCGGTATTGCAGGGCAATCGGTTGCTGGGTATTGTCACTCGCGATGATGTGCTGAACACGCTGGCCCGCTCACCAAACGACTCGAACATTCTGGATGTGTATGTCACAACCGTGATGCGGCGTGAGGTTGTGCGCGTGGACGCAAACGCCACGCTCGACGAAGTACGTACCGTGATGGGCGAACAGAGTGCTCGCGTTGTAGCGGTGTACGAAGGCGAAACATACCTTGGCCTGATCAATCAGGACGATCTGGCGGAGGCCTTCACGGTGCTGAGCTTTATGGAGCGCTTCCGGCGCAGGCCGCCTTCCGGAACGACTGCCAGTGCTGCTGAAGTTGCGCAGGATACACAGTAAACACACCGGCCCCCTCGCTCATCCGCTGAGCGAGGGGGCCGTTTTTCTATTGGGTACCGTTGGTATGGTCGATCTGAATGAGAAATATAGCGCGATGGCACTGTCAATCAATTTTTATGATCAATATCTGTTGATTACTGGCGGAACACGAGGCATCGGGGCGGCGGTGGCGCAAGAAGCGATTGAAAGCGGCGGGCATGTCGTTATTACGGGGACGGCTAGCGAGCCTCCTGCATGGCTCGCTGAGTGTCAGCAGCGCTTCCCAGCGCAGCAACTCGGCTACGAACAGCTTGACCTTGCAGCCGATGACTGGCTGGCACGGGTGGATGCCATCGTTGCGGCTTACCCTGCATTCTCGGTGCTGATCAACAACGCTGGCATTACCCGCCCGTCCGATATCCGCGACGAAGAGCTAACTGAGTTTGCAAAGGTCATACAGGTGAACCTGACTGCGCCCGCAATGCTGAGTGCACGGGTAGCGCTGGGGATGACGGCCCAGTGTTACGGGCGCATTGTAAACATTTCTTCGGTACTGGGCATTACTTCGATCAAGGGGCGGGCCGCGTATTCCTCCACCAAAACGGGCATTATCGGGCAGACGCGCTCGTGTGCGCTCGACTTTGCGCCGGATGGTATTCTCATTAATGCAGTGTGTCCGGGCTTTGTCGCAACCGATATGCCGCGTGCCACACTCGGCGAAGCAGGGCTGCAAAAGCTGGCCCAGGAACGCATTCCGCTCGGGCGGGTTGCCGAACCCGCCGACCTTGTCGCGCCGATCCTGTTTCTGGCCAGTAGCCTGAATACGTACATCACCGGACAAACACTGGTTGTCGATGGCGGGTATGTGATCTGGTAAGGGTGTCTGCCCTTGCTCGCACCGCAGCAGAGAGCGCAGGAGCGGCTTCTCATTCTGCTCTCATTTTATGTGCGATACCTCACAGTTATACGCCCTCAAGCAATATACACTGATCTATGTCAAAAGCATATTGTACAATCTTTTTCGATTGGACAGTGTGCCCCCGCATGAAGATAATAGATATTGAAATATTGAGGGTATAATAATGGTACGTGTATATGTGGCTGAGCATTGCCTCGGTTCGCAACGGGCACAACGATTGGTAGCGCAAGTTCGGTTATGCTATCCTGATGCAGCACTGGAAATTGTAGATATAACGATACCGGGCACGGTGATACCGCCTGAGATTTTTGCAACACCGATCTATACCTGGAACGATCACATTATCTTTCTGGGCAACCCGAGCGAAACTGCCCTGCTGGATTACATAAGGAGAGATTATGAGTACAACGGCCATCGACACCAGCGCAACTGAAGAACCGTCTTTTAATAAAACGGCCTACCTGCAAACGATTGATATCTTCCAGGATTTGGAACAGAGCGAGGTGGATGCGTTGGGCAAACGCACGCCGATGCAGCGGGTCAGGCCGGGGACGGTTTTTTATTCGCCGGAGCAATCTGCCGAAGTGCTCTTTATTTTAAAAGAAGGTCAGGTGCGGTTGTATCACCTCTCGCCGGAAGGCAAAGAGTTGACCACCGCAATCATTGACCCTGGTACTATTTTTGGCGAGATGGCGCTGCTTGGTCAGAAGCTCCACGAGAGCTATGCGGTGGCGCTATCGCCCTGCCTGCTCTGCCTGATGAGCCGGGAAGACGTGAAGCATGTGCTGTTGAGCGATCCGCGTGTTGCCGCTCGCATTGCCGAAATCCTCGGCAATCGCCTGATTGATGCACAGCGCCGTCTCTCCGATTTTGCCTTCAAGAATATTCCGCAACGGCTGGCAAGCGTGCTGCTCGAACATGCCCGCCCTCCCCGGCGGCGGTTGTTCCGCAGCCCCGAAAGCGAGCTTGAGTGCCCTTCACCCACGAGGCAATGGGGGCGCTGGTTGGCACGCACCGCGAGACCATCACCAAGATATTAAACGATCTGCAACATCAGGGTATTATCGAACTGCGGCGGGGTCGGGTGCTGATCCTCGACCCGGAACGGTTGCGCGCCTGTAGTCTGTCGTAAGCGGGGCGCTACACAATCTCAATCCCTGGTGCGGCAATAACCGCGCCGATACGCCAGATCGGGAGCGCTTCGGCGGCGAAGGCGGCCTCAAGCTGTGCGGCGGCTTCGGGTGCGACGGCAAACAGCAACCCGCCCGATGTCTGCGGGTCGAATAACAACAGCTTGCGGCCTTCGTCTATTGCCGCTCGATAGCGCACATAGCCATTCTGTTCAACAAAGTCTTTGTTGCGGAACAGCCCGCCCGGTGCAATGCCGCCCTGGGCATAGTCGAGCGCACCGGGCAGCAACGGCAGTGCCGCTGCCGCAATGCGTAGCCCAACGCCACTATTACGGGCAATTTCGGCACCGTGCCCCAGCAACCCATAGCCGGTAATATCGGTGGCGCTGTGGAAGCTGCCGTGTGGGAGTGTCTGGGCAAGCTCAGCGGCGCGTTTGTTCAGCCGCAGCATGCTCTGCGTGGATGCGTCGATATGGGCCGCCTGTACCTGCCCACGCTTGAGCGCCGTACTGATGATGCCCGTGCCAAGCGGCTTGGTGAGCAGCAGCACATCGCCAGGGCGGGCGTTGGCCTTGGGTGTGATGCGGTCGGGGTGGATCAGACCGGTAACACACAGCCCATACTTCGGCTCTTGATCGACCACCGTATGCCCGCCGACAATCACCGCGCCCGCCTCGGCGACTTTGTCGGCTCCCCCTGCAAAATCGCCGTGATGATCTCAGGCGGCAGGTCGGCAGGAAAGCCCGCTACCGCCAGCGCCGTGATAGGTCGCCCGCCCATAGCATACACATCGCTGAGCGCATTGGCGGCGGCAATTGCGCCGTAGGTGTACGGGTCGTCCACGATAGGCGCAAAAAAGTCAACCGTCTGCACTAGGGCCGTCTCGTCGTTGAGACGGTACACGGCAGCATCATCGCGCACCCCCAGACCAATGATCAGGTCGGGATGGGTGGCGAATGTAATACCGGCGAGCACATCCGTGAGAGCACCCGGCCCCAGTTTAGATGCTCAACCTGCGCCGGTTGCCATATTGGTCAGGCGGATCTGTTCATGTGACATCTGAATATACCATCGTCGCCCGGCCATGCTGATCGGGCGCATCTACGAAGCCCGCCGGGGCTGTATGCCAGTGCTGCTTCTACCGTCCCTCGGCTTCGGCCAGTATTTCGGCAAAGCCTTCGCGCCAACCGGGTGAAAGCGTTTCGATGGCTTCGGCACGGCGCAGCAGTTCGACATTCGTTTTGTCGAAGTAGTACAGGTGGTTGATCTGGCGCACCGTCAGGCTGTCGGGTGGCCGCGCAACCAGTTCGATCTGGTCGCCTGCGCCTACCTCGCCCGCTTCGAGCACCCGCACATAAAACCCGACCATGCTACTTTGCAAAAACGGCTTGAGAAAATCGGGTGCGCCCATGCGGATGCCAAGCTTGAAGCACGGCGAACGCGGCTGGCTCACCTCGACCAGCGCCGCCCCAAAGCGGTAGCGGTCGCCAATAGACACGCTGTCCTCGTCCATCCCTTCAACAGTGAAGTTCTCGCCAAACTGCCCCATCGTGAAATCGTCGCGGCCCAGTTCGCGCTGCCAGTAGGCATAGTGGGCTAGCGGGTAGATATACGCCGCTTTGTGCACGCCACCGTGTGCAACCAGATCGGCCTGCCCGTCGCCGTCTAGGTTCAGGCGGCGCAACATCACCCGCCCGTCGATTGGCTCCTTAAAGATGCCTGTGGAAACCATCCGCCCACGATACTCAATCTCGGTGGGCATACTCACATTGACAGAATGAATACGCATACCTGTTCCTTGCTATGCGGCACCGTTTTCGTGCAACCCACACAACCGCAGCCACCGCCGACCATCACGGGCAACAAAACTATCGGCATCATCTGGCCCCCAACTGCCAGGTTGGTAGATGGTTGGCTTCAGGCTGTCGTTGGTTTCCCATGCCTTGATGATCGGGTCCATCAATTCCCAGGCCCGTTCAATCGCATCGCCGCGAATGAACAGCGTGGCATCACCAATGATAGCATCCATCAGCAGGCGCTCGTAGGCTTCCGGAATGGCGGTGAACTCGCAAATATCGTTATAATGGAAGGTCATATCGACCGAGCGTGTTTCCGACACGGTACCGGGCAGTTTGGCCTCGAAGCGGAAGTGCATACCCTCGTCGGGCTGAATGCACAGGCTCAGCACATCGGGATTGACCGACTTACCGGGTGGCATCGGGAAGATGGTATGCGGCGGCATCCGGAACTGCACCAGTACTTCTGATACCTTGGTTGCCAGCGCCTTGCCCGACCGCAGATAGAACGGCACGCCGTGCCAGCGCCAATTATCAATATACAACCGCATCGCTGCATAGGTCGGGGTGCGCGAACCCTCTGCAACCCGTTCGGCTTGCTGATAGCCCTGATACTGCCCGAAAACAACATTATCAAGCAGGTCGCCGTCGGTGATGGGGCGAATGGACGACAATACCTTGACCGTCTCGTTGCGGACGGCATCGGCGGAGAACGAAAACGGCGGCTCCATTGCAATCAGCGCCAGGAGTTGCAGCAGGTGGTTCTGGAACATATCACGCACAATGCCCGCGCTATCGTAGAAGCCTGCCCGACTGCCTACATCGACCTGCTCGGCAACGGTGATCTGCACATTGTCGATGTAGTTGCGATTCCAGACGTTCTCAAACACGGTGTTGCTGAAGCGAAAGAAGGTAATATTCTGCGCCGTCTCTTTGCCAAGGTAGTGGTCAATACGGTACACCTGATGTTCGCGGAAGTGCGAGAGCACAATGCTATTCAGCTCACGGGCCGACTCAAGGTCGTGGCCGAAGGGCTTCTCGATGATAATGCGGCGCTTGGCATCGTTGTCTTTGCTTTCTTTGGCCATCCCCACTGCCGAGAGCATTTCAACCACAGTGACATAATACTCAGGTGCGGTGGAAAGATAATACAGCCGATGGACGGGTTGCTCTGCTTCCAGTTCACGCAGAAAGGCATGCAATCCTTCGTAGTCGGTGCCTTCGTTCAGGTCGCCCTGATAATAAAACAGGCGCGGCGCGAATTCTTCCCAGCGGGCTGCGTCGAACGTCTCGCGGGAATGTTTTCCCCCCTTCGCGCATGCGCTCCCGAAACTCTTTGTGGCTGTAGGGTCGCCGTGCAAAGCCCACGATGTGTGAGTCCATATTCAAGCGCTCTTTAATGTACAGGTTGTACAGCGCCGGAACAAGCTTGCGTTGCGTCAGGTCGCCCGACGCACCAAAGATAACAATGGTTGTTGGGGGTGATGTGCTGGCTGTGGGTGTGGTCATTGCTCGTATATCCTCGTTTGCTGATCTAAAAACCTGTTTTACAGATCTGTCTTTTTGACGACGTGCCCGCCAAACTGTCCACGCAGTGCCGAGAGCAGCTTATCGCTGAATGGTTCCGGGTCGCGGGAACGGAAGCGGCGCTGCAACGACAGCGTGATGACTGGAATAGACACATTCAGGTCAATCGACTCCATCACCGTCCAGCGGCCTCGCCGGAGTCGGGCACATACGCGGCGATGCCTTCGAGTTCGGGGTTTGCGGCAAGCGCGGCGGCGGTCAGGTCGAGCAGCCACGAGCGCACCACACTGCCATAGCGCCAGATCTCGGCAATCTGCGCGAGGTCGAGGCCAAATTCGGTCTTGTGCTTCATCAGGTCGAAGCCTTCGGCATAGGCCTGCATCAGACCATACTCGATACCATTGTGGACCATCTTCACAAAATGACCGGAGCCAGTCGGCCCGACGTGTCCCCAGCCTTGATCGGGGGCGGGGGCCAGCGTCTCAAAGATGGGCGTGAGGCGCTCGACGGCGCAGTCTCGCCACCGACCATCATGCTATAGCCTTCTTTCAATCCCCAGATACCGCCACTGGTGCCCACATCAACCATAAAGATACCGCGCTCTTTCAGGTGCTGACCCTGTCGAACAGTATCGTTGTAGTTGCTATTGCCGCCATCTATCACCGTGTCACCCTCGGCAAGCAGTTCGCCGAGTTGCATAATCGTCTGCTCGGTTGGATCGCCAGCAGGCACCATTACCCACACGGCACGCGGGCGCTCAGCTTGCTCACCATATCCGCCAGCGACTCGGCGGGGATTGCGCCGGCGGCGGCGGCGCTCTGCACAGCTTCGGCGTTGCGGTCGTACACGACCAATGTATGCCCCCCCTGAAGCAGACGGGTTGTCATATTGGCACCCATTTTGCCCAGGCCAATCATGCCCAGTTCCATGTGTTTGCTCCTTTTGTCTGCGGTTGTTTGTTGTGGGCCACAATACACTGTGCCACGTGGCAGTGCTGGTGTAGCTCCGCGCGAACCTTTGAACAGGAAAGTATGATATGACTTTAATACGGAACGTATCAACCAGCGTTCCATCTAGGTCGAAAATGACTGCATGCATAGAGAACCTTCAGATATTATTTTTATGCCTCTTTTGCATTCTACCACCGGTTGACACGGCTGTTTGTAGAAACTGTTACAATAGCCGCGAGGAGGTAAAGCATATGCCCACAATACATGCTCTGGATCATCTGGTTTTGACGGTGCGTGATATCGAGGCGACCTGCCGTTTTTATGAGCGCATCCTCGGTATGCAGTCGATTACGTTCGATAATGGCCGCCGTGCACTGGTGTTTGGGCAGCAGAAGATCAACCTGCACCAGCAGGGCAGCGAGTTTGAGCCAAAAGCGGCCCGCCCGATGCCCGGTTCGGCAGATTTGTGTTTTCTCACCAGTGTGCCGGTTGCCGAAGTGGTCGAAGAATTGCGGATGAAGCATATTCATATCATTGAAGGGCCAGTCGAGCGCACAGGCGCAACCGGGCCGCTGCTTTCGGTCTACTTCCGCGACCCGGATATGAACCTGATTGAAGTAGCCAATATGCTGTAGCAAGCGCTGCCCAGGGGTAGGGATGGCCTCACGCCCTGCCCCAAAAAGATGCTACCATACCAGCAGGAACCGCACGCACAAAGGAATACAGGCGTGTCAACAACTGCCAGCTCAAGCAGGCAGCTTGTATCCAGCCCCAACGGGTGAGGCCGACACAATAGGCTGGTTGACGGCAGCCCTGGAAATGTTCACGGCAGCGTTTACGTCGGCGTTGGCCTGATAGCCACACGCGCCACAAAGGAACTGATCTTGCGTTTTGCGATTTGCCTTGTCACAATGTCCACAGGCGCTACAGGTGCGACTGGTGTAGCGCGGGTCAACAAACGACACGCGCACCCCGTCACACTGGGCTTTGTAGCTGACAAACTGACGCAACTGGTGGAAGGCCCAATTCGCGTGCTGCCGCCGCTGGCTGCGTCGAACCGTGGCCCGCGCCCGAATACCCTTCAGGTCTTCAAGCGCGAGTGCCTTACGCTGCTGTTTTGCCTTCTGAACCAGCCGCTTACTGATCGTGTGGTTGACCTGGCGCTGAAAACGCGCCTCTTTGCCCGCAAGCTGACGCAACCGCCAGCGGGCGCGGCGGGTGTTGGCTGTTTGCAGCCTTTGACGATGCCGAAAGCGGCGCTCACGTACGTGCTTGACCTGCTCACCACTGAAGGTTTCGCCGTCGCTATCGGTCGCCAGATTGACGATGCCCAGGTCTACGCCAAGCACACCAGTCGGCTCATCGGGCGCGGGATTGGCTTTGGTCTGGGTGATGTGGAGATACCAGACGTTCGCACGGCGCAAGAGTTCCGCGCTGCCGATTTTCCAGGTGGTGTCGTACAGATGGCGGCGCTGATAGTCACCCAATACCAGTTGCCCGACAACGCGCCCGTGCACGGTGTTCAAGCTCACCCGGTCCAGGCTCATCAGCCGATAGGTGCGTGCATCGTAGCGAATGCTGCTGTCAGCACCAAACACCGGGCAGGTATCGCTTCCCGTGGAACGCGCCGCACGCACGGCCTCTGCCGCCTTATCACGAGCACAACACGCAAGCTGTGCGCCAAGCCCAAACTCAGCGCGTGTCGCGCCATAGACAAGGTGATGCAGCTTGTTCTTGTTGGTCACACCCTGTTCCCAGGCAACCGACGCGCAATAGGTTGCCGCACGGTTGAATGCCTGTTGCGTTGCGTGCACCATGGCATCAGCCACGCTATCAAGCGCAACTTTGCAGCATATGGTACGTGTGGAGAGTGTTGCATTCATAGAGACATGATACCAGATACGAACGTGTGTGTCAACGGTTCCCAACCCCAATGCGGACGCCGGAGGTAGCCGCCGTTCGCCAATTCCTCTGCCGCCGAAAGTCGGCAGTTTCCTTGGAGGTTTTCGATGAGCCAGTCAATGGAGACACCCTCGACCAATCACACAAGCGAGCAGCCAACCCTTCCGCGCCATCTTCAGCTTGGCCTATCGGATGAGCAGGTGATTGCCGCGCTGTGCGGGATGCAACGCGCCCGCGAAGTGGACGACCGGCTGTGGGTACTCAGTCGGCAGGGCAAGGCCCATTTTGTGATTACCTCGGCAGGCCACGAGGCAATTCAGTTTGGTTGTGGCTGGGCTATCCGCGTTGGGCACGATTATGTAGTGCCCTACTACCGCGATATGGCGCTGGCGCTGGCACTGGGGCAGACTTCGCTCGATTTGCTGCTGCACGCGATGGGCAAGCCCACCGATCCGGCCAGCGGCGGGCGGCAGATGTTCGGGCATTTTAGCAGTCGCAAGCTGCGGCTCGTCAGCGGCTCAAGTTCGGTGGGCAGCCATATTGTGCATGCCGTCGGGCTGGCGCTGGCCTTTCGCATCACAGGCGAGACCGATATTGCATCGATTACCTTCTTTGGGGAGGGTGCAACGTCGGAGGGCGCGTGGCACGAGGGCATCAGCATTGCGGGCGTGCATCAGCTTCCGGTGGTGTTTGTCTGCGAAAACAACTCCTATGCGATATCGGTACCGCTTAAGAAAGAAGTGCCCGTGCCCGATGTGGCGACCAAAGCAGCGGGCTATGGCATGCCTGGTGTGATTGTTGATGGTACCGATATCTTCGCTGTGTATGAAACCGTGCGTGCTGCGATGAAACGCGCCCGCTCCGGGGGTGGCCCCACGCTGGTTGAGTGTAAGACCCACCGCCTGCGCCCGCATTCCAATTCTGACGACCATACCAAATATCGCCCTGCTGATGAGATTGCCGCGATGCAGGAGCACGACCCGATCCAGCGTTTGCTGGCCTATGTGGTGGAACACAACCTGATGACACAGGAGGAGTGGGACGCGGCCCGCCAGTCTATTCGGCAGGAGGTGAACGAGGCGACCACCACCGCCGACCGGGTGCCCGACCCGCCGCTGGAATCGCTGTTTGCGCATCTGTATGGGACGGAGGAGCACGATGCCTGAACTGACCTTCGTTGATGCGATCCGCAGCGCCCTGCGCGACGAGATGGCCGCCGATGCGCGGGTATTTGTGCTGGGGCAGGATGTCGGCGTGAAGGGCGGCGTGTTCCTGGCAACCGATGGCTTGCAGGCCAGCTATGGTGAGTACCGCGTGATTGATATGCCGATTGCTGAGGTTGGCATTGTGGGTGCGGCAATCGGCGCATCGCTGCACGGTCTGCGTCCGGTTGCCGAAATCCAGTTTGCCGATTATATTCAGCCTGCTATTGACCAGATTATCAATGAGGCGGCCAAGTTTCGCTACCGCACCGCTGGCGATTGGTCGTGCCCGCTTGTGGTGCGTGCACCGTTTGGCTCTGGCATCCACGGCGCACTCTACCACTCGCAAAGCACCGAGGCGCTGTTTACCAGCACCCCTGGCCTGAAGGTGGTTATCCCCGCCACGCCTTATGATGCCAAGGGACTCTTGATTGCCGCCATCCGCGACCCCGACCCGGTGGTCTTTTTTGAGCACAAGCAACTCTACCGCACGCAGCGCGGCGAGGTGCCCGATGGCAGCTACATCGTGCCACTGGGCAGTGCTGCTGTGCGCCGCACCGGACGCGATATGACAGTGTTGAGCTATGGCCTGATGCTGCACCATAGCCTGACGGCTGCCGAACAGGTGGCCGAAGAGGGTATCCGTGTGGAGGTGATTGATCTGCGAACGCTCTACCCACTTGATAAAGAAACGATTCTTGAATCGGTGCGAAAGACGGGCAAGGCGATGATTGTGCACGAGGACAACCTGACGGGTGGCATCGGCGGCGAGATCAGCGCCATGATCACGGAACACGCCTTTGAATATCTGGATGGCCCGGTGCGGCGGGTGGCTTCGCCCGAATGTGCCCGCGACGGCCTTCAACGAGGCGCTTGAAGCGTATTATATGCTCAATCCGCAGAAGATAGCCGATGCTATCCGCAACTTGGCGGCCTACTGAGTAGTGCTCGAACAAAGGATGCGTGTCTTATGCCAACTGATATGCGAATGCCCCAACTCAGCGAGTCGATGCAGGAGGCAACGATTACCCGCTGGCTCAAGCGCGAGGGCGATACCCTCGTGGAGTATGAGCCGATGGTGGAGGTGGAGACCGATAAGGTAACAACCGATATTCCCTCGCCAGCAGCGGGTACTATTCTGAAAATCTATGTGGGCGATGGCGAGGTGATCGAAGCCGGAGCGCTGCTGGTATCCATCGGGCATCCTGACGAAGTCGCCGCACCCGCGCCCGAACTACCTGCCGCCACGCCGCCCGTGTTGCCGCCTGTCTCACCGGTTGCTGCAAAGGTCGCCGCCGATCTGGGGGTGGATCTGACGAAGGTGCGCGGCACGGCGACCGGCGGGCGCATCACCAAGCAGGATGTGCTGGCCTATGCCGAGAACCACAATGCGGCGACCCCTGCCATCCTCACCGAGCGCCTCAATCCCGCGAGCAATGTGCCATTAAACCCGGCGGGTGTCATTACACCAGCGGTGTCGCGGCTGGCAGCAGCCTATAACATCGATCTGCGCCACATCCAGGGCAGCGGCGCGGCGGGCGGGTTACCCGCAACGATGTGCTGGCGTATATTGAGGCGGGCGCACCGGTGCCGGTTGTTGCCGTAACTGGCACCACCATGCCACTGCCGACGGTGCTGCCTGCCGCACCCGATGACATAGATGACCTGGTGGTGCCGCTCTCGGCGATGCGGCGCACGATTGCCGAGCATATGGTCCGCAGTGTGCAAACCAGCCCGCACGTCACCACGGTGATGGAGGTAGACCTTGCGGCGGTGGGTGCCCACCGTGCGGCACATCGCAACGAGTTTGCACAGTGGGGCGTACGGCTGACATATACAGCCTATATGGTGGCGGCAACGGCAGCGGCGCTGCTCAAGCATCCAGCGGTGAACGCAAGCTGGCACGAGAACGGTATCCGGCTGCATCGGGTGATCAATATTGGGGTGGCGACCGCGCTGGGTGAGGCAGGGCTGATTGTGCCAGTTATCAAAGATGCCGACGAGAAATCGCTAACGGGGCTTGCCCGTGCGATCAACGACCTGAGTCTGCGGGCACGCGCCGGACAGCTTGCCGCCGAAGAGGTGCGCGGTGGCACGTTTACTATCACTAACCACGGCACATCTGGCTCGCTGATGGCAACGCCAATTATTCATCAGCCACAGTGTGCCATTCTGGGCATGGGCGCAATTGAGCAGCGCGTGAAGGTGGTGCAGGGCATGCTGGCAATTCGTCCAATGGCCTACCTGGGCCTGACCTTCGACCATCGCATGCTCGACGGGGCGGGAGCCGATGGGTTCCTGGCGAGTGTCAAGCAGCATCTGGAGGCGTGGCAGTAACAGGCGAGGGGCAAGCGGCAAGCGGCGCGGGAAGCATGGACTGTGTACCCGTCTCAGCGAAGGGCAGTGCTGCCCTTTGCGCCACAGCGAGCAAAAAAATACCCTCACGCCATTGTGAGGGTAGCAGACAGTAGTATCTTTGTGTGATTACAGGTGGGAAGTTAGCGCTTGCTGTCAACCGACGGCAGCAGGTCGATGAATGCGCCACCAATGGTGCCCGCGCCCGCAGTGAATAGGCCCAGCATTACCGGCAGTGTCATACCGAACTCGGCGGCACCTTCGAAGCCAAAGCCAGCACTCATGCCACTCAGGATACCCAGACCAGCACCGGCAACTGCACCAACAAACATTCGGTTGCTAAAGAGACTGGTACCTTCCTGATCGACGACAACCGACTGAAGTTCCTCTGCGTGAACGGTTTCGCGTGACTGCATCATCGCATGACCCTCCCTGTGTTTTTAATGATATCTGATGCTTTAATTGATGCTCGTGTGGTATATAATCTATATAATATAGTTATAGCACGGTAGTGAACGATTGTCAATACATTGCACACTGTTTTGCAATCGATTTTGCAGAAATTGCTCATGCATTGCACAGATACCTGTGAAAAAAAGATCAGTATTATGAGATAATAACTTCTTTTCTTTTTAAATAGCGTTAACTAGCTATGCTGTTCCAGATATCGATATCAGATCAAGAAGATTGGTATTTTCTTCACAAAAGCCACCTTTGCTGCTATATCATTCAGAGCAATATGTTATAATGGCTCTAAATTAAGAAACAGCGAGAAGATTTTGTTATCAACGTGAACCGTACCTTCACTTAACTGGCAACCTTGCGGTATTGTGCTCATTCGGGGAAGAACAGGGCCGCACCCTCGTACAGTGTCCCTATTGCTCTACCTGATACGAAAGCCACACTGCCTTTGCACAGCCTGGTTAACTTTGGCGGCTGTCGGGCGTTGATAATTGGGAATATGTATGATAACGTTGTGTTCGGTAATCCTCGCTCCCCACGTCACACGGCATTATCGAGCGTTAAACGAAGGCTGTTGGTATACAAACAAGCAGGGGTTCGCCCCTGCACATAGTAGTTCTATGGGTCACGTAATACCCAACTGATACAGGTGTATGGAAACACCTCTGGATGCTAGAGAGGAAAGGCATGGCACTTTGGCGTATTTTGAGAAGCCAACTACTCTGGGTTGGCGGATTGGGTGCCCTTGGTAGCGTGGTATGGCCCGGTGTGGCAAGCGCTCAGAGCGTCCCCTCCCCGCTCGATCCCGCTTCGCCCAACGCAGCACTGGTTGCCAATCTGTACTGGATCATCTTCTGGATGTCGGTGGTTGTGTTTGTGCTGGTGGAAGGCCTGTTGATTTATTCAGCGATTCGGTTCCGTCGGCGGGACGACAACGAAGTTCCGGTGCAGGTACATGGCAACAATCGGATGGAAATTGCCTGGACAATTGGCCCCGCGCTGATTGCCGCCGCAGTCTTTTTCCTATCGTGGCAGGTAATGCTCGCCGACCGTCCGCCAACTGCCGACGGGGTATCGGCGGTGTCGGTCGCCAGTGTGTGCTTCAACAACGATGTAAGCCCCGAAGAGGCCGCCCAGTTCTTGGCGGTTTCAACCGTGACCATCGAAGTGGTGGGGCGGCAGTGGTGGTGGGCCTACAACTACCTCGATTATGGCTTTACGTCTGCCGCCGATCTGTATGTGCCCGTCGGCGAAGTGGTGGTGCTACAGCTTACCAGTCGCGACGTGGCCCATTCGTGGTGGATACCGCAGCTTGGCGGCAAGCAAGACCTTTACCCTGGTGCAACGACCTATAGCTGGTTCCAGGTGACTGAGCCGGGTGTCTACGAAGGCCATTGTACCGAACTGTGTGGGTCATCGCACGCCTATATGCCAATGCGGGTTGTAGCGGTACCTGCCGACCAGTTTGATACCTGGGCCCAGAACCAGGCCGCCGCCAACGAGGTGGTCGAGCGCGACTACAGCAGCAACGAACTGGCATCAGAGGGTCAGGATCTCTTTACCAGCAAGGGCTGCATCGGTTGTCACGCAGTGGGTGGCCTGGGTGCCGGGGCCGAAGTTGGGCCGGACCTGACCAACTTGGCGAGCCGCCAGCAGATTGCAGGTATGCTGCCCTACAACCGCGAAAACCTCAAGAGCTGGATTATCGACCCGTCGCAGAAACCGGGCTCGAAGATGCCACGTATTCCACTGACTGACGCCGAGGCTGAAGCAATTGTGGAGTATCTTGATACGCAGCGCTAGCAACCGTGCGGTTATTGATGGCTGTGCTTGACGGTACACAGAGGTAGAAGTAGAAGAGAAGCGTAAGCGGGAGTAAGGAGTAAGGCCACACCTGCTCACTGCTCGCCTACTAGATGTAGAGGTTAGAACCCATGGCAACTATTTCCGTGCCCCAGCATAGTATCCCCTGGACACAACGGGGCATTATGAGCTGGATCACCACCGTCGATCATAAGAAGATTGGCATTATATATATGACCCTCGCCTTCTTCTTCTTTATTGTGTCGGGTCTCCTGGCGATGGTGGTGCGCCTGGAGCTTACGGTACCCGGTCAGCAGTTTGTCTCTGCCGACCTGTATAATCAGATCTTTACGATGCACGCAACCGGCATGATCTTCCTGTTTGTCATCCCATTCTTCGCCGGGTTGGGCAACTTCCTGGTACCGCTCCAGATTGGCGCAATTGATATGGCCTTCCCGCGTATCAATGCGCTTGGTCTGTGGATGGCGCTGTTTTCCGGCATCATCATGTTTGGTGGCTTCTTTGTGGCTGGTGGCGCTGCTGCGGCAGGCTGGACAAGCTACCCGCCACTTTCGAACAGCACCTATTCGCCCACTTTGGGGCAAGACCTGTGGATCATCGGTCTTCAGGTGCTTGGCATTTCAAGCATTCTCAGCGCGGTCAACTTTCTGGTGACGGTGGCAAATATGCGTGCTCCTGGCATGACATGGCGTAAAATCCCGCTCTTTACGTGGTCGGTGGTGACCGCGCAGGGCATGGTGCTGGCGGCAACCCCGATGCTGACGGGCGCACTGACAATGCTGCTGACCGACCGCCAGTTCGGGACACGCTTCTTCGATGCCGCGCAGGGCAACCCGCGCCTGTGGCAGCATATGTTCTGGTTCTACTCGCACCCGGCAGTCTACATTATGATCCTGCCTGCGATGGGTGCGGTGAGCGATATTCTGCCGGTCTTCTCACGCAAGCCAATCTTTGGCTACTTTGCGATCTTCCTGTCCACCGTCCTGATTGGTGTGTTTGGCTTTACCTCGTGGCTGCATCATATGTTCACGATTGGAGCCAATCCGGTGGTTGAAACACTGTTTATGGCAACCACGATCATCATTGCGGTACCGACGGGGCTGAAGATTTTTAACTGGATTGCCACAATGTGGGGTGGTTCGCTCAACCTGAAAACACCGCTGTACTATGTGTTGGGCTTCCTGTCGATGTTCCTGATCGGTGGTATCAGTGGCGTGTTCCAGGGGTCGGTACCACTTGATAAGCAGCTACACGATACCTACTGGGTGGTGGCACACATTCACTATGTGCTGTTTGGTGGCAGCGTGTTTGGCATCTTTGCCGCGCTGTTCTACTGGTGGCCCAAGTTCACCGGGCGCATGCTGGGCGAACGGCTCGGTATGATCCAGTTCTGGACAATGTTTATCGGTATGAATGTAACGTTCTTCCCGATGCACATTCTGGGCCTGCTTGGAATGCCGCGCCGCTACTTCGACTATCCAGCGGGGCGGGGCTGGGAAATCTACAACATTATTGCAACCGTGGGCGCGTTCCTGGTGGCGCTGTCGGCGTTGCTGTTTATCATCAATGTCGTCATCTCGCTGACACGTGGCGAACGAGCCAGCGACGATCCGTGGGAGGGCAACACGCTCGAATGGGCCACCTCCTCGCCGCCGCCTGATCATAACTTTGATAAGATCCCACCGCTGACCAGCGACCGCCCGCTGTGGGACTTGCGGGTACGCAAGCTGGGTATCCAGACCAAAGACATACACTGATAACGTACTGCATCGGTGGGTTGCCCCTGAAACAGGAGAGAGCGGAGAGGGGGCCACGCACAGAGTGTAAATGAGCATTGCGCTCTGTACGGTATCCTGGAAATATGGAAGAGGTACGATGAAACAGAACATAACACGCTTCCGTTCGGCAGCAGGGTGGCTGCTGGCGGGCGGAAGCATCGCAACACTGGCGTTGCTGATGACGGGCGAGCATGCCGTGCTGGTGGTGCTGGCGGCGCTCGTTAGCCTTGCGAGCAGCGCCATCGCATGGCACCACCGCAACGCCGAGCCACTGGTACGCCAACCCTGCTGCTGATCCCGCTGGTGCTGCTATTGCAGGTAGCGCTCAGCCACGATACGGTATGGGCTGCGGCTCCGGCAGTGGCGAGCCTGGTACACCCTGGTATCTGTGTGCTGCCCGTCGGTCTGATGCTGGTGCCCATGGTGGCGCTGCTGGTGCCCGATGCCAATGTAACGCTACGGCTTGGCGCACGCGCTACCCGGCGCAAGCGCCGCTATACCCGCCTGACAATGGCAGGCGCGGCGGTGGCGTGGGTGTTGCTGGTTGCGGGCAGCTTGATGCGCCACGACTTCGCTGCCGACTCGTTCTATGCGAGCACATTGCTGTTGCTGAATGGTCTGGTGCTAACAGCAGTATGGCAGACGTGGCAGGAGCGCCGCACTGATGCGGTGCTGGTTGGTTCGGTCGGGGTGGCGGTGGTGTTGCTGGCGCTGATTGATGCGCTGGTGCTGGCGGGTGTTGGCCCACTGACAAGCCTGTATACACCGCTGGCTGTCCTGATAACGCTGCTGTGGATGAGCATGCTGCTGTTGGGTGCGCTGACGCTGCGCCGCCCTGCGCCGATGCTGGCAGAACCCGCCGCGCACGTTGCGCCAGAAGCGGCAGTCGAGAAGCGGCCCACGCTGCTGTCCGACTATATGAGCCTGACCAAGCCGAAGGTGGTGTCGTTGTTGCTGGTGACCACACTGGCAGCGATGTATATCACTGATGCCGGGTTGCCCTCGCTGGCGCTGGTCTTCTGGACAATGCTGGGCGGCTACCTTGCATCGGGCGGCGCGGGTGCGATTAACTGCGCCTTTGAGAAAGATGTTGACATAAATATGGGGCGCACCAGTCGCCGCCCTGTTCCGAGTGGGCGCATCAAACCAGAGCACGCGCTGCTGTTTGGTAGTACGCTGGTAGCACTTTCGTTTGTGGTGCTGGCAACCTTTGTCACCCTGATGGCGGCGGTGTTGTCGCTGATTGGTGCCTTCTATTATGCTATTGCATATACGCGCTGGCTCAAGCGGCATACCTGGCAAAACATCGTCATCGGTGGTGGCGCGGGTGCAATCCCGCCAATGGTTGGCTGGGCCGCAATGACTAACTCGGTATCACTGGTGCCCGTGATTCTGTTCTTGATTATCTTCTACTGGACACCGCCGCACTTCTGGGCGCTGGCGCTGGTAAAACAAAAAGACTATGCCCGCGCTGGTGTGCCGATGCTGCCTGTGGTGGCGGGCGAAGCCGAAACGCGCTGGCAGATCTGGCTCTACTCGGTGCTGCTGGTATCGTTTAGTTTTATTCTTACGCCGATCCACGCGATGGGACTGATGTACCTGGGATTGGCGGCGGTGCTGGGTGGCTTCTTCCTGTACTACGCCTGGTTGGTGTGGCGCAGGGGCGATCAGGCTGCAATCTGGGGCCTCTATAAATATTCACTGCTCTATCTGGCGTTGCTGTTCGGGGCGATGGTGCTCGATCAGTTGGTGCTTGGATAGCAAACCGCATGGCCCGCCCTTTCACCGTGGGCCGTGTGCGATATATGGGAGATTGACAATGAGCGATGAAACACGCCGGAAGAACCTGCGCCTCGGTCTGATCCTGGGTGCAGTGGCGCTGTTTATGTTTATGATTATGCTGCTGTGGGCGCGTCAGTATATGGCGCTGCCTGTTTGATAGCACTGGAGAGCATTACATATGACAACGCCCGAACAGAAGACGTTTGCATCGGTTACGCTAACGCCCGACGAAGAATGGACCGAGTTGCATGCCCACCTGCCCGACCCCAGCATCTGGCCGATCATCATTGCGCTGGGTATTAGCGTGCTGCTGACCGGCATTGTGATTAACCTGCTGGTGATCCTGATCGGTCTGGCGATCTTCGCTTTTGGTCTGGGTGGCTGGATTTATCAGGATATTATGGTGAGCCTGCGCCAGGACGAACATGGGCATCACTAGCGGCGTGAGGGGATAGTCCGTGCCGAGAGAGCCGGTCGGTTTAAACCTCCGGCTCCTGGCTACGAGGCCTGCCTGCGCGGGCTGTCTTGGTGCCGTCTGACTCTTGCCGCTCGCCTGAATAGTTTTGCGCTACTGTTCCTCTGCCCCCACTCCCCACTTAAGGGGCGAGGGGGTATGTTGTTACCCTAGTGCCTCCGAGGGCGTAGAAGCCGCGCCTTCCTGTACCCGCTCCTTAATCTTTTGTCCCTCAATCATCAGCGCTGCAATGATGGCGCTTGCCAGTGCCAGGACTGCCGAGAGCAGCATAATAGTGCGGAAGCCGACCAGAAATGCCTGATCAAGCGCAAGCCGCAACTGGTCGCGCAGTTCGGCGGGCGTACTGGCGGGCACTGCTGCAGCGCCGAGTTTGGTGCGCTCAACGGCTAATTCTTCCTGCACTGTGGGCGAGAGATCGAGCGGTGCGGTGCGCTCGTCAAGCTGAACATTAAAAACATTGACCATGACAATACCAAGAATGGCAATTGCCAGCAGACCCGCCGTGCGTGATGCGGCATTGTTGATGCCCGATGCAATGCCGACGTGCTCTCTATCAACCGCGTTCATCACGGCGGTCGTCAGTGGCGGCACACAGATCGACATACCGATGCCAAGCACCACAATCGCCGGAAAGAAGGTAGTCCAGTAGCTCCCGCCGATACCGGGCAGCGCAAACAGCGCAAAACCGCCCGCCGCGATGGTGCAGCCAATCGCAAGCGGCCAGCGTGCGCCGTGGCGCTCCACCAGACCGCCCGACCAGCGCGAGATCAGGAACATCAGCACGGGGAAGGGCAGGAAGGCTGCGCCCGCTGCGGTGGCGGTGTAGCCCTGCACCTGAATGAGATTGAAGGGCAGGAAAAAGAGCGACCCACCAAGCGCAAAATACAACAGCAGGGTGAGTAGATTGGCCCCGCTGAAGGTGCGCGACTTGAAGACATACAGCGGGAACATCGGGTTATCGGCGTGGCGCTCCACCACCAGAAACAGCGCCAGCATTATGACACCAAGCATAATGCTACCCCATACCCGTGGATCAGCGAAGCCATACAACGAGCTTTCGGTCAGGCCAAACACCAGACCACCGAGGCCCAGCGTACCGAGCACCGCCCCTTGCCAATCGAGCTTGCCGTGCTGATGGGAGCGGCTTTCGGGCACGTGCCAGAAGAGCAGTACCAGAATGATAATCGCCAGCGGTATATTAATAAAGAAGATCCAGCGCCACGAGATATTTTCAATCACATAGCCGCCGATCACTGGCCCCAGCGCGGTAGTCATGGCCGAGAAGCCCGACCACGTACCGATAGCTCTGCCGCGATCTTCTGCCGAGAAGGTTGCGCTGATGATTGCAAGGCTGCCCGGTACAAGCAGCGCTGCACCAATGCCCTGCACGGCACGCGCCAGGATCAGCATGGCGGGGGTATCGGCAAAGCCACACCAGGCCGATGCAAGGGCAAAGATGGCAATGCCCATCGCATAAATCAGGCGGCGTCCGTAGCGGTCGCCCAGTGCGCCACCAACCAGGATCAGCGCGGCAAGAAAGAGTGTATATGATGCGACAATCCATTGCACATCCGTCACGGTGGCTTCCAGATCGGCTTGTAACGCGGGCAGTGCCACGTTAACAACGGTACTATCAATAAAGGCCATGCTGGAGCCGAGAATGGTTGCCACCAGTACCCAGGGCTGCGAACGCTTGTCACAGGGGTTAAAGCCGGTATCTGCTTCTCTGGACATTACCTGCTCGTCGCAGGGCCGTTTTAGCGAAAGCGCCATACCAATAAGATCCTCTCTCAGTTGTAACTCTGTACTCTGCTCGCTGCGTTTTGTTTCCTAATGGTCAATTTTTTGGGACATTGGTATTGTACTGCGAATTTTCGCACCGAAAAAGATAGTTGTTTCATCATAACGCGCTGTGTTATACTATTCGTAATCATTCGTAGTATCTATGCAAAGCAATGACAACATCTTTTCGTTTCCCAAACACATGGCACGATATTCTGGGTGAAGAGTTGGCAAAACCATATATGCTGCAACTCCAGGACTTTTTGACCGAGGAGCGCAGCAACTATACGATCTACCCGCCGAAGCGTCAGGTGTTTACGGCGCTGGAGCTGACCCCCTACGATCAGGTGCGCGTGCTGATACTGGGGCAAGACCCGTACCACGGCCCCGGTCAGGCACATGGGCTGTGCTTCTCGGTGCTGCCGGGGGTGCCTGCGCCGCCATCGCTGGTAAATATTTTTAAAGAACTGCACGACGATGTTGGCTGCTTTGTGCCCAACAATGGCTATCTGGTGCCGTGGGCGGAGCAGGGCATTTTGCTGCTCAATGCGGTGCTGACGGTGCGAGCAGGGCAGGCCAACGCGCACAAAGACAAAGGCTGGGAGGTCTTTACCGACCGGGTTATTCAGGCGGTCAGCGCACGAGCAGCGCCGGTGGTCTTTGTGCTATGGGGCAACTACGCCCGCAAGAAAGTCAAGCTGATTGACACCACCCGCCATACCATTGTGCAGTCGGCGCACCCGTCGCCGCTGTCGGCCCGCAATGGCTTTTTTGGCAGCCGTCCGTTCTCGGCGATTAATCGCATATTAGAGCAGCACGGCAGCACACCCATCGATTGGCAGATTCCTCATTTATAAGGGTGTGTACTGCTATGCGAGTGTTGTATTTTGTGGTACACTTCGCAGAAATAAAAAGTATCAAAGCGATACTTCAATAGGATTAGTTGATATTGGTAGGGTGCAGCCTGGAATGGAAATGTATGCAGTTTAAAGACTCTATTTTACAGTTGCCCGTGTATAAGCCATCAAATCTAACCGCAACCCAACCCGGTAGTATGGTGAAGCTTTCTTCAAATGAGAATGCACTCGGCCCCTCGCCCAGAGCGCTGGCAGCAATGCAGGCGGCGATAGGTCTGTGCCACAGCTACCCCGACTCGTCTGCGCTGGCGCTCCGGGTCGCCCTCGCCAATCGGGTGGGCCTTTCGCCCAATAGGGTTATCTGTGGCAATGGCTCCGACGAGCTGATTATGTTGCTCTCGCTTGGCTTCTTGAGCGAAGGCGATGAAGCAGTGATGGCGGCGGGTACATTTATTAGCTACCTGTTGCGGACCCGCGAGATGGGCGGCACGGCGGTACAGGTGCCACTGCGCCCCGATTATACCCACAACCTGCCCGCAATGCTGGCAGCTATCACGTCGCGCACCCGCCTGTTGTATGTATGCAACCCCAACAATCCGACTGGTACATCGGTGGGAGCCGACGAAATCAGCGCGTTTCTGGCAGCGGTGCCCGATCATGTGCTGGTGGTGATGGACGAGGCCTATGTTGAGTATGCCATTCGTCCCGACTTTCCCGACACGGTGGCAGCATTGCGTGCTGGACGCAAGAACCTGATTATTCTGCGTACCTTTGCCAAGATTCACGGGTTGGCCGGGCTACGGCTTGGCTATGGCCTTGCTCATCCGGAGGTGATCGAGTATCTGCACCGGGCGCGTCCGGTCTTTAATGTCAACACGCTGGCCCAGGTTGGTGGACTTGCAGCACTGGATGATGAGGAACACATCGCGCGCACCAGAGCACACGCGCAGCGGAGCCGTGCTTTTTTTGAGCACGAACTGGGTATGCTCGGGTTGCAGCCGATAGCCAGCGAAACAAACTTTATTGCGGTGTATGTTGGGGACGATGGAGCCATCGCAGAAGAACTGCGGCAGCAGGGATATGCAGTGATGCCGATCTCTGGCTGGGGCGTCTCCGGCTGTATCCGTATCTCATTTGGCACGATGGAGCAGAATGCTGGCTTTATGGCGGCATTGCGCTATGTGCTGGAACAACGGTCAGTGTTGACCAGCATCTAGGACGATGCAACCGAACGAGGCACAGGGGAACGAGGACACGGGCACGTCCTGATACTTGCACAGGTATCGGAAACTGGTGTGATGACAGCGCGTCGTTGGTCGGGGTTTCACGCAACTCCGGCAGGCAGTCGTGTCCTCTGTTTTGATACTACTGGCGTCGTATGCATACGCCCCGATGTTCTTCCCCGGCCTTGCCAGTGCTGGCCTGTATAGTGCGGTATAAACAGCTCAATGGTTTTTTCCGGCGCAGCGCGGCGCGGGTATCGTATTGCCTGATCGTGCATCAGCTATGGATGAGGGGAAACGATGTTACATGCGCGCCTGAATGGGTATCTCACGTATTTTGAACGTCTGGCGACCCAACCAACCAACCACTGGAATGGTTTTTATATGTCGCAGCACGAGGGGATGAACTTTGCGCTGCGGTATCAGCTTTCTTTTGCCTGTTATGCGCTCGGTGCGCTGGCGCTGCATCCGATCGCGAGCCGCGCTGAACAGCAACGCGCCCGCTCTGCGATGGCGGCCCTGATTGACCGGATGTTACAGCGGCGTGTGTGGGCGTACTGGGCCGCCCGTGCCGACCAGCGCAACACGGATATTGATCCGATTAATGAAGCGAATGTGCAATATAGCGGGGCGCTCTCGATGATGCTGGGCGCGTATCGGGTGGCGGGCGGCGATACCCGCTATGACGAGCCGTTTACGCTGGTCTGGAGTCCGGCTGATCGGTTCCATTATACTCATACGTCGGTGGTTGATACGATAGCCAACCAGATGCAGCGCAATCGGCACCACGGTGTGGAGTGTGAACCGGGGCGCATCAATGTGAGCACGATGAACCACGCCCTGTGGGGCAACCTGCTGCACGACCGGATATTCCATACCACCTATGCGATAACGCACGATCTCTGGTTTGAATATGTTGTGAAGCATCTGGTGCAGCGGGGACTGCGCCTGATGGGGCGGACGATCTTCCAGGCGGCTATACCAGCCGGCTCTGGCCTGGTGCCTCGTTTGGCAATACCTTTACCGATGCCTGGGCGCTGGCCTGTATGGTGGCGCTGGCTCCTGATCTGGCGCGTGAACTTGCGCCGCGCTTTATCAAAACGGTTGTGCATCTGCCGCCCAACCAGAACGGCGCGTTGGTGCATGTGCCAGTAGGGGCAATGTGGCAGGCCAAAGAAGCTGCCGACGAAGCCACCGCAACCGGCTTTAGCTATCTGCTAGCGGTGGAAATGGGCGAAGCGGAACTGGCGGCGGCGTTGCTCAACTTTGCCGACAGCCACCTGAACCCGACCGACCACGAGGGAGGCCGCTTTTATAATGCAGGGCTGGCCCCGATCTACACCACGGCACTCTTTGCGCTTGGAGAGGCGGGCGGGTTGCAGGTGCTCGCCAATGCTCACCCCGCATCGGATGAGACATCAATGGATACTGAGGAGAACTTTGCCGTAAGCCATTAGCGCGGCGTGTTGTGCTGGTGTGTACTTCTGCTGTTGTTTGTTCTTATAGTCTGCCCCCACTCATCGATGTAGGAGTGTGGGGCAGGT
>JAAUSQ010000140.1 GCA_012033195.1 Chloroflexaceae bacterium
GAGCACGGGCCAGGGGTGGCGCTATCAGCGTAGGGGCGCGGGGTGTCGCCACGCGGCAACGGGCGGCCCATCGCCTAAAAGGAATACACCGAACCTGCTATGACACCACTTCGCAATCTTCCCAGTGTTGATAAGCTGGTGCAGGCGGTGCAACGCGCCACCGACACCGACAGCCTGCCGCGTGCGCTGGTGGTGCAGGCTGCCCGTACCGAACTGGATGCCACCCGCGCACAGTTGCAAGCCGCCAATGGTGCCGCCACTGCTGCCCCTCCACTGGAAGCACTGGTGCAGCAGGTACAGCAGCGCCTGGAGGCACTCACCGCGCCGAGCCTGCGCCCCGTTATCAACGCAACCGGCGTCATTATCCAGACCAACCTGGGCCGCGCCCCGCTCAGTGCGGCGGCTCGTGCGGCGATGCAGGCGGTGAGTCTGGGCTATAGCAACCTCGAATATGATCTCGCAGCGGGCACACGCGGCAGCCGCACTGTCCACCTATCGGGCATTGTGCAACAACTCACGGGCGCAGAGGCGGCGCTGGCCGTCAACAACAACGCGGCGGCGGTGTATCTGGTACTGCTGGCGCTGGCCGTGGGCCGCGAGGTGATTGTGTCGCGGGGGCAGGCGGTGGAGATTGGCGGCGGCTTCCGTATTCCCGATGTGCTGCGCCAGAGTGGGGCGCTGCTGGTGGAGGTGGGCACCACCAACCGCACCTATCCCCGCGACTACGAGCAGGCGATCAATGCAAACACTGCCCTGCTGCTGCGGGTGCATACCAGCAACTTTCGACTGGTTGGCTTTGTGCATGAAACAAGCCTCGAAGCAATGGCGGCAGTCGGACGCAAGCATGGCATCCCCGTGCTGGATGACCTGGGCAGCGGCTCGTTGCTCCCAACCACGCCCTATGGCCTTGCGCCGGAACCACTGGTACAGGAAAGCATTGCCGCCGGTGCCGACCTTGTCACGTTCAGCGGCGATAAACTGTTGGGTGGGCCACAGGCGGGCATCATCGCCGGACGCGCCGACCTGATCGAGCGGCTGAAAAAGCATCCCCTGGCACGGGCGCTGCGGGTGGATAAAACTACCATTGCAGGGCTTGAGGCCACCTTGCAGGCCTATCTGCGCGGGCAGGCGCTCACCGAGATTCCGGTCTGGCAGATGATAGGCATGCCGCTTGCGCCGCTGCACCAGCGTGCCACCGCACTGGCAGCACAGTGGCAGGCGGCGGGCATTGTGGCACAGGTGACGACGTGCGCGAGTGCGGTGGGGGGTGGCTCGCTTCCTGGCGAAACGCTGCCGAGTGTGGGGGTAACCGTTGATCCTGGCGCAGGCCACGCCAACCGACTGGCGCAGGCGTTGCGGATGGGTGCGCCGGCGGTGGTGGCGCGGATTGCCGATGACAACCTGCTGTTTGATGTTCGCACGGTGCTACCCGAACAGGACGCAGCCCTGGCGCAGCGGGTGGCGGATGTGTGGCAGATGATAGGGAAGCCCGCGCCGTGAGGGGCACCCGATATGATAATACCCCCACCTGAACACAGGCGGGGGCGCAGTTGGCAAGAGAGAAGCCGTATTATGCGAAGAACTGGGCATTCTTGGCAGTGTAGCTCTGCCACTCTTCCGGCACCGCATCATCAGCGAAGATGGCGGTCACAGGGCATTCCGGCTCACACGCGCCACAGTCGATGCACTCATCCGGATTGATGTAGTACTGGTCGTCGCCCTCATAGATGCAGTCAACAGGGCACACCGCCACACACGAAGAGTCTTTGGTACCGATGCACGGCTCCGCAATAATGTACGCCATAATCTTCATTCCTTCCATGTATTGAAGTAGTTCTGTTCTCAAACGCTATGCTCGTTTGTGCAAAGCATAACATAGTTGGTCGTCTAGTTTCTACTACTAAAGTCTCAAAAGATAGTTAGGATGTGCTAAAGGGAGTAGTTACAGGTGGTGCTGGTTTTGGATGTGTTACGAGTCCAAGTGGCCCTGTATCGAGCAAAACAATGCGGGTCATGAAACTGACTCATTTGCAGCAACTGCTGCCAGAGCTAACCAGTCACTGTCAAACGCCTTCATCGCCAGTCGTACCTGCTCACTGATTGGCAGACTCCGAGCCTGTTCCAGCACAGTAGCAAATGTTGGTTGTTCCATCCCTCACTCCTCCATCACGCGCTGCAAGCCTGCCGCATCCAGCACCATCACGCGCCCGCGTGCCAGTTCTACCAGGCCCTCTTCGGCCATCCGCCGCAGTGCTCGCCCCGCCATTTCGCGCACGGTGCCCGCACGTTCGGCAAGCTCCTGGTGCGTCAGGTCGGCGGCACCTTCGCCCGCCTCTGCCAGCAGATGCCGCGCCAGCCGCGCTCGCACCGAACGAAAAGCCAGATCTTCTACCAGGGTGGTCAGTTCGCGCAAGTTGCTTGCCATATCGCTCAGCGCCGCCAGTGCCAGGTCGGGGTGCGCCTTGATAAGTGCCAGCAAATCCTGGCGCGGCAACAGCAGACACTCAACCGGACTCATGGCGCGGGCATTGGTATGGTTGGGCTGTCCATCGAAAATCGGTACAAGGTTAAAAATATCGCCAGGGCCGACCATATCAAGCACCTGTTCGCGCCCATCGGGAGCCAGCGACGAAAGCCGTACACGCCCGTGCAGTACAATAAACAGCCCCGGCGGACGTTCGCCGCGTACATGATATGCTGGCCCGGACGGAAGGCATACGGGCGCACCCAGTGCGATACATCCGCCAGGGTTTGCTCATCCAGCGAGGCAAATAACGGCACTGTTCGAAGCTGTTCATAAATGGCATCAACCATACAATGCAGTATCAGGGCTTGAGGCGCTGCCCCCCATCGACGGGCAGCACCACGCCAGTAATATAATCGGCGGTCGCCAGGAAGAGCACAGCACTGGCAACATCGTCGGCAGTGCCCACCCGCTTGAGCAGCGTGCTGTTGGCGGCCTTGCGGGTCTGCTCATCGTTCCAGTCGTCGGGCAGCAGCACCGGGCCAGGCGCTACTGCGTTCACCCGCACCTCCGGCGCGAGGTCGTTAGCAAGGTTCTGCACTACCATGGCAAGAGCGGCCTTGCTAGCAAGGTAGGGCGTGTAGTGCTTCCACGACTGCCAGATGCCAACATCGGCAATGGCAACCACACTGCCGCCTGCCGCCCGCAGATGGGGCGCGGCACGCTGGGCCATAAAAAACGGCGTGCGCACATTCAGGCTGTGCAACTCGTCCCAGCGCTCCGGCGTGACGGTGCCCAGCGGGGTATCGCCCCAGATGCCCGCATTACAGATCAGCACATCCAGCCGACCCCAGCGCTCAACCGTCTGATCGATGATCGCTTCGGCGGTGGCAACCTCGTGCAGGCTCCCCTTGACCAGATCGGCCTCAACACCGAGTTGCCGCACATCGTCCAGGGTAGCGCGTGCTTCATCCGCAGAACTATTATAGTGGATCATCAGCGTGGCACCTGCCCCGGCCAGCGCCAGCGAGATGGCGCGGCCCAGTCGTTTTGCGCCACCGGTTACCAGAGCAACCCGCCCGTGTCTGTCCATTGTGGATTATCCTTGCTGTCTATTGCCCCGCGTCTGTAGGCTTTGCACTTTCCCGCTCCTGCAAGCTCTGCACGCTCCATTCGTCCTCGCGCATTGAGCGGATGGCTTCGACGGCGGCGGCAGCGCCCGACAGTGTCGTAACAGCCGGGATACCGTGCCGGATGGCGGTAGCTGCGGATGGCAGTCTCATCAAAGAAGCTGGCCTTGCCAAGTGGTGTATTGATTACTAGATTGATCTGGCGGTTCTTGATGTAGTCTACCGCATTGGGGCGGCCCTCGTTGACCTTGTAGATCGTCTGCACATCCAGGCCGGCCTGCTGCAAAAAGGCTGCCGTGCCACCCGTTGCCAGCAGCTTGAAGCCAAGCGCCGCCAGTCGTTGCGCGATGGGCAGCAGGTTGGGCTTGTCGCTGTCGTTGACGCTGAGGAAGGCGGTACCACTGGTGGGGATGTTGTGCCCGCAGCCCAGCAACGCCTTGGCAAACGCCTCACCGAAGCGGCTCCCACTGCCCATTGCCTCACCCGTCGAGCGCATTTCGGGGCCAAGCAGCGTATCGACACCGGGAAAGCGCGACCAGGGCAATACCACTTCTTTCACGTGGAACATCGCATGCTCCGCCGGGTCGAGCGGCGGCGCTTGGCTGGTGTAGTCGGCAAGCTGCATGCCGTGGCGGTGCTGCGGGTCGGACTGGTGCGCGACCACCTTCGTTGCGACTTGCGCCCAGGGTACCCCGTTTGCCTTCGACACAAACGGGATGGTACGGCTGGCACGCGGGTTGACTTCTAGCACATACACCACGCCATCCTTCATTGCATACTGAATGTTCATCAGGCCGACTACATTCAATTCTCGCGCAAGGCGAATGGTGTAATCGCGCATAGCAATCACGTGCTCCTGCGCCACCATATAGGTCGGGATGACACAGGCGCTATCGCCGCTATGCACGCCGGCCCGCTCGATCTGCTCCATAATGCCCGCAATGACAACTGTCTCACCATCGCTCACCGCGTCCACGTCCATCTCAAAAGCGTCTTCGAGGAAGCGGTCAATCAACACCGGATGCTCTGGCGAGGCGTCCACGGCTTCGCGCATGTAGCGTTCAAGGCTGGTATCATCGTACACAATCGCCATCGCCCGCCCGCCCAGCACATACGAAGGCCGCACCACCACCGGATAGCCAATCTGCCTCGCCACCCGCAGCGCCTGCTCCCACGACGACGCGCTGCCGTGTTCGGGCGAGGGGATGTTCAGACGGTCGAGCAGTTCGCTGAAGCGGTCGCGGTCTTCGGCTAGGTCGATAGCAGAAGGGGAGGTGCCCCAGATAGGCACGCCTGCCGCTTCCAGTGCCCGCGCTAGCTTGAGCGGGGTTTGCCCGCCAAACTGGATCAGCACGCCCACCGGTTGCTCAAGCTCAACCACATTCAGCACATCTTCCAGCGTGAGCGGTTCGAAGTACAGCCGGTCGGCGGTGTCATAGTCGGTCGAGACGGTTTCGGGGTTGCAGTTGATCATAATCGTCTCATAGCCGAGTTTTCGCAGCCCGAACACGGCGTGACAGCAGCAGTAGTCAAACTCGATACCCTGCCCGATGCGGTTGGGGCCGCTGCCCAGAATGATGACCTTTTGCTGCTGCGATGGGTTCGCCTCGTCTTCGCTCTCATACGACGAGTAGAGATAAGGTGTGTAGGCCGGAAACTCGGCGGCGCAGGTATCGACATAGTGGTAGGTGGGCCGAATGCCGAGCGCTTTGCGCCGCGTGCGAACGGCCAACTCATCGCTGTGCAGCAGGAAGGCCAGTTGCTTATCGCTGTAACCGTAGCGCTTGGCCCGCCGCAGCAAGTCGGGCGGCAGCGTGGCAAGGTCGAAGGCCCGCACGCGCCCTTCCAGGTTGAGCATCTGCTCGAACTGGCTGAGGAACCACGGGTCGATATTGGTCAGCGCATGCACCTGCTCAATCGTCATGCCGCTTTGCAGCGCATACCGGATGTAAAAGAAGCGTTCCGGGTGCGGTGTGATCAGCCGTTCGCGCAGCCGTTCCTCGTCGATAGTGTCCTTACCATCGGCCCCCCACCCGTAGCGGCCCTGTTCGAGCGAGCGCCACGCCTTCTGAAAGGCTTCGGGGAAGGTGCGCCCGATTGCCATCACCTCACCCACGCTCTTCATCTGGGTGGTCAGGGTCGGGTCGGCACCAGAGAACTTCTCAAATGTCCAGCGCGGGATCTTGACTACCACATAATCGAGGGTAGGCTCGAAGCTAGCGGGCGTGTCGCGGGTGATATCGTTGGGCAGTTCATCGAGGGTGTAGCCCACGGCCAGTCGTGCAGCAATTTTGGCAATCGGGAAGCCAGTTGCTTTGCTGGCAAGCGCACTGCTGCGGCTGACACGCGGGTTCATCTCGATGACAGCAATGCGCCCATCGTGCGGGTTGATGGCAAACTGCACATTACTGCCGCCTGTTTCCACCCCCACAGCGCGGAGCACCTGCATTGCCATATCACGCATGCGCTGGTACTCGCGGTCGGTCAGGGTCATGGCGGGGGCAACCGTGACACTGTCGCCCGTATGCACGCCCATCGGGTCGATGTTTTCGATGCTACAGACGATGATGCAGTTGTCGGCGCGGTCGCGGATGACTTCAAGCTCGTACTCTTTCCAGCCGAGCACGCTTTCTTCGACCAGGATTTGATGAATGGGGGAGGCATCGAGCGCCCGCTCCACTAGGGCGCGGTAGTCTTCGATGTTGTAGGCGATGCCGCCGCCTTCGCCGCCGAGCGTAAACGAGGGGCGAATGATGACCGGAAAGCCAATAATATCAATGACATCCTGCGCTTCTTCCCACGAGTGGGCAATGCCGCTACGGGGCACTTCGAGGCCAATCTCAAGCATCCGCTCTTTGAAGCGCTGGCGGTCTTCGGCGATATCAACCGCTTCGGCAGACGCGCCGATCAACTCCACGCCGTAGCGTTCGAGCACGCCCTGCTTGTAGAGTTCAACCGAGAGGTTCAGGCCAGTTTGCCCGCCCACGGTGGAGAGTACCGCATCGGGGCGTTCTTTCGCAATAATGCGTTCCACGCTCGCCACGTTGAGCGGCTCAATATAGGTAGCATCGGCAATTTCGGGGTCGGTCATAATCGTGGCCGGGTTAGAGTTGACCAGCACCACGCGGTAGCCATCTTCGCGCAGTGCCTTGCACGCCTGGGTACCGGAGTAGTCAAACTCGCACGCCTGCCCAATCTTGATCGGGCCGGAGCCGATGATCAGGATCGTATGAATATCGGTTCGTCTGGGCACAGTTGCTCCTGCTCTCTGTGTGTGTTCAGTCTGTGATCGGTCTGTGATGGATCGCACAGGGTACTGTTGAGGATTATACCATGGGGATGGGTAGGGGCAGGGCAGCACGCACAACGATACCGAACTATACTGGCTCCGCCTCCCCGAACAACTCCGCCACCCGCACCGCCAGTGCCGCCGCGATCTTTTCCAGCACTTCGCGGCTGAACTGCCGGGGGCGGTCGTGCCAATATTCCGAGGCGGTGACATATGGAGCGCGGCCCGTGACAGGTCGGTTATTGTCATACCGCGTTCTTCGGCCAGTTCGCGCACACGCAATTTAACAGACATCGGTGTTCTCTATTGTTTAAATCCGAACGTAGGAGGTGCGGCTCAGGCTGCATTCACCCCTCATCCCTGCCCCTCTCCCACTGAAGGGGCGAGGGGAATAGCCCGCGCAGATGGGCTTCGTAGAATGGAGCCGGGGACTTCAGTCCTGGCCTTGCTGAAGTTTCTGCAATGTAGTACGCGCCAGATTATGGAGATGATCAGATGTATTAAAAAGGGCGATCCATGCGACTGCATCAACAAACACTGTCATGCTGCATCTTCCTTTCGAGGTGCGCCATGCACATAATGACCGTGCTGATGCGCCAGGTCAGCAATCCCAGTTGCAACACCATACTGATCAACCAGTTGTAGCCATGCCGACCATTCTTGCTCAGGAGGCTCGGCTGCGGCGGATGCAGCTTCACTCGCCAGCGCTATCGGAAGCCGCGCAGCCAGTGCTGCAAGCAAGCGGGTTTGCTCGGCAAGCGGAAGCTGTAATGCTTGTTGAAACAGGTCATCGGCACTCACGGTCATATCATCGCCTCGCTTCGATAGAGAATAATCCTACTCCACGCTGCCTCATTGGAGCATAGCCCGATTCATGGTCACTTCAACTACCACACAAACGTATAAAATATGTTACCATTGATATCAGACCCAATGCACAGAGGGTGCGCTACAGTTCGCAAAAGAGATGCACAGCAAGAAAGGGCTGAAAGAACAGTGGATGCACCGCAGCAACACGAAATAACACCCTGGGAGCGCGTGCAGCGCGCTCGCCACCCGAACCGCCCCCGTACACTCGACTATGTGCGGGCGATGACCGACGACTTTGTAGAAATGCACGGCGACCGACGTTTCGGCGACGACCTCGCGCTGGTCGCTGGTGTCGCCAGTTTCAACGGGCAGACTGTGGTGGTGATAGGCCACCAGAAGGGCCAGGACACCCGCGAGAATGTGCGCCGCAACTTTGGGATGCCTCACCCCGAAGGCTACCGTAAAGCCTTGCGGATGTTTGAACATGCCGAGCAGTTTGGCTTCCCCGTCCTTTGTTTCATCGACACACCCGGAGCCAACCCCAATAAAGACTCGGAAGAGCGTGGACAGGCCAATGCTATCGCCGAGAATATTCTGAAGATGGCCGGGCTGAAAACGCCGATTGTAGCCTGCGTGATAGGCGAAGGCGGCAGCGGTGGGGCACTCGCTATTGGAGTTGCCGACCGCCTGCTGATGATGGAAAATGCGATCTATTCGGTTGCCTCACCCGAAGCAAGCGCCTCCATTCTGTGGCGCGACTCAGCGAAGGCTCCCGATGCAGCTAAGGCCATGCGGATTACCGCCCGGGATCTGGTTGAACTGGGCATTGCCGATGATATTGTGCCAGAGCCTGCCGAGGGTGCCCATACCGACAACGTTGCGACGATTGCCAATGTGCGCCAGTATTTACAAAAGCACCTGGACGAATTAAGGAAACTTGATACCGACACATTGCTGGCGCAACGGTACAACAAGTACCGGACCATCGGGCGCTACCAGGAAAAGACCCAGAGCATTTTTCAGCACGAGCATACCGAGCCATATCACAATGGCAACACCAACAACTAGCCTGCCCATATATACATAACCCCCTCGGCTCATAAGAGCGAGGGGGCCGGAACCATATCATGGCGAGCTAGAGCGGCTCAATAATCATGAGCGCCTGTCCATACTCAATCGGCTGCCCATCTTTGACTAGAATACGCTTGATCCGTCCGTCGACATCGCTCTCGATTTCGTTCATAATCTTCATCGCTTCGATGATACAGACGGTATCACCCGCGTAAATCTCGTCACCTTCCTGCACATAGGGCGGGTCTTTGGGCGAAGGTGTCGAGTAGAAGGTTCCAACCATCGGCGCTTTCAGGGCATGCCCATGTTCGTACTCACCCAGCTCGGCGTGGGTCATCGGCGCAAGTGACGGCGTCGTGACCGCAGCAGGCGTTGGGCCGACAACTGGCTCAGGCTGCGGAACATGATAGTGCTGGGCGGCAGGCAGCATCTGGGGCAGATAACTGGATACCGCAGGTGCTGCGATAAGGCCCCGCTTGATATGGAGCTTGGTGCCGTTACGCTCAATCAAAATCTCGTTTACGTCAGACTCTTCTAGCAGGTGCAACAGTTCACGCACTTCTGCCAGACCAAACGTATCAGATGCAGCCTCGTTCGTCTGGGGTGTAGGTTCATCATTCATCGTGCTTTTCTGCCTCCATGCAGAACTGTGATAACCGTGTTGCTATTGTAACATATGGCACAATCGCTCCATACATCGACCACGCCGGCACGGTTGCACCGATCGACCATCGTCAATCGGGTTCTTTGTGAGTAATGATACAATCTAAAGAGCAATGAAACCCATGTTGCGTCGTGTAATCAATTCAATGAGGAAAAACAATGCTAAAGAAAGTGCTGGTTGCAAATCGCGGTGAAATTGCGCTCCGCATCGTGCGGGCCTGTCACGAACTGGGCATCAAGGCGGTGGTGGTTTATAGCGAAGCCGACCAGGACTCGCTTGCGGTACGGGTTGCCGATGAAGCCGTCTGCATTGGCCCTGCGGCCCCGGCCCGCTCCTACCTGAACACGGCGGCCATTGTCACGGCGGCCATGATGACTGGGTGTGATGCAGTACACCCCGGCTACGGCTTCCTGGCCGAAAATGCCTACTTTGCGATATCTGCAAAGAATGTAACCTGATCTTTATTGGCCCCACCTCCGAGGCTATGCGGATGATGGGCGATAAGGCCACCGGGCGCAAAACGATGCAGGCGGCAGGCGTACCGATTGTTCCCGGCTCGGAGGGCGCAATCCAGACTACCGACCAGATGATTGAACTGGCCCGCGCCATCGGCTACCCGGTGATGCTCAAGCCAAGCGGCGGCGGCGGCGGGCGTGGAATGCGGGTGGCCTTCAGTGAGGCGGAACTGATCAAGGGCTACCAGACCGCTCGCGCCGAGGCCGAGGCGGCCTTCGGGCGCGGTGATCTGCTGCTCGAAAAGTATCTGCCGTATGTGCGCCACGTCGAAATCCAGGTACTCGGCGACAACTACGGCAACATTATTCACCTCGGCGAGCGCGACTGCTCGGCCCAGCGCCGCCACCAGAAGATTGTTGAGGAGTCTCCTTCCACCGTGGTGACACCTGAACTACGTGTGCAGATGGGCGAAGCGGCGCTCAAGGGCGTGCGCTCTATCAACTACAACAATGCGGGCACGCTTGAGTTTCTGGTTGACCCGGAGACCGGCGGGTTTTATTTTATTGAGATGAATACCCGTATTCAGGTTGAGCACCCCGTCACCGAAATGGTATCAAGCATTGACCTGGTCAAGTGGCAACTGCTGATTGCAGGCGGCGAACAGCTTACTATTCGGCAGGAAGATGTACAGCTACGCGGGCACGCCATCGAATGCCGCATCAACTCGGAAGACCCCGACCGCGACTTTCTGCCCGTTGCGGGAGAAATCGAGTTTTATCTGCCACCGGGCGGGCCAGGGGTGCGCATGGACAGCCATATGTATTCGGGCTACACGCCGCCGCGTTCCTACGACTCACTGCTGGGCAAGATTATCACCTGGGGCAAAGACCGCGAAGAAGCGCTGAACCGCATGCGCCGTGCGCTGCACGAAACCGTCATCACTGGCCTGAAGACAACCATTCCCTTTCAGCTTGCCATGCTGGACGATGCACCGTTTGTCGAGGGCAAGTTCTCAACGCGCTATGTCGGCGAGTTGGCGGAACGCTTGAAGGCCCGCAGCGCAGCGTAACGCCAGTGCGGGCAACCGAAGAGATTTGTGCTGGCTCTGGTTTTTGTAGCAACGAGGGTGTTCATGGAACTGATAAAGATTGATGACCATATTACTGCTATCGACCACGACCTGATTGCCCGCCCTGGCATCGGTGCAACGTATGTGGTGCAGGGCGATGATATTGCCCTGATCGAGACCGGGACATCGTACACGGTGCAGAAGACGTTGGCCGGATTGGAATATCTGGGCATTCGCCGCGAAGCTGTGGGCCACATCCTCTGCACCCACGTCCATATGGATCATGCAGGCGGGGCGGGCTACTTGGCGGCGGTGCTGCCCAATGCCAGCGTCTACATTCACCGCATGACCGGGCAGCATCTGGTTGATCCGTCGCGGCTGTTGCCGAGCGTGCGGCGGGCGGTGGGCGAAGATGCCTGGCCGTACCATGGCGATATCAAGCCGATTGATGCCGACCGTCTGAAGCCCGCCGAAGATTTGCGGCTCGATCTGGGCAACGATGTTATCTTACAGGCCGTGCCCACACCGGGCCACTCTGCCGACCATATCGCCTACCACGAACTGAAGAGCGGCGGTATGTTTATTGGCGATGGAGCCAGCGTGTCCATGTCGCGGCTTGACCTGACTTTTCCGGTTGCACCGCCACCCGGCTACGATCTCGCACAGCACAAGGCCACTGTACAGATGTTACGCGGCCTGGATATCAGCCGCTTCTATATCACCCACTTTGGCGCATACAACGACGTGCCCGGCTTGCTCAACCTGACCGACGAAAAGCTGGACGAACTTCATGGGATGGTGCAGAAGGCGCTTGCCGCCGAGAGCGTGGATGTGGCAGGCATTGCGCGGCGCTGGCTGCCCTACAACCCCACCGACCCCGACTCGCTGATTGCACGAAGTTGGGGCGAGATGAGTGTGAACGGCATGCTACGCTACGAGCGCAAGCGTATGGAGAAGTAGGGGTAGCCCCTCACCCCCGGCCCCTCTCCCACGGCGCGGGGGGCG
>JAAUSQ010000141.1 GCA_012033195.1 Chloroflexaceae bacterium
ACAGGCATTTCAGGCAACCTTACCGCCGGACGATGTCAACGCGCCGATTTATACCGCCACACCTACCGCGACGGAAACGCCGATGGTCACGGAGACTCCGTCCACCACACCAACGGAGACCCACACGCCAACCGCGACCCTGACCGTGACCCTGAATTCACACCTACGCCCAGCAACACACCGACTGACACCCATACGCCGACACCGTCGAATACATTCACCATCACCAATACGCCGACCAACACCCCACGGCCACGGCCACTAGCACGCCGACCAATACCCCCACGGCCACGGCCACTAGCACGCCGGTGACCACGCTTGGGGATACTGTCTGGCGCGACGTGAACCGCAATGGTTTGCAAGACCCAGGCGAACCGGGCGAGCCAGGCATTACCGTCGAACTTTCCCTCGGTGGAAGTGTGGGCACCGTGGAACAGTCCACCACTACCGATGCCAACGGCTCCTTTAGCTTCAATGTCGAGCCGGGAGTTACTTATACCCTGCGCTATGTGATGCCTATCAATACCGGCTTGACGCTACCGAACGTGGGCGCAGATGATGCCCTCGATAGCGATGCCAACCCGTTCACCGAGCGCACTGGCCTGATTACGCCGCTCCTCGGCGATAACCCCACCTGGGATGCGGGCGTGGTCACGCTTGGCACCATCGAAGGCGAGGTCTGGGAAGATCTTGACCCACCCAACGATGTGCAGGATGCTGGTGAGACATTCCCTATAACAGTGACGGTCAACCTGCTTGACGAGAGCGGCACCCTCCTGGACACCACCACGACCGATAGCACTGGTGCCTATCGCTTCATCGGTCTTCTGGCGGGCAACTACCGGGTGCAGTTTGTGGTGCCAGATGGCTATATACTGGTCGCACCAGATGCTAATAGCGATGACACAATCGATAGCGATGTGAGCGATGCCGGCCCCGGCCTTGCTCAGACCGATATCATCGCCTTGGCCGATGGCGCAACTGAGTCGCACTGGGATGCGGGCTTCTATCGGCTCGTCACCATCAATGGCACGGTCTGGGAAGACAAGAACATAGATGGTGATTGGCTCGGCGATAGTGATGAGCCGCAGCCTTTGCTAGAAACCGTACAGGTGTTACTCTACAATAGCAGTAACATAAGCACGCCCCAGGAGACGACAGCCACCGCGCCCGATGGCACCTATCAGTTCAGCGGTGTGCCCGCCGGCAGCTATCTGGTGCTGTTTGAGAAGCCTCCCAGCTACACCTACAGTGATTATGGCGATCCTCCCAATAATGACCCCGCTCGCGACGCGGGCTACAACGATATTTTTGATAGTGCAGGCCGCACCAGTCCGATCCTGGTTGACCCGGCGGTGCAAAAGGACTACACAGCTATCGACGCAGGCTTCTACCGGAGCACCTCGGTGCGGGGGCAGGTGTGGTACGACCTGAACAACAACGGCGTACGCGAGGCCGACGAGCCGCCGATAGGGGCAGTCACAGTGCGGCTCTTCCATACAAGCAATCCTTCTATCGCGTTGGATACTAAAACGACCAACTCGTCGGGTGAATATACCTTCACGCCGCCGCCTGGTGAATATTTTGTTCAGTTTGAGGCGAGGTCGGGCTTCCTCTTCAGCACCGGGCCAGATAGTGATGTAGAACCATCCAGTACATCTACTGCACAAACGGCCCCCTTTATCCTGACCACCAATCCAGCAACAGTCCAGAAAGATGCGGGGGTCTGGGCGCAGATCGGCAATCAAGTCTGGGAAGATATGCTGAACGATGGCATCCGCAACCCGGCAGTGGACAGGGGCAGGGACGGAATACGGGTCCTTCTGCTTGACTCTGCAACTGGTTCGGAACTTGCCTCAACCACAACGGCAGGCGGTGGCTTCTATGGCTTCAGTGATATTCCAGTGGGCGATACAGTTGTTATCGAGTTTGAACTGAGCGGCAATGACTACTTTGCTCCGGCCAACATCGGCGGTGACGACGAACTCGATAGCGATGCCATCCCCCAGGGCGACCAGTCGGTAAGCCCCCGCCGGGCACGTACCAATAGCATTACGGTGCTCAGTGCAACCGTGCCGAGCAATAGCTGGGATGCCGGCATGTACGAGACCGCCCGCGTTGATACAAGCGGCTCCAGCAGGAATGTGGCCTGTATTGATTACAATAGCAACCACCTCTGTGATTCGAATGAGCGCCGACTAAATTCATCCGAAACAGTGACGGTGCGGCTCTACAAGAGCGGGCTAACCTACACTACCACTGGTGTCTTTGATATTGCCGCTGGTACGGGCACCTATGCGCCAACCCTGGTTGCGACTACGAATACCAACAATGACGGTGTCTACTCGTTCCAGGATCTGGAACCAGGACACGGTTATTTCCTTGAGTTTGAACTGCCCAATAACAACTATCGCTTTACCGAGCCGGTTGCAAGCCTGCCCGAAAAGTATGTGCAACCGGGGCAGCCCAATCCGTCCAATCTGTATATCGGGCGAGCACCCTGGAACCGTACCACTGACCAGCAACGGGTCTTTGTGCTGGAATCCGACCAGGTTGCGACCAGATGGGATGCTACCGTGATGCCATCGATTGGGGGCTACGTCTGGGATGACCTGGATGCCGACGGGCGCTCGACCAACGCCGAACCCGGACGCGATGGGGTCGATGTCTCGGTGATCAACGTTCCAACCGGTACACGAGTGCAAGGCCCCATCACAACCCAGAACAGTGGACGGTACAGCTTTGCGGGCCTGCCTGCTGGCGACTACCGCATTGAAATCAGTTTGCCATCAGACCAATTCGCGTTTACCGGAGCCAATGCGCCGGGCACAGAGGAACCACTTACTGATCGCCCACAGGTCGATAGTGATATTGCAAATATTGTGTCTGAATCTGGACAAACTGACATTATCATTGGATTGGGGCCGGGCATCATCAACCGCACCTCAGGCGATGCCGGCATGACTCGGACTGCTATTCGTGGGCGAGTCTGGCACGACCGCGATGCCGACGGCGAACGCGACAGTAACGAAACAAGCTGGGATATTGAAACAATTACCGTGGTGCTGTATCGGCTTGAATTTTCAGTACCGGTTCAGGTTGCGACAACCACTGTCGACAGCGGAGACCAAACATATGCCTTTGAAGATATGGGTTCGGGCATCTATATTGTCCGGTTTGTACCCAGCAATAGCACGCTGAACCTTACGGCTGCCAATGCCGCCGACGATACCCGTGACAGCGATGCGAATGAGGTCGGAGGCTTCTTTGAAACGCAGCAAATTGCGCTGGTCAACGGGCAGGCGATAATCAATATTGATGCCGGCTTCTACTACAATGTGGTATTGACGGGCCGGGTGTGGAACGATCTCAACCGGAATGGCCTGCAACATAGTAGCGAACCGTGGATAAGTGGAGTGACTATCCGGTTGCTGGATGCTACCAATCCCGCCGCGCCGGTAGAGATTGCGAGCACCACCACCAACAGTAACGGGCGGTATCGCTTCGAGACGACCAGTAGCGGGGTACCGCTCAGACCGGGAGACTATTTCATCGATGTTGAGGCACCCACCGGGGCATTCTTCACCATTAAGGACCTGGATAATAATGCATACCCAGATCGTGATAGCGATCCGGATATCTTTACCGGTCGAATGGATCTAGATACCTGGCTGTCGACTGCAACCGTCTGGGAACACCTCGATGCAGGCTTGATCTTCCCATAGCCGCTACCAACCAGATGTACCCGCCACCCGCCCGACCCACCGTCGGGCTTTTGCGTTTCCTCTCACAGAGCTTTAAGTTGACAGTCCATGTGTAGCTGTATACTCTTTCTTATAGAGTGAGCAACAAATCGCAGTGATGCACCCCGCTAAAACAAAGAAGTATGGTATTCGCAGATTGCCACATCAGGGAGTTGATAAAATGAAGCATGTTGTCTTGATCCTGCTTGCGCTATCGTTGGTACTGGTTGCGTGTGGTGGCGGTGTAACCCCTGCAGCACAGGCCCCTGCCGAGCCTGCCGCCGAAGCACCAACCGAAGCACTAACCGAAGCACCAACCGAAGCGATGGAAGCGCCAACCGAAGCACTGACCGAAGCGCCAACCGAAACCGCTGCCGAAGCACCCGCCGCAGCCGCTGCCGAGCCTGTGCTCTTTGTCATTGTGCCCGAAGAGTCGCAGGTGTTGTATGCGGTTGATGAAACCTTTTTGCGTGGGGGCGTGCGCGACTTCACGGCTGTTGGCGTGACCCAGCAAATCGAGGGCACCATCACATTCGACCGGGCCAACCCACAGAATAGCACCGTCGGCCCGATGACCATCGACATCAGCGCTTTCCAATCTGATGATGAGCGGCGTGATAATGCCATCCGCGACCGCTGGCTCGAATCGGCTCGCTTCCCGATTGCCACCTTTACCCCAACCAGCATTGCCGGCTTGCCCGAAACGTACACCGATGGCGACGAGATCACGCTACAAATTACAGGCGACCTGACCATCCGTGACACGACCAACCCGGTGACCTTCGAGACAGTCGGCACCATCAACGGCGACGAGATGCGCGGCACCGCCACCACAATGCTACTGATGACCGACTTTGGCTTCGACCCGCCCGACATCTTGAATGTGCTACGGGCCGAAAACGAAGTCAACATCACCTTTGAGTTTGTGGCCCGCCCGTAAGCATAGGGCGCGTCCGCAGCATTCCTCACCCTGGCCCTCTCTCCCCCGAACAGGCGAGGGGGGTCGGTTTATCTGTATGATCTGCGATAGTAGTTCCAGCAGTGAAACGTTTTTGCACCGTATTACGTCTATCTAGTAGAGGGGCAAGATCGCCAGACGCTATCGTTACCGGACATTCACTCATCGAGGAGGATGAAGTTATGTTCCAGATCATTATCACTACTTTCGGCATTCTGTTCCTGCTCGTTCTTGGTTGGTACAACTACCTTTTGTTCGGGCCGTCGTCGCGCACCACCGCACGCTACTGGACAGCGCACGCTTCTACCATCGCACTGCGCTACCGCGTTGCCAGCAGCATCTTCCACTGGGGTGTACCGCTGGCACTGGGCGGCAGCATCATCGGCTTGCTGGTTGGCATCCTCACCCTGAGCTTTGACCGGATGGTTGCCCTCATGCTGTTGGGCCTAGTGCTTGCCGCCATTGTTGGCATCGTGGTTGGTGCAGTGCGCGGCCTGCTGAATATGGCCTGATCGATGCCCGCAATAAGCAAGGGGCCTGGTGTCTTAGCCCGGTGCTTCAGCGCCGGGCACATCCAGATGTTTGCCACCACCGCCTACTCCAGCGTCAACCCGCCGAACTGCACCCCCAACGGGCGCTGATCGTTCAGGCGCGGGTCGGCCTGCGCTGGCACCCACGGTGTGCTCTCCAGGCGTAACAGCAGGCTTCCGGTGGCGGGGCGGGTCAGTCCGGTTACATCCAGCGGCAAGGTATAGCGCTGCATCGCTTCGCCAATCGTCACACAGCCAAGCGGTGTGAATGCGCCTTCTACATCCAGCAGAATTGACCACGGCATGGCTTCGGGCAGCACCGACGCGCACACCTGCGCCGCGCCAAGCTGCGCCGGACGTTCGCCGCCTGCCACTTCCAGCACCAGGTGGGTTGGGCCATCGGGCCACGGCAACCGCAGCAATGCATTGCCATCGGTCCAGGTATAGCGCCCGCCTGTTGCATGCGGTTCTGCCAGATAAAAGCCGCGTACCTGCGCCGCCGTGTCGGATGGCGTAAGCGGCGGGGCCAGTGTGGGCAGGTGTCCAGCGGTGCCTTCCTCAATACGATAGATGCCAAACGCGAGCGCCAGTTCTGCTATGTTGCGCGGCTTCTGGTCGGTCAGTTGCTCATATTCGGGCACGCGCATATCAAGCTGACCGACGGGCACATAACGCAGACCGGGCAGCGCAAGGTCGCCGCCGCTAGCACTCAGCACGGCATACACCGTGCGCCCCTCGGCCTGCCAGATCTGCACCTGCTGCGCCAGTGCATCGGCATAGGCACCGGGGTTGCTGCTCTTGACCGGTAGGGCATTCACACCAAAGCCGAAGCGCAGCGGCGTTGCCACAAGGTCGGGTACATCACGAAACTGACCATACGTCGGTGCGCCACCTCGCAGCAGCAGCACATCGCCCGCCTCAAATTGGGCGGCAGTCTGTTCGAGCCGTTCCAATGCGCCAGCATATTCGGTGTGAGCATACATCGGGCGACCTGTCCAGGCGAAGAACACCACCAGCAGCACCGCCAGACCTGCCGCCGCCGCACGGGTTAGCAGTGCCCCACGGCCCCGCCCCCATAGCGCTAGCTGGACAATCGCATAGGCCATTGCCAGACTGAACATCGGGTAGGCAATCGGCACAAAGCGCCGCAGAATATAGATATACGATTGATCGCTGGTGCCGTAGGTGTCGCGTACAAAAAAGAAGGTGCCGAGGAACCCGACCAGCAGCACAAACCACGATGCCCGCGTCAGGTTGCGCCAGCACCACAGCGCATAGCCCACTACCCCCAGTACAATGCCGAGCGGCGAGAGATACCAGCCAATCCGCACCAGATTCGCCAGCGGTATCATCCGACGTGGGTCACCCCCCGGTGGTGGGTCGGGCACGGCTACGGGCGCACCAACATAGCCCTGTAACACCAAGCACGGGTCACGCGGCGGCTCTTGCACATCGGCAACCGTGGTACTGATGATTGGCGATGCTTCAGGCGCGGCGAGGTCTTCCCGCTCGTCGGCCTGCACGGGTGCGGCGGCGACCTGCCAGTTTTGTGGCAGCAGACAGGCCGGAGCCTGCGCGACCAGTTCGGGCGTGATGATTTGCGGACGGATGATATAGGCATACCCTGCCGCCAGCAGCACCAGCAGCGCCGCGCCTCCCGTCAGCCAAGGTCGCCAGCGCACCACCTGCCGCTCGAACCAGTGCAGCGGGGCAGGCCAGCGCCACACTACCGCCACTACTGCCACCCCCACCGCCACCAGCGCCAGTTCACGCCAGATCTGCGAGGGGTCTTTGAAGGGGCTACGGTTGGTAGTGTGGTACACCTCGCGCAGCAGCGGCGTGATAAATGGCTGCGCGATATATGAGGTTATCGCAAAGTCTTGCAGGCGGGCAAACGCGGTATCAAAAAGTAGGCCCGTGCGATGAAACAATGTGCAATCCCGTATGTACCAGCAGCACCAGCAGCGCCACCGTCAGCGCAGAGAGGCTGCGGCTCCAGCGGCGCGACACAAAGCAGTAGCCAAGATAGGCGACCAGGGGAGCCAGCACCAGAAAAGCATCAATGCGGTTGAGTGCCAGTTGCCCGAAGGCCACCCCCGCCAGTGCTGCATAGGTGATGGTGGCGCGATCTTGCAATTGCTGGCTGCGCTGCTGAAATCCGACAAAACAGTACAGTCCGGCAAAAATCAAAAACTGCGCGGTTGTCTCGGCGGTGGAGTAGCGCCCGAACCAGACCTGCACGCTACTGAGTGCCAGCAGCAGAAAGGCCAACCCGCCTACCCATGACCCCGCCAGTCGTCGCCCAACCATGCCGAGGCTCCACGCGCCCAGCACTGCCATCAGGCCAGGGGCAAACAGTCCGCCGGTATAGCCCAGCACGCTGGTGAGCAACCCGATCCAGGCCGAGAGCAGATGGAGATGCTGCGGCACAATGCGGCCCTGCGGCACTTCGCCATCGTTGATAAAGAAGCCAGCCGTGTACAGGCGGGTAGCAATAAAGCGCTCCGGGTTCTGCACGCCGAGAAAGTTTGAGAGCGCCTGTTCTGCCGCGCCGCGCTCAGCCGCATCTTCCGATTGGGCCTGCTGTCCGAGGGCGGCCAGCAGTTCATCGTGCTGCACCAAGCCGCCCGTGCGTGCAATGGCAAAGCCCGTATTTGCATATACACCAGCATCACGCGCCCCCAGAATGGTCTGGAAGGGCGGCAGTACCAGCAGCAGCGCCAGCAGCGCAATTGCGGCAAACGCCAGCGGCACCCATCCCGCCGAGGGTGAATGCAGCGCGGGCGGTGGCGTGGGGTACACCTTCCGTACCGCGAGCAGTGCACCACAGATTACCAGCAGCAGCGCCAGATGCAGCCACAGACTGAAGATGCCAAACTCGGCTAGCAGCAGCGCCAGCCAGCCACTCAGCAGCACACTGATTACCACCCGTTCGTAGGTCTGTTCGAGCAGATCGGCGCGGGGCAGTAGCAACCGACCGACCAGCCAGCCAGGAATATACAGGATAAATGGCAGGGCGACCATGGCCGTTGCCAGTGTTGCAAGTATGTTTGTCATTGCTCTCTACGATAATGCTTCATTATCCGCTGCTGGATTATAGCACGGGTTGCCATAAGCATATAATGAGCGTACACTGATAGGCACTTGTTATTGGTATGTAACGTCATTGGAGGAAATTATGCGTACTTGTTGGGTCGTATTGGTAGGTGTTGTGCTCCTGCTGAGTGGCTGCGACTGGTGGCAACACTCGATGAACTTACACGACCGCAGAGGGTTGTTGATGCCGCAATGGTTGAGCAGATGATATGGGACGCGCAAGCACACACGGCTGCCGAAACGGGCGTAACAATCCTGCACGAGATCAACCAGATCAACTTTATGCCACCGAGATCGAATCCAGGTCAGCGGCACGCATATCACATCGGCGGGTGAACGGCTACCGGTGCAGCATGTCTTGCTTGGGTACAACTGCGGGTCCTCCTGGGAGATGGACACCCTGACGAGCGTTCCGACACTCAGCCCAGAGATTACTACAGCATTCACCCGGCATCTTGGTGCCAGTGTCACCGCACTAGACAACACGCTGCCTGCCAAGTATACACGGCAGGATATGGACATTCGCGGGCAGACTATGGTACTCGTCTACGAATCCAGCCCCTTTACCTGCCTGGCTATCACCCTGGCTCCTTAAAGCGCGGCGCATCGCTGCTGCCATTGCTGGCGCAGGAACAGTATCACCCCTCGCGCTTTTCGTTGTCCTCGTCGGTGCTGGGAGGCGGCGGCCCCCATTCCCCATACAATGCCGACCAGTCGGTGCGGGTAGCGGGTGAGGGGCTTTCGTCGGCAGGCTGCACTGGCTCAGGCGGCGCAGGCGCAACCGGGGCGGGGGGTGTCTCAGCAAGCTTGGACGGCTCATCTGCATCGACGGGTGCGGGCGTAGTGGACGGGGGAAGCTCTTCCTCGGCATACTCTACAGTGTTGTGCTGCCCATTCACCGCCACCGGCTGCGGCTCGTAGCGGCGGGCCACCCGCACCCGACGCGGAACGCTCTGCTCAGCCGTCATCGGCACGGGCGGGTGGTCACGCTCAACCGTCTGAATGAGCCGCTCAATCTCGGCCAGCGTCAGCACTTCGCGCAGCAGCAGCGCTTCGGCCAGTGTCACCACGGCTTCACGGTTGTGCTCGATAAGCTGGGCGACCTGTTGCGCCTGCTGGCGCAGAATATGCTCAATCTGGTTGTGCAGGCTACCACTCTGCAACGCCTGCTCCCATGCCTGTTCACTCAGGGTGAGGTATGAAAAGAGTTGCCCACCCATGCCAAACGCACTGACCAGCAGGGTTGTTATCTGGGTGGCCTGCCGCAAATCCTCGGCGGCGGCGGTCAATTCTACTCCAAGCAGGCGCGACGTAGCGGCCCGCCCTGCCAATAGAATCAGCAGCGCATTTTCCAGATCGTGGCGGGTCAGGGCACTGTAGCCCGGTTGATCGGGGTCCAGCAGCCGTTCGAGGGCGGCGTGTAGCGCGTGTGGCGTAACGGGCGGCCCCAGTTCAATCGTCACTGTTTCGGTACCGGACAGGCGCGGCTGAAGCTGCGCCCATACATACGCGGCTCCAGCCTTGTGATAAGCGATGCGGCGCTGCTCTTCGATGCTGAACGGCGCACCGACGGGCGCGGCGGCAGGTTCAACAGCGTGGGGCGCTGTACGCTCGGATGGGGTACGGCTTGCCAGGGTACGCTGGATATCGTCCAGCCGTAGCGGGCGCTGTTCGGCCTGTGCATAAAGCTGGGCCTCGTTCACAAGCTGATGCAGTGCCGCTGGGGTGTAGCCTTCGGTCATTGCTACAATATCGTTGAGTGCGGCGGGCATGGTATGCATATCGCTGCCGGTCTGGACCAGCAGACGCACCAGCAGCGCTCGTCGTGCGGTGGCATCGGGCAGGTTGGTCGTAATATGGCGGGTAAAACGATGATCGGTAAGCGCTTCGGGTAGGGCGGTGCTGCGGGTATGCACAATGCCCACCGTCAGCACCCGACCGGTCTGCGAGGGTGCGCCTTCCAACGTGAGCCAGCGCCCCAGATTGGACCACCTGCCCCCACTGTACAACGGCGAACTATTCTGCAAGCGCACTTCGTACCAGGTGCCGCTGCCATCGGCCAGCGTATCGAACTCATCAATGACCAGCACACACGCTCCATACTCGTTGGCAAGTTTGCGGGCGCGGCGGTAGGTCATCGCCACTTTGAGCGGCCCCATTCCCAGGCGGCTTGTCTTGAGTGAGGCAGCACTGAGGTAGCCATACGGTACTCCCGCTTCGGCAGCAATCATCTGTACAAGTTGCCGTTTTCCGGTGCCAGCAGGCCCGGTCAACAATAGCCCACCAAGCGCTACAGTGCCAGCGCTGGGCGTGGCACGCAGGTTGCGCAGCAGCGGCACAATCTGGCGGGCAGCGTTAAGGTCGGCGGTGTTGCCGAGAAACTCGACAGCATAGGCTTGCAACTCGTGCGGGCGCAGCCACGCCACCCGCGCACGGCCCAGCACAAAAAAGACAAAGGTCATCTGAAAGGCCAGGAAGAACAGCAGATAGCCGCTCAGTAGCACTACTTGCAGCAGCAGTGCGCCGAAGTCGGGGCTACGTGCAAAGGCAACAAGCCAGGGAATAAAGAGCACCAACCCCCACAGTACAATCACTACCAGCAAGATACGCTGGATCACGCGGAGCAACTGCCAGGGCCAGCGCCGCGCAGTACGAGATGGGCGGGGGGGATCGGGTGGCATCACGGTTACAGCTCCTCCGGATCAATGCCGAGCGCACGGAGCTTCTCGGCAAGCCGGGTGGCGCGTTGCTCCGATTGCAGTGCGCGTTGCTCGGCGCGGGTGGCGCGGCGGTCAAGCTCCTGATGGCTCAGGAAGCTCTGCCCATCCGGGCGGTAGATCACCAGTTCGGGCCTTGCAGCCAGCGCAAAACGAATGCCCAACCGGGGACTGACCCATCCATCCAGCACGTCTAGCGGCTCCAGAGATGTGCCCACCTGCTGCCACCCTTCCAGGTGGTTGCCGTCCGGGTCATACAGGTAGTACTCTTCCACACCATACCGCTCGTAGAAGCGCAACTTCTCGCGCATTTCGCGGGGCGTGTTGTTGGGCGACAGCACTTCGAACACCACCTGCGGGGCCAGGTTGCCTTCTTCCCACTGTTTGTACGAGCCGCGATAGCCCTTTGGTCGCCCGAACACGACCATGGCATCCGGGGCGCGGCGGATATCGGGGCGGCCTCCACCGGGTACCACAGCAAGTCGCCCGCTACAAATACCGCCGGGTCGTCGGCAAACAGTGTTTCGAGATTTTCTTTGATCAGCACAATCCAACGAAACTGCAAGGTATTATCTGACATTGGCTGCCCATCACTATCTGGATAGATGATCGGCGCGTGCTGTGGTGCGCTGCTCATAGCATCCCCCTTTCCGGTCGGTACGCGCTGCTGGTTATGCCTGGAAGATACGTGCCAGCAGCGAGCGAGCAACGGGTTGCGGCTCTGGCAACGCGATATACTCATCGTGCAGCAACGCCATCGGCACATCATAGACCATTTCTCTGGCCGCAGTTTTCGCCGAT
>JAAUSQ010000142.1 GCA_012033195.1 Chloroflexaceae bacterium
CCTGGCCCAAGAGCACGGCAGCGGCAAGATTATGCGCCGCGTGCTGAAGCTCAGGCGCTTGGTCAGGATGTCGGCGATATCAGCACGCTGGAATCGTAGCACCGGCCCGGCGTCAGCTTGCCGGTCTTTCTGCCCTGCCCTGCCCTGCCCGCAGGAGCGCGTTCCTGGTCGCGGCCCTGGTCCCGCTCTGGAGCACGCCCTGCTAAAGATGCTAGAACCAGAGCCGGACAAGCGCCCGTTGCACGCCCGTGCTGCCCTCGCTCTGCTTGACCGCGAACCACCTACCACCGGGCCAACCATCCATATTCAGCCTATGGGCTACCAGGCAACACCTACAATTCCAGTCAATCGGAGCCGCCGTACTGCACATCCGTACAAGCTCCCTATCCCACCCTACCAGCCACAGCGCACCCACCACCGCACCGACGAGCACGAGTTATTCGACAGTATGAATGAATTGGCGGAAACGTTCCAGGATTCCCCGCAAGCCGTCGGGCGCATTGACCCGACCTTGCGACCGCCGCAACTGTGGCAGATTGAGTACAGCAAACTCAAATTTGGCTCTAAGCGTAAAGCTGGCCTTCTGGGACAGCTTATGTCAATGTTCACTCTTTTATCGGCTCAATATTTCTGGCAAGCGTGTTTATGCTGCCGCTTGCTATCGCACTTGTCAACGAAAATGTAGCATTCTTTCTGACGCTCTTATTTATCTGCCTTATCGTGTATGCTATGCTAACTCGCAGGAGCAAATCCCCGGATAAATAAAAGCAAGCACCCCCGATTGACACCCGCCCCATCCTCGCGTATACTTGCCGCAATTCAGAACCTGACAGCAAGGTGAGAGGGGCCATCGTCGCCCATATTCGGGGGAAGTCCGGTGCAAGTCCGGCGCTGTCCCGCAACGGTAACGCCTCTGCGCGAAGCCCGATTACCCGCCCTTGCTGCTGTTCGTGTCCACCTTCGCGGCAAAGGGGACCGGGCGTGGCTGCACATGCATGGCATCAGTAGCCCTCCTGTCACACATGCGCCCCTGTTGCGAAGGGTCGCGTTTTTTATTTTGTGATACACAAAGGAGACCGTGCATGATGCAACGACAACGTGTGTTTGGTCTGGCGCTGGGCCTCAGCCTGCTGGTGCTGGCCTTGGTGGTGGTGGTCGATGGGCTGCGCCCTGTCAGCGCCGAAACAGCCCGCACTACAGGTGTGCTGGCAACCTTCGAGCCAATCTACCCCTTTGCAGAAACCGACGCAATCGCGCAGGCTGTGGCCTACCTCGCCACGCAGCAGCAAGCCGATGGCGGCATCGATGGCTTTGGTGGCGGCAGTAGTAGCGAGGGTGCCACCCTGCGAACCCTGCTGGCGCTGAATGCGGCGGGCTATGTGTCCGATACGCTCACCTCCGACGACGGCAACACCCCGCTTGATTTTCTGGCGCAGCGGGCCATCAGCTACACCTATGCCACCAGCGATGTGACCACCAGCAACCTGCTTCCGGCGCAGACTGGTCTGCTGATTGCGGGCGTGGCGGCGGCAGGCGGCGACCATCCGACTTTGCGGGTACCGACTTTGTACAGGCGCTTGTAGCCACCTATAAGCCCGCTACTGGAGCCTACAGCACAACAGCGGTGCGGGACAGCTTCACCAACGGCGCAGCCACCCCGACCAGTCAGGCGTTTGTTATGCTTGGCCTGAGTATGGCAGGTGAAGCGGTGCCCCCTGCCGCCACCGATTACCTGATCAGTTTGCAGGGCGAGGATGGCGGATGGGGTGGCCCCGATGTGAGCGGCTATGCTGTAGTAGCGCTCATCGCCAGCGGCAACGTGCCCGCCAACAATGCCGCCATCCTTGCGGCGGTGGACTACTTCCGCAGCATTCAGGATGCCAGCGGGCTGTGGGGCGTAAGCGGCGAACCGGCCAACAGTACTGGCTGGGTGATGCAGGCACTTGTGGCGGCGGGCTATGTACCCGTTACCGCAGGCTGGGCACGCGAGGCCACCCCACGCGCTGCACTGGTGGCGCCTCCAGCAGGACAATGGCAGCATCGGGCAGAACTTTGTCAACGCCTTCAGCACGGTTGAGGCGATCTATGGGCTGACCAATCAGCCCATCTTCCTTAGCCCGCGCCTGCGTACCGAACGCGCCCTGACTTGGCTTGCCGAACAGCAGAACAGCGACGGTGGCTGGGGCTTCTTTGGTAGCTCCGATGCGGGGCAAACGCTTGATGCCACGTTTGGCTATGTGGCGGCAGGCTACGACCCAACCAGCCTGGAAGCAGGCGATACGTCCCCGTTGGAATATCTGGAAGGCGTAGCCTACGACTACACCCGCGATCAGGAGGGGCGCATCTTTCCGGCCCAGACGGGCAAGCTGATTGTGGGCGTGGTTGCGAGTGGTAGCGACCCGGCGGCGTTCGGGCAAGTGCCCACCGACACCACGACGCTCTCGCTGGTGGACGACCTTGCCAGCACCTACAACGCCGCGACAGGTGCCTACAGCACCACCGCGCAGGAAGGCTTCAGCAGCGGGGCCGCCAGTGCCGTTGCCCAGTCGTTTGCTATCCTGGGGCTACTCGCGGCGGGCACCGACATACCCGCCGATGCGCTGGCGTACCTCGCCAGCCTGCAAGCGGATACGGGGGCGTGGGGCGGCGTTGATACAACCGGGCTGGCATTGCAGGCGTTTGCCCTGGCAAGCACCCGCGATATTTACAACGTGTATGGTGTGTACGAAACCAACATCGAGCGCGGCATAGCATATCTGCGCCAGCAGCAGGGCAGCAATGGCGGGTGGGGCAATGCCAACTCAACTGCGTATGCTCTCCAGGGCTTGCGTGCCGTCGGCGAAGACCTGACCGTGACTGGAGGACGCTCGGCACTGGGGGCGCTGGCCGACTTCCAGAAACCAGATGGGCCGTATGCCTTCGCCTGGGACTCGCCCTTCCTGTCGCCAGACGACAACGGCTTTGCCACCATTCAGGCCGTACCCGCGCTGCTCGGCGTGAGCTACCCCTACTCGGTGGGGGTAGCCCTGCGTGACTTTACCACCACTGCACGCGGCAACGACCCCGACCGCCTGGTGCTGGTGCCCCCCACCTACACACAGATGGGCCAGCAGGTGGCGATTACCGCCCCCTTCGGCAGCGACCTGAACAGCACTACCATCGCTACGGCCACGCTAGTACTGAACACCGCTTCTATTTCGGTTGGCACTGGTCTGGTACAGAGCACGCAGATTATCAGCGGGCTGGTGCGTGGTGATGGTGCGTTTACACAGGTGGTAGACCTCGATGCAAGCGAAACCCTGGAAAGCGTCAGCATCCAGTATACCGAGCGCGACCCGGTGCAGTTGCCCGATGGCAGCATCTCAACCAGGGGAGGAGTGACCCTGCAAGCCACTCCCGCCAATGACACCACAACGCGGGTGTATCTGCCGCTGGTTATTCGTCAATAGGGGCGACCTATTTGAGTTATCACCCCTCACCCGCTGGCCCTGCTCCCACGGACAGGCAAAGAGGTAGGGGTGATAGCGTACCTACTGGCTGAGGTACTTTGTTTTTGGAATGGGCGCAAGCTGTAAGCCACGCATCTGCAGCGCAATCTGCACCGCACTTTGCAGGTTGCTACTGGTTACCACATTGTGCAAATTAATACCAAGGTGTGTCATTGCCTGCGCAGTCGGCCCGCTGATGCCCGTCAGGATAATGCGGGCACCAAGCAGGTTTGCGGCCTGTGTTGCTTGCATCAAGTAGTTTGCAATATGGGTATCCAGGGTATTCAGGCCCGTAACATCGACAATAGCAATATCGGCCTGATACTTGCTGATCCCTTCGAGCAGACTTTCCACCACCTGCTGCGCTCGATCAGTATCCAGAAAGCCTACAATTGGCACCACAATCACCCCTTTAAACATGGGGACGACGGGCACGGCAAGTTGCACCACCACCCGGCGCAGTGCCACTTGCAGCCGTTCCAGTTCGTTGACCTGCTCACGCCGTACATCGTAGCGGCGCTGCAAGTGTTCGGTAATGCGCGACATCATCATGGTCACATAGCCGCCATCAGGATGGCGCGGGGGGAAGTCTGCCACTGCCTGCGCGAGTTCAGCGGCGCGGTCGGGGCGATAGTGCTGAACAGCCGGTAGGATCGCTTGCACTGCGCGACGCACCACTATCGGATGAAACGATAACATTGTTTGAAAAGAACGGTCAACTTCGTTGGCAACTGGTGCGAGGTTATCTAACCCGGTCAGCACCACCGAAAAGTGATCGGAGAGGACTAGCAAAAACCATTCCTGGCGTAGCGGGTCGTCACCGGTCAGGGTCACGGCAATATGTTTCTCTTCTGGCATGGGTGGCTCACCTCCTGCAAAGATGCAGATTTGATGGGCAATGCCTGCCAATTCCAAATATCGTTCGGTCTCCTCCCGCCAGTAAGAGCTTTCCTGAAATCCCGTAAAGATGACCGAAGGGAGCTTTTCTCGCAGAATACAGTCCTCGATAGTGTGGCTGAGGTCAACCAGGGTAGCCTTTGAAGCAGCAATAGGTGTTACTATCGAACCAAGTTCCGAAATCAGCAACTGAAAAAGCGAGACTCGAACGGTATTACCCGTACCCTGTGTTCCAGGTTGTCCTGTCATAAAATAGTATCCATGTACCTACAGTGAGGAGGGCTTTGTGTAAACGATAATCCGCCTGCTAGATGGGTCCCGTTTTACACTAAAAAATACTGGTGTTAATTTCATCATATGAGATATACTACCATAATAATAGGGGGGAAAAGATGTTTTTTGTTACAAACTAACAACAATTGAATTGTTGCAGAAAGCGAACGTTTGTAGGGGGAATCGCGCTAGTTGCCCCAGCGCCGGATCGTGCGGTCGTGTGCGCCCGTCAGCAAGCTCATCTGCTGTTGCTCAAGGGCCACACTATTAACCGCGCCGCTATGCCCGGTGTGAACATCAAGCATTTCGCCATCGGCAACACACCACAGCCGCACGGTCTGATCGCTGCTGCCACTCGCGAGCATTTTGCCGTTACCACACCAAACCACACTGTTGACTTGATCTGCGTGACCACGCAGCACCCGCAACAGCTCACCATCCACAACGCGCCACAGTCGGATAGTACAATCGGCGCTGGCACTCGCAAGGATCGTATTATCGTGATTCCAGGCCAGTGCCTTGACACTATCGGTATGCCCCTCTAGCAAACGCAGCAGAGTACCGGTGGTCACATTCCACAGCCGGATGGTGCGGTCGTTGCCACCGCTCGCAAGCGTGCGCCCGTCGCTGCTCCACGCCACGCTACACACTGCCGCTGTGTGGCCCCGCATGGTATACAGTGTGCGCCCGCTCTGCACATCCCACAACTGAATAAGATGGTCATCGCTGGCACTGGCAAGCAACCGACTGTCGGGACTCCAGGCGAGGCCACGCACGCCGCCGCGATGCCCCTGGAACATACTCACCGCTACGCCATCGGGGATGCGCCACAGCCGCACTGTGCCGCCGCTGCTGGCGCTGGCAAGCAATGTACCATCGGGGCTATAGGTGACACTATGCACTTTGCCCGAATGCCCATGCAACGCTTGCAACAGTTCCCCATTATCGAGGTTCCACAACCGCACCGACCATGTACTGCTGCCGCTTGCCAGCGAGTGCCCGTCGGGACTGGTTGCCACACTCAGCACCGGGCCGCTGTGCCCCTCAAAGGTATGCTGATTGGCTGACGACACTTCAAACAGTTCGTGATAAAGCTCCTGAATGCTCTCGAAGCGCATCCGCCGCGACAGGTGCATACCCTTGATAATGGCGCGGGCAATATGTGGCGCTACTGCCGGGTTAAGCTGCTGGATCGGTACCAGCGGGTCGGGCTTGTGGGTGAGCCGCTCGATGGCGGGCAGGGGTGCTACCCCGGTTAGCAAATGGTACAACGTCGCACACAGGCTATAAACATCACTGCGCTGATCGGTGCGCTGCCGCCGCCGCCGTGCTGTTCGGGCGGTGCATAGGGGATGGTGCCGATGCCGCTAATGTCGGGGTGCGTTTCTTCGCCCACCAGCTTGAGCAAGCCAAAGTCAACCAGCTTGATCACGCCGTCGGGGGTAATCCGAATATTGGCGGGCTTGATATCGCGGTGCAGTACGGGTCGCTCGCGGCTGTGCAGATAATCGAGCACCGCACACAACTGCCGTGCATACTGGTCAATCACTAGTGCTTGCGGCAGGGGCGTGCGCTGACCGGGGACAACTTCGGGCTGTCGCAGCAGAATATCCTGCAAGCTCTGGCCCGGTATTAACTCCATCACCAGATAGCCCCGGTCACGTTCAACAAACGTGCCATAGTAGCCACACAGGTTAGCGTGTTCAAGATCACGCAGCGCAACAAACTCGCGCTGAAACGTTCGCAGGCTTGTATTATGGATGGTTTCTTTCAGGGCAATCTGAACGCTTTTGTCGGCGATGGCTTCGGCGGCATACACCGCGCCAAAACGCCCGTATCCGATCACATTCAGGATACGGTAGTGCCGGATCTTTTCGCCGGGGTCGTGGATAATCAGGGCGCGGTCGAGTGGCAGGCTGCAATGCTCGCACTGCTTACGCCAGTTCGCATTGATCGAGCCACACCCTTTGTTGGTCAGCGTATCGTGACAGATACGCATAGCCCTCCCCTGGTATACCACCTGGTAGCAATTGCGTTGGATTCGCAACTCACACACCGCTACCTGGAACTATTGAGCGATGTTGAAACGTCTTAGTGTTGAAACGTATAGGTCTATTATCGAAGGGGGATGCCCCCATGTCTGTAGTACCTAAGTACGTGTTTCATCATTCTTTTTAACAATTTGGATCTCAGATATATATCATTTAAATATCAGAATGCAATCCCGCCCCCTATACATTCCTGGACAAACCATGGTAGAATACGCCGAACTTTATGTCGATGAAGACAAAGAGTACAGATGTTTGACACCCATGTATTGGTGTCATAATCCCGGTTTGATACTGTATGAGGTCTATGAAACACTTTAGCTTGTATGCACTGGCAGGGATCCTGGTACTGGCGCTTGGCATCGCCCACGTACCCGCACCGCCAGTCGTCGAGGCGCAAGCACTCGCGCCAACGTATCGCATCTTTGCCACCCGCGAGGGCCTGGTTGGTCATCAGACCGCCAATGGGCATATCATTCGCCCGCGTGATCGCTTCGTCGCACTCCCCTCGTGGCGCGTTCTCTCATCTTATCAGGGCTATGAGTACCAGGTACGGCTCACCTACAACGGGCGCTCGGTTGTGGTTCCGGTGTGGGATGTTGGCCCCTGGAACACCGACGATAGCTACTGGCAGAGCGACCGGGGCGACTACCCGGACCTGCCGGTTGGTCTGCCCCAGGCCGAAGCCGCCTATTATTATGGGCACAATGGTGGGCGCGATGAGTTTGGACGCATTATTACCAACCCGAACGGCATTGATATTGCCGATGGCACATTCTGGGACGATCTTGGCCTGAGCAACAACGATTGGGTTGATGTAAGCTTCCTGTGGCTTGGCGCAGACCCTGGCCCCGGCGATGCTATCGACATTGCAGGGCCAGCACCCGAACAGGATAACCCGCCGGCACCGGCGGCTCCGGCCCCGCCACAGGAGCCACCGGCTGCAACACCCATTCCGCTGGATAGCCCGGTCATCCCGACGGGAGCCAGTTCGTACGACAACAGCGATAGTGGCTTCAGCACCCAGGGCGATGGCTGGCAGAGCCACCCGTGCGGCGTCAATGGCGATCATCTGTGGTTCAACACCGCAGCCGGCAGCAGCGCCCGCGCCACCTGGACACCCAACCTTGCAACGGGCACCTACGAGGTACGGGCCTACATTCCGCCGTGTGGCGAAGTGGCGGCAGTCTCGGCGGCGGCCTATATCATCTCGCACGATGGCGGCACCGAACAGATTGAGGTGAATCAGGCCGACAGCGAAGGGGTGTGGGTGTCGCTGGGGAGCTACAGCTTCGGACGGCGCACCAGTGCCCAGATACGGCTGTCCCCCATCGCCGGAGCGAGCGGTCAGGCAATCCGGGCCGATGCGCTGGCGTGGGTGCCCATCGAAGACACCGCCGCACCGGTGGCGCGTGTGGTCAACATCACCCGCGAAGCCATGGGCTACCGCGTGGAGTGGGGCGGCGAGGACGACCTGAGCGGCATTGCTACCTATGATGTTGAAGTGCGACAGCTTCCGCGTGGGTTGTGGCGGCTCTGGATTGATCAGCAGGACTTGACATCGGCCTGGTTTGGCCCGGACGAAGGCAAACATTTTGCTTTCCGGGTGCGTGCCCGCGACTATGCTGGCAATGAGCAGGTATGGACGGAAGACGATGTGATGGACACTACGCAGGTACCGCCCGACCCTGATATCGACGCAACACCCGCGCCATAACACCGTCACTGGTACTGGGTGGTAGTTTGCCCCCTCTGTACGGGAGGGGGCTTTTTGGTGGGCCGTGACAGAAATCTACCACAAAGCCCGCCGATGACGGTTCTGGCCTATCGCCTATCCTCATATATAAAACCCCTCCCCTGCGCACCTGGGAGGGGCCAGAACAGAGCCGAACGTGCAGCTACTCGGTGGTGCCGCGTATAACAATCGGCAGGTAGACAGTGGTCGCGCCACCGCCCGCCTGAGCTGTCCCTACCAGGAATTCGCCGCTCCTATCAGCGAGCACGGTTACCAGATTAGCAGATGGGTCAACTGCTGTGGTTGCCAGGGCTGTTGCCGGTGGTATCTCCACATACGTGCCATCCTGCAAGACAAACGCCTGCAAGTTCGCTTCGGTCAGGTCGAGGTCGGACAGTTGCGCATCTGAATAGCGGAATCGGATGGTATAGTCGCCATTCAGTTCAAGGTTGTCAATCACATTGCCCTCGCTATCGAGTGCAGTAATTATCAGCACCCGCAGCACGGTGCCATCGAAGGCTACGGATGGCGATAGTTCGCGGGTCAGCGAGATGGTCACCGGCTCGGCGACCACCCCCGGCGGGAAGATGACAATAATCGCCGCGTCGCCTTCGCCAATGCTGATAGCGCCGCCGTTTTCGGGCGTTACCAGGCCCGAACCAATCGAGGCCACAATTTCAACTGTGGTGGTGGCAACAACCGTGCTCACGTTATTGGTGGCGGTGACCATAGCGGTATAGGTGCCCACGTCTTCGTAGGTGTAGGACGCCTGCCCGGTTGCGAAGATCTGCCCGCGCACCTCCCCCATCGGGAAGTCGGTTGAATGGACGTTCACATACAGCCCGTCCGTTTGCAGTGTGGCGGCGGTGGCTTCATCGATGGTTATGGTGCCTGAAATGGGGCTACCCGGTGCCAGCGTGCCACCCGGTGCCTGTACCCCCGATGGGTCGAACAGCCAGTAGATGACCGGGCCATTGGTGCCTGCAAAGCCACGATGAATATGCGCCGCTACTACATTATCGATGTTCTCAACATTGATAACATAGCTCAGTTCGCGGGTCGCCGGGTCATAATCAAAGGTGGTTAGCCCGCTGGCCTCGGTAGTGATAGGCGGTACCTCGTTGTCACCGCTCAGCACTGCCTGATAGCCAGTAGTCGCAGGGCTGTTGTTGCCGTCGCCAAAATCCCAGGTATAGGTCACATTGCTGCCTGTGCTGATAGTGGCGGTAAAGTCGGTGGTCTGCCCGAAGAGGTTCGGGCTGCTATTTTCGGCAGTCAGGCCCACAATCGGCGCATCCTCAACCGTCACCACTGTTTCGGCGGTCAGCGTGCCCGTTGCATTGCGAGCCGTAACCGTTGCGGTGTAGGTGCCCGTGTTGGCGTAGGTATAGGTCGGGTTGGGACCGGTAGCGGTGCCGCCATCGCCAAAGCTCCAGACAAAGGTGGCATTGCTGCCCGTTTCCAGCGTTGCGCTAAAGGCGGTGGCACTGCCCAGACTGGTGGGGCCGCTGTTTTCGGCAGTCAGGCCCGTCAGTACCTCGTCCACCTCTACCACCGTTGAACCGAAGGCCAGGCCGCTGCTGGTTGTTGCGGTTACTCCCACGGTGTATACACCCGGTGCAGCATAGGTGTATTCGAGCGTGCCCGCTGGTTCGTTCTCGATGATCGTGCCATCACCCAGATCCCAGGTATAGCTGGCATATGTCACATCTACATTCAGCGTAGCGGTCAGGTTGGTGGCGCTGCCAAGCGGGGTTGGGTCGTCGGCGGCCACGCTAAGCGGCAGCGTTGCCAAGTCGGGCACATTCAGGGTAATACCATCGGTGCCGCCTTCGGTAGTAATCAGCACTGCATCAACCGGATTGTCGGCAATCGGCGGCACGTTGGCGCGGGTAATTGGCGGCACGGTGCCAACCGAGGTCAGGCCACGCGGCGTAGTGGGCACCACCTGGCTCGGTGGCAGTGCTACGCTGCTGGTCAAGTGCTCATACATCAGGTCGAGTGCCTGGAAGTAGTAGTGGTGCAGCGGGATGAACGACGCGTTGTAGCCTGCCAGATCGTTGAAGGCATCCAGGTGATGCGCGTTCAGGATCTCATAGTACCGCACGGTGTTATCGCTATTTACTGCCCGATTGAGGGCATAGTAGGCACGCGAGGCATGGTTCGGGGCTAGCACTGCATCGTTGCGCCCGTTAACAATCACCATCGGAATGTCTTGCAGGTCGCCCGTTACCTTGATTGCTTCGACACCCTCAACCACCTGCTCGTGCAGCGCAAGCTCGGCACCCGTCAGCGGGTTGCCGTCAATGTCTTCGCCCGTGTACAGGCGACGCAGACAAAGCGCTCCGGGCAGGTTCTGGTCGCGCACCCCGTTGCTCGATACCGAGTTGCGGTTTTCGGATGGGCCACCCTGTGCGTTGTCGTTGATCAAGGCAACGCCCGCCGAAGGCGGGATACCGTTGGAGTCGCTGAACTGCGCGGCAAGCAGCGCCTGGGTTGCGGTGATGGGCACACCTGTGGCATCGATCTGGGCATAGCTGAAGCCACAGATATTGTCTTCCACGCCAAAGCGCCCGTAGCTGTTGGTGTATAGCACTGAAATGCTTTCGACGGTGTTGGCGAAGTAGTGGAACGGCATCAGCAGGTTCTGCTCAACCAGAATGCCATAGTCGTTGATCTTCTGCTGTGCTTCGGCGGCCTGTTCTGCCAATGTATCGCTTTCGAGCAGGCCAGCATCACGCAACGACTGACAGCGGTTTGCACCGAGTTCGGGCGATACCAGATTGAGCGGGGCCGCTGCGTTGGCGGTGGCAACATTGGCACACGCCTGATACAGATTGAGATAGGTATAGTAATCAATCAGCGGGCGGCCTACATTCTCGCCCGACCACGAGCGCCCATTCTGCGTAATGGTCATAGGCACCGTCATTTGTGGGTTGGTGTTTGGCTCCGAAACGGCAATACCGTCGATCAACCCTTCGGTATCCTGTTCGGCGGCACGCACCGAAGCCGCCGCGCCATTCGAAACACTGGCGGCAATAACGGTGGTATTTTCCGGTGTAACCGTCGAGACTGCGATGCCCCCGACAATCAGCCCGAAGTTCTCTGGCAGGTTCAGCACATAAAAGGCAAACTCGATAGACTGCAACACATTCGTGCCCCAGTCGGCTTCGGGGTTCTGGCGCGAGTGGGCGTGCTTGAAGGCCAACCGATTGGGCAGGTCGATCAGATAGCTTTCGCCTTCGATAATTGGTGTAAAGTTGGAGTCCTTGCCCGCCTCGGTTGCCAGCGTGCGGGTGCCGTCGATCAGGTTGACCGTGCGTGATGCCAGATCGTACACGCCCATGCCAGTGCCCTTGTCGG
>JAAUSQ010000143.1 GCA_012033195.1 Chloroflexaceae bacterium
ATCCTGCCCCATCTCAGTAAAGGCATTGGTCAGCGAGGCCGCTGCAAAAACGACCAGTTCAGCCTGTGGCGCGGTGGCGGGCACTTGGGGCGCGGCCTGCTGTCCACAGCCAGCCAGCAACACCATCACAAGCCATCCCACAATCAGCATATGTCGCATTGATGCAGTTCCTCTCAGCTACCTGTACAGATTACGACAGACTCCAGGGTAACAGGGTCGGATAGATCACCGGTGAGCGCACCTGATCGGCGGCGCTGTGGTAATCGGATACAAAAACAATACCCGCATCGGCCTCGCCTGCGATGATGCGTTCGAGCACGGCGCGGGGTGTCGCGGCATAGCCCACCACATTTTGCAGCACGGCCAGCCGGCCACGTGCCCCGAATGCGCCCGCGTGGTCAACCTGTTCGAGCAAGTCGAGCGCATAGTGGCCCACAGCCGTAGCATCCGAACCGAAGACCAGCCTGCGTCCCGGCTGTGCAAGGTCGCCAAGGCTATGGAATGGAAGCGAGTTGGTGCGGCCCGTTACCACTGCCAGCCGATTGTAGGCACAGATGCGCTCGCTACCCGTCTGCACCCGCCCCATCTGAATAGCGGCATCCATAGAGGTGCGGTGGGCCGCCGCAAATACATCAGCGGGTGGGCCATTGGCGAGTTGCTGCGCGAGATGGTGCGACCCGGCAAACGAAAAGATAATCTCAACTCCAGGGTGCTGGGTTCCGAATGCCGCACCAAGCACCTCGAAGGCACTGGTCAGCGAGGCTGCCGCAAAGACCCGCAGCACACGCGGCGCTGGCTCGGTGGGCAGGGTGTGGGGGGCGGCAGGTGGGGCGGCGGTGGTATCGGCGGCGATAAAGCCGTGCTGTACCAGTACCTGCTGCCCCGCTGAGGAGCAGACATATGCAACAAACTGATGTGCCAGCATCGGGTTGGCGCTGTCCGTCAGGGCAGCGATGGGATAGGCCACGAGTGCGGTACCGGGCTGTGGTGCGGCACAGGCATCGAGCCAGCCGATCACGGCCTCGACCTGCCGGAGCCGCCACTGCAACACCAGCGTTTGATACTGTGCGCCCGTGGGGAGCCGATGCAGGTGCACGTGCAGTGTAGTGCGTTCGGCAATGCTGGCGGCGCGCTGCCGCTCGACAAGCGCCTGCACTGCATCGCCAGCGCTGCGCTGCGCAAAAAAGAGCCGCGCCAATAGCTCACGCTGTGTGTCCTCGGAGGGAGGTACAGCACCGGTCAGCCACGCCTGAAACGCCGCCGCGCCTGTGTGGTGAGGTGGAGCATCTTGCGTGGCGGGTAGCCGCCCGGTTGTTCCTGGGTGATGGTGAGGTAGCCAGCCTGTTCGAGCTTGCTGAGCAGGGCATAAAACTGGCTCTGCTTGAGCGGCCAGACTGTACCGAGCGCATCGGGGGCCAGCAAACGCTGATACAGATCGTAGCCGTGCAGCGGTTGCTCATCGAGCAGGCCAAGCAGGGCATGCTCAATTGTCAGGGGGGGCGCGTAGCGCGGACTCATTGGTTGTTCCTATTGGCTGAGTAATGGGCGTTAATCGGCACCAATCATCACATCGGTAGACTTGACAATGACATACACCTGACTGCCCACGCTAATATTCAGGCGCTGTGCCGAGGATGCAGTGATGACCGCAACAAGTTCGACACCGTCGGCAAGCTGTAACGTCACTTCTGCCATAATATCGTCCTGCTTGATTTCTTTCACCGTTCCGGCTAGCTGGTTGCGTGCGCTGACCTGCATTGATGCCTCCTTATGCTCAGGTTCTGACTATTCATTCTGTGACTAGTTATAGTATCGCCCAGTATAGGAATAGTGTCAAGCGGGAAAATCGGGGTACAATATTGCCACCGTGAGCAGAGGCAGTAAGCATCCGCTCTTTATCTCTCCTATGCTATCGTGCAATTATTCTGCTGTCACCCGGTAGACGGTACCGCGCTCATAGTCGAGCACCAGCAACCCGCCAGTCGGGTCGGTCAGCACATCCATCGGGCGGCCCAACCCCTGCACAAATGGCTCGGCGCTGCCCGCGATGCGCCCTGCTGCTTCACTCAGCATAACTCGTGCCACATGGGGCGGGTCGCCGTTCCAGAGTGCGGTATACAGCACGTTGCGGTAGTCGGGTGGGAAATCGGCCCCGGTATAATATTCCAATCCAGTCATAGTTGCCCCTGGCTCAAACAGCACCAGCGGCGGCGCGGTGGTGGCGCAGCGCTCTGGTGTGCCGCCCCGGTCGCGGGCCGGTTGCTGATCGGCATAACACACCGGCCAGCCATAATCGGCTCCTGCTTCAATCACATTGATTTCTTCTGGCGGGGCTTGCCCGTTCATACGGTCGTCGCCAATTTCTACCGTGTAGATCGTGCCCGTTGCTGGATCAACGGCGTGGTCATAGGCTCCTTTCAGCCCAGATGCCAGCACAGCGGGTGTATTGCTTGTTTCTGGATCAAGGACCAGCAACACGCCTGAGTCGGGGTTGCGTACCGAACCAGACGCCTCGAAGATCAAGCGATTGTCGGGCAGCAGTGTAATCTGCCCATTTGAGCGCCCATTGTAGGGCAGGTCGGTCAGCACCGTTTCGGGCGGAGCTAGCATTGTATTATCGTCCATACTGGTACGCAGAATATCACGTCCCGCCACGATCCAGAGCGTATCGCCGCGCCACACCAGACCAGTTGGCTTGAACAGGTCTTCGAGCAGTATTTCGGGCGCTGCACCCGGTTGTGCGACCCGCGCAATCTGCCCAGCGCCCGCATTTTCGCCGCCGCCAAGCTGCGTTATATACAGCGCTCCATCTGGCCCGAATGCCATTGCTGAGGGGCCGACCAGCCCTGCGGCGTAGATGCTGGCCTGAAAGCCATCTGGTAATTCCAGTTCGGGTGCGGCGGCAAGGGTAGCGGCAGGCTCGGTGGGGGGTGGTTCGTCGGTTACAGATGGTTGAGCGGCTGTATTTGCAGGCGATGGGGAGGGTTCAGCAGTTGGTGCAGGGGATGTGGTGGCGCAGGCTGCCAGCAGCCACACGCTGAGCAGCCACCCTACCAGTTGTTTCAACGCCATGGACAATGCTCCTGACCAGGTTGTTCAACAGCGCAAGAAGAAAGCCTCTTTTATTATTGTACCAGCGTTGGAGCATAGTCTGCTTATTCATGGGCAAGCACCTGCTCCATGATGGATGCGATGTTTCCCTGATTTCTGTCTGAGTAGAGGGGCTGTGGTGAGTATAAGATGCCCCCTGCTTACCAGAAAGGGAGCGCGAGGGTCACGGTGGTGGGTGGTGGAACGCCAGGGAATCGAACCCTGCCCTTGCAGAGGCGCGATGGCTTTATCTGCACGGCAACACCAGCCGCCTTGCGTCCCGATAGCTACTGTTTCAGTATAGCTTGTTCTGATACAGCGCCATCGGCCAAAAGATGGAATATGCCCAGCTAGCACAGAGCCACACTCAACGCTGGCTTGCACGCTGGGCGCGATGTTCCTGACGGGTGTACTGCTGCTGATAGCTGGTCAGCGTCTCGCTCAAGTTAGCCGTCTGAATTGCTTCGAGCAGCAGTGGCATCACGAATAGCTGCGCGAGTAGCATCGATGACGGCTGTAAAGACCGCTTCCGGGTCTTGTTCGGCCCGCAACGGCTACGGTGTGAGCAGCGGGTATTCACGCGAACTGCTGCCCTTGCTGGTGCCCGCCGAAGAAAATACAATCGCTTTGGTACTGGTGGTACCGATAAAGTAACTGTTCTGCATAAGGTTTCTCACCGCGTGGGCTGCGATACCGACAGGCGACGCTGGCGTTGTTCTTCGCGCTTGATATGTGTCTGTGGATCAACCAGCCATTCGAGGGTGCGCAACGCCGAGTTGACCAGCAGCGCAAAGATGGCCAGCACCAGCGAACCGGCGATGATTTGGTCTTCGCGGCCCAGTGCAATGCCATTAAAGAGCAGCGTACCCAGCCCGCCCGCATTGAATTTGGCCCCGATAGCCGCAATGCCAATCGCAACCACCGCTGCAATGCGGACACCCGCCAGCACAATCGGCAGAGCCAGTGGCACCTGCACCTGCCACCAGCACTGCCATGCATTCATACCCATCCCATAGGCCGCTTCAATGATCGCCGGGTTGATGGAGCGCAGGCCTGATAGCACATTGCGTACCAGGATCACCTGCGCGTAGATAATCAGCGCGACAATCACCGATGTTGCATTCAAGCCAAAGATCGGGATCATCAGCACAATCATTGCAAGGCTTGGCACGGTGTACAGAATGCCGAGCGTGCCCATCACAGGCACCGATAGCCAGCGATAGCGGCTGATCAGGATACCAATGGGCACCGCCACAAGCAGGCTGATTGTAAGGGCAATACCAGTCATCTGGAGATGCTCCAGTAGCAGCACCCATACATCATCGAGGTTGTTGCGCAGATAGTTCATACGGCGTGTCCTTTTTCTATCGCTGCAACATTGTTGGTGCCCGCATTGCTGCGAATATCGTCTAGGGTGAGCACACCTACCGGCTGAGCATCTTGCAGCACCGTCAGCGATACGGCCCCGGTTCGCAACAGCACCGAGAGTGCATTGCGGAGGTTGTCGTTGGCGGCAATCGTGGGGTGCCCGTTGTGGGCATAGTCGGCGGGTGTCCGGCTCATCACCATATCAACCTGGAGCAGGCTCAGGCGGCGCACCGTGTCATCGGCTCCAACCAGATTATGCACAAATGCATTGGCAGGGTTGGTCAGGATATGGAACGGCGTATCGTATTGCACAATGCTGCCGAAGTCCATCACAACGATTTTATCAGCCAGCCGCAGTGCCTCTTCAACATCGTGGGTCACAAACAGAATGGTCTTTTTGAGTTGGCGTTGCAGACGCAGCATCTCATCTTGCAGGCTGGTGCGGGTAATGGCATCAATTGCCCCAAATGGCTCATCCATTAGCATCACTTCCGGATCGCCTGCCAACGCCCGCGCCAACCCGACGCGCTGCTGCTGCCCGCCCGATAACTGCGAGGGGTAACGGTTGCGGTATTCTTCGGGAGCCAGTTTGATCAGCCGCAGCAGTTCATCGATCCGTGCGTCGATGCGGTCGCGTTCCCAACCGAGCAAACGCGGCACGACGGCGACATTCTGCGCCACGGTCATATGGGGAAAAAGCCCGGTTTGCTGGATAACATACCCGATGCGTTGCCGTAGCGTGGTGACTTTGATCTCGCGGATGTCGGCCCCGTTAATCAGGATCTGCCCGCCCGTCGGCTCGTACAGCCGATTAACCATCTTGAGCAGGGTCGTTTTGCCGCATCCCGAAGGGCCAAGCAGCACCACAAACGACCCTTGCTCAACATCCAGGCTGCAATCACGAACGGCAGGGCGCGGCGCACCCGGAAACTGCTTTGATACATTGATAAGTTCTATATTGCCCACGTCTACGCCTCCTCACTGGCCACAGATAACCAGAGCGGGCAGCGGCGCTTCCGGTGGCACCACGCGCACGCTGCCCCCTGCCTCTCTGCGATACTCGTTACTCGCTAATCAGACCCTGCTCCACCAGAAACTCGCGGGCCACTTCGTCCGGCTCACGCTGGTTGCCGCTTACCTCGTTGTTCAGGCGCTGCATCGTGTCATCGGTCAGCAGCGGCGCAAGCTGATTCAGCACCTCAACAATCTCTGGGTTGGCTTCGAGCACTTCTGCGCGTACCACCGGAGCTACCTGATATGGCGGGAAGAGGTTCTGATCGTCTTCGAGCAGCACCAGATCAAATGCCGCAATTTCGCCATCGGTGCCGAACGCTACCACCACATCACCCTCACCATCGACCAGCGCACGGTAGCGCAGGCCGGGGTCTACCGCGAGGTATTCCTGCAATTCAAAATTGCCATACGCTTCCTGCAAACCGGGCAGGCCGTCTGCACGCTCGCGGAACTCGGCAGGGCCAATCATCACCAGTTCGCTGGCCTGGGCTGCCATATCCGAGATGGTGGTAATGCCAAGCTCTTCGGAGCGCTCACGAGTCATCGCCAGCGCCTGGGTGTTGTTCATCGGGGCCGGCTCCAGCCATGTCAGGTTAAACTGCTCCTGGTAGCCTTCCGACACCAGAGTAAACACCTCTTCCTGATCGCTGCTGACAGGCAGGCTCAGCACGGTGAGCAGCGCCGTGCCCGTGTATTCGGGGTAGAGGTCAATTTCGCTGCTTTCCAACGCAGCCTGTGCAACATCTGTGCCACCGAGGTTGAGCTTGCGCTCAACGGTATACCCGGCCTCTTCGAGCAGCAGGGCATACATATTGCCCAGAATAAACTGCTCAATAAAATCTTTTGAACCGACGTTGATCGTTGTGCCAGCACCGCCTGTGTCGCCCGCTTCTGCTGGAGCGCCCTCTTCTGCCGGGGTACCTGCTTCTGCCGGAGCACCTTCTTCTGCCGGAGCCGGTGCCGCACCACCGCCACACGCCGCCAGCATCATAACCAGCGCGAGGACAAGCGATAGAAGTGATAACTCATGCTTTCGCAGCATTGGATACATCTCCTTTGAGTGGCCCGCAGGCCACATAGTGTTAGTGTGTATGTAGCATACCAGAAACCGGCTCGTTTGTGCGAGCCGCCGCCGCGTTCTTCTACTGGTGTTCAGGCGGGAACTTCGAGCGCCTTCTGGAGCGAACTCATCCCCACTTCGGCCAGCACCGCCATAATTGCCACCGGAATAGCACCCACAAGCAGAATCGCCTCATTGCGAAGTTGTGAACCAAGCACAATAAAATCGCCCAAGCCCCCCGCCCCGATAAACGCCGCCAGGGTTGCACTGGCAATTACTTCAACGAGTGAGGTGCGGATACCAGCCAGAATAACAGGCAGCGCCAGCGGAAACTCGACCTGCCAGAAGGTATCCAGGCCACCCATGCCCATACCGCGTGCTGCCTCGCGCACTGCCGGGTTGATGTTGCGAAAGGCTGCATCAGTATTGATCAGAATCGGTGGCAGAGCAAGGATCGTCAGGGCGATGGCTGCCGACTCAAACGACAGGCCAAAGTAGGGCAGCGCTAGAAACAGGATCGCCAGACTAGGGATGACGCGTAACGTGTTAAACAAATTGATAAAGGTTGCCGATGCAAACCGCGAGCGGGCCGTCCATACGCCAAGCGGCACACACACCGCCACTCCCACCCCCAGCGCCGTAGCGACCAGCAACAGGTGGCGCAGCAGGGCGTTCCACAGTTCGCCCATGTTTTCGGTGGCATACGCAAAAGCCTCAACAAATACTTCCATAACATACTCCCTGCCAGGGTGGTGAGCGTCTAGGTATACGCCGGTTCGCTGCCGGGTTGCAGCAGCATTGTTTCCATGTTGAAGTCGCGCATCAAATGTTCGAGCGACCCGGCCCCCTCTTCCAATCCATACGTCGCCTTTAAGGTTTGCAGCCACTCGTTCAGGCGGGCCGTGCCAATCCCAAGCCGATGCAACTGCCCTGCGTTTTCAAGCACGGTGATGACGCGGCTCGCAATCAACAATTCAAGAATGATGCTGCGCTTGGCAACCCATAACATTGTCCAGGTACGGTTCAGCGAGATGGGCGACATGCTCGCATAGTCGTCAATCCCCTCGGTAATTTCGGGCGTATAGCTCAGGCTCGCGGGGAGCGCCGTGGTCTGCGAGTGCGCCGCGAGTACTGCCGCCGAACGCGATAGATTATTATAGAGCATACCCAGGCGGTGGCTGCCATCGGTGGCATCGTTGAGCGCCGATGGTAGCCCGCTGAACTCGCGCCAGAGCAATTTGTTCAGGCGCTGTGTGCTCATCAGCACCAGCCGATGCAGCGCCAGCCGAAGCTGATCGAAGCCGAGCGATAGACTGGTACTCTCAAAGTTGCCCGTTGAAATGAGCGTACTTTCTTCAACCAGTGTCAGCGGGCTATCCACCGAGCTATTCAGCATATGCTCAATCGTCTGTGTAACATAGGCATGCGTATCACGTACTGCACCAAACACCTGCGCCACACAGCGGAAGCTCAGCGGATCTTGCAAGTTGCGGGCCATCCCTGGCTTGAATAGGTCGCTGCCGAAGAGCATCGACCGCAAATGACGGGCGCTCTGCTGCTGTCCGTTGAAGCGGCGTGCAGCAATGCTATGCGGGTGCAAGATATTCAGGTTGGCGCGGAACGCCTCCATCGAAAGCGTGGCGGCCTGCTCAAACCCCATAATAAGCTGACGGGCTTCGTAGATGGCAAGCGCCCCGCTGCCCACGCTATGGGCATTTGCGCTGATCAAGCCTAGGCCCTCTTTGGGTTGCAGCACAAGCGGATGCAAGCCGCCCGCGTCAGGGCCTCGCGCCCGCTTATCAGTTGGCCCTGATAAAACGCATTGCCCTCGCCAATCATCACCAGGCCAATCTCCGCCAGCGGCGACAGATCGGACTCACCGACCGACACACAGCGCCCGTGGACAATCGGGTACACGCCTCGATTAAGCATATCAACCAGCATTTGCACCAGTTCGGGCCGTACACCCGTGCCGCCCCGGATCAGGCCATTGATACGGCTTGCCATCACTGCACGCACACTGGCAATACCAAGCGGCTGTGTGTCCATCGGCACACTATGCGATAGGATGACATCGCGGTTGAACACGCCCAGTTCATCCGCGCTGAGTGAGAACTTTTTGAGCGAGCCAAGCCCGGTATTCAGGCCATAGACTGGCTCTTCCAGCGCGAGCATGCGGTTGACCACCTCGCGTGCCTGTCGCACCCGCGTCCAGCACTCATCGGCAACATACACCGGCACTTGCTTGTATGCTATCTGATAAATATCTTCAATTGTACAGTCCTCACCATTGAGCACAATCCCCTGATCTAATCGAATAGTGATTCCTCCCGGTTTTAATTCCGCCATGCTTTGTGCTTCCCTTCAAAAGTGTATGCCCATATGTTTGAACAGGTGACACCCTCCCCACACTCGCATCACTCGATCAGGATCACTACATCGACCGCTACCTACCTGCCAAGTGCCGTCGGGATCTCTAGCGCGATGCCCATAAGCTCGGCAACTTCGCGGTAGGCAATCGGGTCTTTTGAACTGCTCGCAAGTGGCAGCCTGGAATAATCAACCTTCAGGATAGCGACCTGCTGCCCCACTTCGGTATGCTCAACGGCGATGGCGTGGCCTGTCTCCAGCGATAAAACTGAGATCAGGTCGGGGTAGCTACTCAACCGCTGCCCGCCACGCTCAACGGCCATATGTTCGTTCAAGATATAAATCGTCAGCGGTTCGCCGGCGGTCTCAATCACGAAGCGGGCGTGGTCGAAGCCGCCGCGTGTCTCAAGCTCAACCGTACGGACGTGCCCGTGCCGAGGAGTTCGCCATCAAGCTGCTGCACGACCGCATCGACAACCGCCGCGCCGCCACCGTCAGCAGCAGCAAGCATCGTCTTGCCTAGGTCGATTGCCAGCGATACCGAGCCAAGCGCGGCATTATCGCGCACGTACGAGGCCGGAACCGGATTGCGTGCCGCCGCAATAAAGCCGCCCGATGCCACCGACGCGACCCGCATCACTGCGAGGCGCGCTTTCCAGTCAGAAGTCATACATTTTTCCCGTCCCACCCCTGGGGGCGGAACATTTCGGTTAGTGTACTAGACTTGGAACAATATCATCTCCTGGGGTCGAACCCCTAGGCATCCCCATACTCGGGCGCCAGATGATACTGATGTTTCTCACTCTAAACGATGTCAATTTCTTAGGCCGTCATCCTTGCGGGTGACTTGGCCGTCGTCTGAAGATCAGACGATCAAACACATCCGCAGATGTCCTTGATGATGTGATCTTCATTTGCGGGTCATTGGTGGGTCGAGGAGGACTTGAACCTCCGACCTCACGCTTATCAGGCGTGCGCTCTAACCACCTGAGCTACCGACCCATAACAGACCGGCAGGTCTGGCGTTATCTTCGAAGGGATATGAGGACGGCCTGGCCGCGTTTTGAGACTATGACTAGTCTCTGCTAAGTGTCTTCTGTAGGCGATCCGAAGATCCCCTGGTGAAGACATCCTTAGAAAGGAGGTGATCCAGCCGCAGGTTCCCCTACGGCTACCTTGTTACGACTTCACCCCAGTCACTGAGCCTACCGTGGCCGGCTGCTTCCCTTGCGGGTTGGCGCACCGTCGTCGGGTAGACCCAATTCCCATGGTGTGACGGGCGGTGTGTACAAGGCCCGGGAACGTATTCACCGCGTCATGCTGTTACGCGATTACTAGCGATTCCGACTTCATGGGGTCGAGTTGCAGACCCCAATCCGAACTGAGATGGCTTTTGGGGATTAACCCACTGTCACCACCATTGTAGCACGTGTGTAGCCCAACCCGTAAGGGCCATGAGGACTTGACGTCATCCACACCTTCCTCCCGCTTATCACGGGCAGTTTTCTTAGAGTGCCCAGCCGAACTGCTGGCAACTAAGAATGTGGGTTGCGCTCGTTGCCGGACTTAACCGAACATCTCACGACACGAGCTGACGACAGCCATGCAGCACCTGTACACGCTCCCGAAGGTCGTTCCCCTTTCGGTTCACTACCACGTGTATGTCAAGCCTAGGTAAGGTTCTTCGTGTAGCCTCGAATTAAACCACACGCTCCGCTGCTTGTGCGGGCCCCCGTCAATTCCTTTGAGTTTAGCCTTGCGACCGTACTCCCCAGGCGGCAGACTTAGCGCGTTAGCTGCGGCACCCCTTCGACTGTCGCCGAATGGACACCCAGTCTGCATCGTTTACAGCGTGGACTACCGGGGTCTCTAATCCCGTTGGCTCCCCACGCTTTCGCGTCTCAGCGTCAGGTACGACCCAGGGCGCCGTCTGCACCACTGGTGTTCCTCCGGATCTCTACACATTTCACCGCTACACCCGGAATTCCGCACCCCTCTATCGTCCTCTAGCTGTGCAGTCTGACCTGTCCTCGCCCAGTTTAGCCGGGCGCTTTCACAAGCCACTTACACTGCCGCCTACACGCTCTTTACGCCCAGTAACTCCGGATAACGCTTGCCTCCTACGTTTTACCGCGGCTGCTGGCACGTAGTTAGCCGAGACTTATTCCTGCGCTACCGTCCTTGTCTCGTCACGCAGAAAAGGACTTTACGACCCGAAGGCCTTCATCGTCCACGCGGCGTCGCTGCGTCAGGCTTTCGCCCATTGCGCAATATTCCTCACTGCTGCCTCCCGTAGGAGTCTGGCCCGTGTCTCAGTGCCAGTGTGGGGGGTCACCCTCTCAGGCCCCCTATCCGTCGTTGCCATGGTGAGCCGTTACCTCACCATCTAGCTGATGGACCGCAGCCCCATCTCGAAGCGCATGCGCTTTTCTCCCCGTCCTCTAGTTACCGGGAGCTTATCGGGTATTAGCGCCTGTTTCCAGCCGTTATCCCCAACTTCGAGGCAGGTCAGCTACGTGTTACGCACCCGTGCGCCACTCTCCGCCACCCGAAGGCGGCTTCCCGTTCGACTTGCATGTGTTAAGCACGCCGCCAGCGTTCATCCTGAGCCAGGATCAAACTCTCCGTAAGATCTCTGGACGGCACCGGCTGACCGGTACCGTGTCGCTGTTGTGTTGCTTGTTTGGTGTTACTGTTTGAATTGACGATTGGTTTGTTGATTTTGCTGATCTGTCAACAGTATGCTGTTGTTAAGCTGCCACTTGCTGCGGGGATCATACGTGCTTCCCCGTGAGGTTGTCAAGCTGGTGTTCAAACCGCTTGCAAACCCGTTGTTACTGCGCATCGTTTTGGTGGGTG
>JAAUSQ010000144.1 GCA_012033195.1 Chloroflexaceae bacterium
CTGGGGGCGCTGTGGCTGGTTGCGGCAGGGCTGCACGTGTGGGGCGCTGCCCCGCATGCGCCGCGCCCTTGTGCCCGCATTGCTGTTTGTTGTGGGCACGGTAGCCGTTGTCGCGCCCTGGACAGCCCGCAACTACAGCACCTATGGCGCACCCATTCTGATTGACACAACCGGCGCAGAGAATCTGTGGCTCGACAACGACCCCGCCGGACGCGAGGTGGTCAAGGCGCAGCTATATGCCATGGGCGACGACCGTGCTGCACGGCAGCACCACGCCACCGCGCAGGGCATTACGGCGATTGTGGAGTACCCGCAGCACTTCGCGGGCAAGGCGTGGCGCGAACTCACGCTGTTTTTTGCGCTGGAATATGCCGACGATATGCGCGACCGTCCGTCGATCTGGGTGCCGCCTGCTGAGGTGTGGCTGCGGCTGTTGCTTGGCGATGCGCTCTGGTTGTTGCTGCTGCTGGCAGGCGTGGCGGGCCTGACCAGTGCGGCACGGATGGGGAGCGGGTGGCGCGGCGTGCTTGCCAATCCTGCATGGCTCTTCGGGCTGTGGGCGCTGTATACCCTGCTCACCACCATGATCTTTCACGTGGAACTACGCTATCGTCTACCGCTTTTTCCGGTGCTGCTGCCCTATGCAGCGCTGCTGCTGGTGGGGCGGTTGCACTGGCGCACCCTGGCGCTGCTGCCGATTGCGGCAATCGTGCTGCTGATGTTGCTGCATCGTCCCTACCCGACACTGGCATGGAATATCGGCTGGAAGCACTGGCACCTGGCACAGGCCGAGCAAGCACTCCAGACCAACAACCACGCGGCGGCCTATCAGCAAGCAACCCGTGCGCTGGCTCACGACCCCGGCTCGGCGCTGGCGCAGGTGGCACAGGCACAGGCCTTGCTTGCTACGGACGACCCGACCGCCGCCGCCGAACGGCTCCGGGCTGCCATCGACACGCTGCCCGCGCACCCGTATGCCCATTTGCTGCTTGGGGATCTGCTGCGCCGCCAGGGAAATGAAGCGGCGGCACGGGCGGAACTGACCACCTACGAAACGGCGGCGCTCCAGGATTTGCAGGCGTGGGCGTGGCCCCGTTTCAGCACCCCGCCCACCAGCACCCTCGATATTGGTAATGGCCTCGATCTGGGCTTTATTCAGGGCTTCCACACTGCCGAGGCCGCTTCGGGGCTGGCTATCGACTGGCGCTGGACGACGGGCCATGCTCGGCTACGGCTGGCTGTTCCTGCCGAGGGGCGCTGTCTTGTGTTGCACATGGGCGCAGGTCGCCCCATTGTGGGTGCGCCAGTACCCGTTACTCTTGTGCTCAATGGGCAACCTGTCGAACGGCTGGCGGTCGCGCAGGGCTGGCAGACCTACGGCGTACCATTGCCCAACACGGTGCAGCGCGAACTGATTGTTGAACTACGTAGCCCCACCTTCACCCCACGCGATTACGACCGCACCAGCGCGGATGGGCGCACGCTGGGCATTATCATCGACGCGGCGGCAGTATCGGCGACCTGCCCGTGAGTGGCGGGCAATGGACGCAAACTGCGTGCCAGTTTTGCGCTTCGGTGCCCCCATCGCCACGAGGCCCTGTGGTATACTGCATATAAGCGGCATACTTAGTAAAAAGGTAACATGTTGTTCCCGATCCGTAAGCGTTTTGTTTACCACATCGAAAGTTTGCGTGCTGAACTGCTACGCCTGTGGGAAGAGGTCGAGCAGATGTGTAGCCGTGCCCTGTCGAGTATGCATAGTGGACAGACCACCCCCGCCTCGTGGGTAGTGGCGCAGCAGCCGCAAGTGCATCGCAACCGCCGTTACATCGAGCACGAAGTGCTGAGCCTGCTGGCAACCCAGCAACCCATCGTGGCCTTCGACCTGCGGCTGGTGCTGGCAATCCCCTCGATAGCATCCGACCTGGAAACAATCGCCGACGACGCGGTAACGCTGGGGCGGCGGACACTGGCCACGGCAGCCCCCACCCTCCCCGATACCGCCTGCGAACTATCGATGCTGCTCCACACGATGCTTCAGACCGGACGCGAAGCCTTTGTGCAGCAAGATGTTGAACTCGCCCGGACGCTTGGCAAGCTCGACCGCCGCGCCCATACCTTGCTCGGTCAGCTTCGAGCGACACCGACCGAGCATTACCCGACCTGCTCACCGGAACTGCTGATTGAAGCAAGTTATGGTATGGCAGCGATTGCCTCCCGCAGCACCCGTATTGCCGAACGAGTCATTTATATGCTTACCTGTACCAGCGAAGAATTGAATCCCCCGTACATCCGTTGAACCTGCAACGCTTCCGCTCGCATCCTGGTCTGTGGCTGGTTGTCCTGCTGGCCCTTGCGATCCGGCTCGCGCTGTGGGCGCAGCCGTTGCATCAGCCTGCCAACGACGAGATCGAATATATTGCCGTCGCGCACGATCTGCTGGCGGGGCGCGGGTGGGTCTTCTACGAGCACTACCACTGGCTACGTGCGCCACTGTATCCGCTCTGGCTGGCGGGGTCGCTCTGGCTGGCGGGCGGCAATCTGCATCTGGCAGCGTTACCCAATATCGTGTTGAGTATCGCCAATGTGGTGCTGGTATATGTGCTGACAGTGCTGCTGCTCGGCAATCGGCAGGGCACACCCGTGCGTCACGCCCCCACTCTTGCGGCGTTGCTGGCGGCGGTCCTGCTGACGCTTGGCACTTTTGCCAGCCTGTATATGGCCGAAACGCTATTCAGTTTTCTGTTTACGCTGGCGGTGGTGCTGCTGCTCTGCTGGTACCGCACCGCCCGCCTTGCGCCGGGGTTGCTGCTGGCGGCGGGCCTGTGTTACGGGTTGGCCGTGCTCACCCGCTCGCTGCCGCTGGCCTTTGTGCCGGTTGTGCTGGTGTGGCTGGTGCTGTCGCCTGCGCTGCACGGCTGGCGCACCCGCGTGCTTGCGGCGCTGCTGTTTGGCGTGGCAGTGGCGGCCCCTATCGCCCCGTGGACGCTGCGCAACTGCGCGGCATACGGAAGCTGCATTCTGGTTGAGACGGGCTTTTCCTACAATATGTGGGCCTTCAACGAGCCACGCGAGAGTATGGCCGAGATTTTCGCCACGCTCGAACAGATCCCCAATCCGGCAGACCGCGCCGATGAAGCAACCCGACGCGGCACGGAGCGGCTCCAGGAAGACCCCGCTATTCTGCTCCGCAAGCTGTACCCCAACTGGGTCTATCTGTGGCGGGTGCGGCCCATCCAGGATCGCTTCCTGATGGCGACCTACTACGCCGACCCGCCGCCGCTGCTGTTTATTGCAGCGCTGCTGTTTGATGATCTGCTGTACCTGATCATCGCCATTGCGGGCATTGTTGGCGCGGCGTGGCTGCTCTGGCGGGCGTGGTGGGCCGTCGAACGCTGGCGCTGGCTGTGGCCGCTGGCGCTGCCGCTGCTGTGGCTGGCTTACATTCCACCTATCACAATGCTCACCCACGGGCGAGAGCCGCTACCGTCATTTCTTTTTTACCCTGCTGATACCGCTGGCAGCGGTTGGAATGCTTGCGATCTGGCGCACCGTACGGCAGCAACCGATGCCCGCCACGCCGCCACGCCAACGCGGGGCACGGCTGCTGCGCGGCGGTCTGGTGCTGACAAGCACCCTGTTGATTGCCACAATCAGCAGCACAGTGCTCCTCCATTACCCCTGGGATTGGGCGCGGCGCGGCGCGGGCAAAAGCTGGTATCTGTGGCTTGGTAATCGCGCCTACGACTTTGGCAATGCTGCCACTGCCACGCAGTTCTACCGTACTGCGCTCAGCTATCGCCGCACCGCCGATGCCTTTATTGCGCTTGGCAATGCAGCACTGGCGCAGGGTGACCTTGCCGAGGCGCAACTGAACTACAGCAAGGCCACCCGCACCGAACGGCTTTATATCCCGGCTAGCACGCGCCTCGGCGATGTCGAGCGCCGCCTGGGGAATATGGAAGCGGCCCGCCGCGCCTTTCGGGGCACCAATGTTGCCGAGCGTGACGTGCTCGAATGGGGTTGGCAACATCTCGCGCCCCTGCCGACCAGCTTTGTTGATATTGGCAATGGTCTAGATATCGGCTATGTGGCGGGTGTTTACCCCGCCGAACAACTGGCAGGCGCAACGGTGCGCTGGACTGATGGGCAGGCGCGGCTCCGTTCTGGCTATTCCACCGACACGGCGCAACTGGTACGGCTGCGGCTGGCAGCGCCCCACCCCAACGCGGCGCGTGTACCCGTGCAGGTGTGTGTGGCAGCGCACTGCCAATCGGTTGATGCCACACCAGACTGGCGCATTGTTGAGCTTCTGGTGCCCGCTGGAGCCACCATCGAACTGTATAGCCCCACCTTTACCGCCCCGGATGGGCGCACGCTGGGCTTGCTGCTCGACTGGGCGATGTGGGAAGCGCAAAGCGCAAAGCGCAAAACTATTCAGGCTATAAGCTTTGTAAATGTTCATCAGCGCCGGGGTGATACGCGGCGTTGTGATGAGTGGCTGGAGGTTCATAAACCTCTCGGTGACGGGTAGTGCTATGGCCCCGCCCCCCGCGCTCGCGCTCCCACATTGCCTGAAACTTACATATGAAAAGTTTTTCAAAATTGGCTATAATATAAGGAGGCATATTTTTCAGTGTAGTGAGTGAACCTGATGCAACCAGACCAGAACCAGATGGCTGAATGGCTTTATGATGCGGTGCAAGCCCTGCTTGCGGGCGATCAAGAGTATGCCCGCAACTTGCTCTTGCAGGTAGTGGAGGCCGACGAACAGAGCGAAGAAGGCTGGCTCTGGCTCAGTGGAGCCGTCGATAGCCCCGACGATCAGCAGATCGCGCTCGAAAATGTGCTCGAAATTAACCCTGCCAACGCCTATGCCCGCCGTGGCCTGGAGATGCTTGGTAGACGGTAACTATTATTCAGGAGTGCCCGAACCAATTCTGGATTATTCTCCTGTGTAATGCTTCAATCAGCGTGCAGGATGATACCAATAGCTCGATAGCGCCATATGGTCAGCACACCAGGCCCCGCTGCAATGCCGCACGCCCTGTACCCCATCGTACTCTTCACGCTTACCTGTGATGTCCACCTCGCGCTCTGGCTCCGGGCACGCTGCCACAACCTGCCAATACGATCTTGTTATTCATACTCTATATCATTGCGAGAGTAGCAAGGAGAACTGTAGTCGATGAACACAAAGCATGCTGGATTGTCGTTTGTTGTGGCGCTGGTGCTGACGGCCCTGCTGCTGGCAAGCTGTGGTGGGGGCGGTGCCCCGGCGGTGCCGACTGGGGTGGTGCCCGAAGCCACTGAGTCGCCCGACCAGGCCGGCCGCCCGATCCCCACACCAGACGAGCCGCTCCGCATCTGGGGGCAGCACGACCTGACCAATGCCGAGAACCCGCCGAGCGTCTTGATGAACCAGCGCATTGCCGACTTTGAAGCCGCAACTGGCATCACGGTTGAATACGAGCAAGTCGCCTGGGATCAGCTTGCACCCAAACTGGCGCTTGCGGTTACATCGGGCGGCGATGTGCCCGATCTGGTTGAGGCAGGCAGCCAGCACATCCCCTCGCTGCTGGATGCTGGCGCACTGATGCCATTAGATCGGCTCTTCCCCGCAGCCGATGCGCCCTGGATTGCCGATATGAGCTATACCGATATTGTCGCGTGTGTGTACAATGGCGAGCGAGTGTGTATTAGCAATCTGGTACGCAGCAGCATCACCTACTACCGCACCGCCGATTTTCCGGATGGCTTCCCCACTACCAGCGAAGCATGGCTGGCAGCAGCGCCCGAACTGGCCGCAAACGATCAGTTTATGAGCAGCTTTTTTGCCAACCGCGAATATGCAGCGGTCGAATTGACATGGGCACAGTGGATTTACTCTAATGGCGGCCAGATTTTTGATGCCGAGGGCAAGCCCGTGTGGGCCAATGCGCAGGTAGTGGAGGTGCTGGAGTTCGGGCGCGACATGTTCGCCAACGACTACCTGCCCGAAGTCATCCTGACGGGCGACTTTGCGGCGGCAGAAGCACCCTGGATCGACGGCAGCGCGGCATCCTTCCGGGGCGGCACGTGGTCGGTGCTGTTTGTGCCCGAACTGGATGATCAACTGGATGCAGGTGCGGTTGGCATTGCGGGTGGCCTGAGCTTCAACGGCAATGATCCGAGCATTTTCTTGGTTGCCGAGAACTGGGTTGTGCCGATGGGGGCACGCAACGCGGGCGGCGCGGCACTGTGGATCGACCAGTTTATGGAGCCGGAATTGCTGGCAGCCTGGAGCGCGGCCCAGGTGGGCATCCCCACCCGCACGGCAGCGCTCGAAGTCGGCGAGTTTGATGACCCGTTCTTTGTGGAGGCCAGCACCCTGATGGCCGCACAGGGCCGCTTTATGGAGCAAAGCCCGTACTATGTGGAAAGCTTGAATGCGTTGGCGATTGCCATTCAGGAAATCATGCTCGACCCATCCATTGATATTCAGGAGCACCTGACCGAAGCACAGGACGATGTTTTGCAGCGCTTCTGGTAAGCCAGGGTTGGCGCGCTGGCCTCGCGCCTAGGCGTATGGGAGCAAAGCCAGCACACCACCCGATTATTGCGCCACCCGGCACGCGAGGAGCACCCTATGCGCCACAACAAACTGACCCCATACCTGCTGATTGCGCCGGCTTTCGTGCTGATTGCTCTGGTAACGCTCTACCCAACGTGGTATAGCTTCTGGCTGAGCCTCAACCGCAGCCGCCGGGGGGCGCTTGAATTCATTGGCTTTGAGAACTACCGCAACATTCTCGACACCGACGGCTTCCAGTTTCGCAACGATTTCTGGGAAAGCCTGTGGAATACGCTAACGTTCGGGTTCTTTTTTGTCCTAATCACCGTGGTGCTGGCCTTCCTGCTGGCGATAATCTTCAATCGCCGCCTGAAGGGAACCACAGTGTATATGGTCATCATCTTTGTTCCCTGGATGCTCTCCGAGATTGTATCGGGCATTATGTTTCGCTGGCTGTTCCTGCCACAGTTTGGCCTGCTGCAAAACTGGCTGGCCCCACTGGTTGGTGAAACGCCTATTCTTGCCAGTGGTGCGGGTGCGATGGGCGTGGTGATTGGTGCAACGGTGTGGCGCTCGCTGGCCTTTGCGACGCTGCTCATTCTGGCGGGTATGCAAACCATTGCCAGCGAATTGTACGATGCTGCCGCGATTGATGGCGCGTCGGGGTGGCAACGCTTCCGCTATATCACATGGCCGCTTGTGCGCCCCACCACTACTATTACCGTCCTGTTCCTGACGATCCAGGCGGTGAATGCGGCGGGTATGTTTCTGGCTATTACCGATGGCGGGCCGGGGCGCTCGACCGAAGTACTGAGCCTGTTTATGTACCGCGAGGCGCTTGAGTTCTTCAACTTTGGCTATGCGGCGGCGCTCTCGGTGATTATGCTGGGATTAAATAGCATCCTGGCCTTGATTTATCTGCGGGTACTGCGCGACTGAGCCAGCAAAGCGAGGCGACCAATGAGCACACTTCCCAATATCGAGGCACACTCACGGGCCGCGTCTGTCCAGGCGGGGCCATCGGGTCGGGTCCGTCGCCGCCTGGAGCCGTTGCTGCTGCATACTCTGCTGATCATCTTCTGCATCATTGTGCTGTTCCCCATCGGCTATGTCATCCTCACCTCACTGGCTCCTTCGCGCACAGCCCTGGGGCGCGGCTTTTTCAATGCCGAATCACAACTGTTTTTTGGACACTACACCCGCCTGCTCTCAAATAGCCGCTTTCTGGTTTATATCCTGAACAGTGCCATCAACAGCATCGGCGGTGCCGCCCTGACCACGTTCTGTGTTGCGCTGGCGGGCTATGCCTTTGCCCGCTTCCGCTTTCGCGGGCGGCGGGCGTTGCTGGCGTTTCTGCTGGCCCTGCTGATGTTGCCCAACCTCACCAACCTGATACCGCTGTACAAACTTGCCAGCGACCTGCAACTGCGCGACACCTACCTGATTATGATTCTGGTCTATGCGTCGTATGGGGTGCCGCTAGGTATCTGGATTATGAAGGGCTTCTTCGAGAGCATCCCGCGTGAACTGGAGGAGGCCGCCGCCGTTGATGGGGCCGGATTGTGGACGATGCTCTGGCGCATCATCATTCCGCTGGCGCTGCCGGGGCTGACTTCAGTCATGATTATCAACTTTGTGTACAACTGGAACGACTTCCTTACGGCGCTGATCTTGCTTTCGAGCACCGCTATGAAAACCGCTACCGTGGGCCTGTTCGACTTTCAGAACCAGCTTTCGGGCAACGACAACGAACTGCTTGCGGCGGCCTGTGTCATCATCATGCTACCGGGTATCCTCATCTTTCTTGTGGCCCGCAACGCCTTTCTCGAAGGCATCGCCGAAGGTGCTGTGAAGGGATAGGGGCCGCCCATAACGCAGCGGGAGCGCTACGGTTGACGAGCGACGTACCCACATGGCATACTGTGGACTATCCAACACGATGTAACACATTGACGAGACGGGGGCTGTAGTGTATTATCGTGAGCAGTTCCCCACCCGTTAAACACCTGTGTTTAACACCTTCCCGTATTGTTTTGCAAATTCAGGAAGCGTTTATGTCTCATCCCGAAGAAATCCGATCATCCGGAGTAGACGAACGAACAATGCTGTTCGAGACGCTTAGTCGCCTCGCGGTATCAATGCAATGTCTGCTAGGCCCACTCTGTGAAGTGGTTATTCACGACTTTGCCGACTTCGAACATTCGATTATCGCCATTGAAGGCAATATCAGCAATCGCTCGGTGGGTGGCTCGGCAACCGACCTGCTGCTGGAAAAGGCGAGCACCGGTGATACGACCGAAGACCTGCACAGCTACCTGACGAGCCTGCCCGGTGGTCGCCTGATTAAATCAAGCACCATCTTTCTGCGCGACCAGCACGGGCAAGCATTCGGAGCCTTCTGTATCAACCTTGATATTACCGCCTTTATCAGCCTCAATCGGGTGATTAATACACTGATTGCCACCAACGACCGCAACGAAGTGAGCGAACTGCTCTCGGATAACATCCCCGAAACAATCCAATCGATGGTTGCCGAGACGCTCTATGATGCAGGCAAGGGGCTATCGGTGCTGAGCCGCGATGATAAAATTGAACTGATCGCACGCCTGCACAGTCGGGGCGTTTTTAAAGTCAAAAAGGCCGTGCCTATCCTGGCCGATCTACTGGGGTTGAGTCGGGCTACCGTCTACAACTACCTGCGTGAGGCACGCACCGACGTGCCACGCAACGAATAGGAGACAACCATTGTGACACGCCAGAAAGGGTGTACCCTCGTCATCAGCGGGGTCTTTGTGCTTATGTTCATTGGTGGCAGTGCGTTTAACATCTGGCAGCACGATTATCTGCAAGCAGTGGGCTTTCTGATGCTGGCCGCCGCCAATGTGCCATCGATTGTGGCGGTCTTCCGCGACCCGCCCGCACTCCCGGCGCTGCCACCTGACAACGAGCCAGACAGCAACGAACCCGCCCCGCAAAGCCTCATCAACCACATTGCCACCATGCTGGGGTTTGTAGGGGTGCTGCTGGTGCTGGTGGCGTGGGCAATCTAACGATTCGAGAGATAACGTCCGCCTACGCGGGCTATCGGTCCAGGGGAGCAAGCAATGAGCACATACGGACAATCGGTCGCCATCGATCCAGCAGTGCATCGTTTTATGCGGCGGACACATAAACTATTGATCGGCGGTGAATGGGTACCTGCCGCATCGGGGGCCACCTTCGAAACGCACGACCCGGCGACAGGCGACGTACTGACCACCTGCGCCAGTGGTGATGCGACAGATATTGATCGGGCAGTACAGGCGGCGCGGCAAGCGTTCCCCGCCTGGGCCGCCACGCCACCTATCGAGCGCGAACGCCTGCTGCACCGCTTCGCCGACCTGCTCGAACTGCGGCGGCTCGAACTGGCGCAGCTTGAAGTGCTCGATAATGGCAAGCCCTTTGCGCTGGCCTACCAGATGGAGGTTGATCTGGCGGTAGACCAGATGCACTACTGCGCAGGCATGCCTACCCGCATAACCGGCGAAACCTATCCGGTTTCGAACACCGGCTTTGCGGCCTACACCCGCCGCGAACCGCTTGGCGTCTGTGGGGCGATTACACCCTGGAACTATTCGCTGATTATGGCCGTGCAGAAGATTGGCCCGGTGCTGGCGTGCGGCAACACGCTGGTGCTGAAGCCTGCCGAACAAACCCCCCTCACGGCGCTGCGGGTCGGCGAGTTGGCGCTGGAGGCGGGCATTCCGGCGGGCGTGCTCAATATTGTGACGGGCTACGGCCCCACCGCAGGCGCGGCCCTGGCGCAGCACCGCGCTGTTGATGCTATCTCGTTTACGGGCAGTACCGAGGTAGGCCGACAGATTGTGCAGGCATCGGCAGGCAATCTCAAGCAGGTATCGCTTGAACTGGGCGGTAAGTCGCCGCTGATTATTATGGACGATGCCAACCTGGACGACGCTACCGAGACAGCGGTCTGGGCGATCTTCGCCAACAGCGGGCAGAACTGTGTCGCCGGGTCGCGGCTCTATATTCAGCGTAGTGTCTATCAGCAGATGATCGACCAACTGGTGGCCCGCGCCGAAAGCCTGCGGGTGGGGCCAGGGATGCAGCACGGCGTTGACCTGGGGCCGCTCATTTCGCAAACGCAACGCGACCGGGTGTGTAACTATATTGAGCAAGGGCTAGCCCAGCACGCTACGCTGTTGACGGGTGGCACAGACAGGCCGCACGGCTGCGCGGGGGGGTACTTTGTGCCGCCTACCATTTTTGCCGATGTGCCCGACGATGCCACAATTGCGCGGGAAGAAATCTTCGGGCCGGTGCTGAGCGTGTTTGTCTTCGATACGGAAGCGGAAGTGCTGACCCGTGCCAATGCGCTCCCCTACGGACTGGCGGCGGGGGTCTTTACCGAAAACGTGGGGCGGGCACAGCGTATGTCGGCGGCCCTGCACGCGGGCACCGTCTGGGTCAATACCTATGACTGGTTCGACCCGGCAGTACCATTTGGCGGCATGGGACAGAGCGGCTACGGGCGCGAACTGGGACACCAGGCCGCCGATCTGTACACCACCCTGAAGACGGTGTGGGTGAAGTCCTAGCCATGCCCTTGCGCTTGCTAGCAACGATGATTACAGGCCAGACCTTTGTGCTTGATGGGGGCCAGCAGGCCGGATTGTATTAGCGTGATACGCTGGAAGGGGATGATATGGGGGTGCTTGTCTGGGGTGGCTATAGCATTACCGAGGCAACCAGCCAGCCGCAGCCACACGGCGCGGTGTATGTCGAGGGCAACCGGATTGTCGCCGTTGGCAGCCGTGAAACACTGCACGAACACTATCCCGATGCCGAACAGATCGGCGGCGACAACCTGCTGCTGCTGCCCGCCTTCACCAACAGCCACGACCACGGGCGCGGCCTTGGTACGGCGGCACTTGGTATGCCCGACGATGTGCTGGAAATCTGGCTGCTTGGTCTGGGCAGCCAGCCACCGATTGACCCGTATCTGGCGGCGGCGTTTGATGGCATCCGGCTGCTCAAGTCGGGCGTGGGCACCACTGCCCACAGCCACAATCCGCGCTCGTGGGATACGCTCGAAAGTGAGTCGGTGGCGACCTTGCGCGGCTACCGAGAT
>JAAUSQ010000145.1 GCA_012033195.1 Chloroflexaceae bacterium
GTCGGTACGGGCACATCCGTTGCCGTCGGTACGGGCACATCCGTTGCTGTGGGTACGGGCACATCCGTTGCTGTGGGTGGTAGCGGGCGCTGTGTTGCGGTTGCCGTTATAGTTGGTAGCGGCGTTGTTCTCGCGGTCGCGGTTGCAGCAGGTGGATCAGGATCATCTGACCTACCAGAACGCGGCGTACTCGTGGCTGTTGCGGCTCCGGTGGTCGCAGTGACACGGGTGGCCTCGGCGGTGCTGGTGGTTGTCGCTTGCACCGCCGTGCTGGTTGCCGTGGCGGGGGCTGCCGTGCTGGTTGCCGTGGCTGGTCTAACGGTATCGGTGGCAGTCAGCGGAATATCCGTGTCCGTGGGTGTTGGCGGAACACTGGTTGCAGTCGGGGGAACACTGGTTGCAGTCGGTGCCACCGTTACGATTGGCAACGGGTTTGGTACTGGTGATCGGAACACTGTTGCGGTCGGCTGTGCAACGGTTGGAGGGGGCAGCACGGGGCGCTGATTTTCGCCGCCGTTCCCCGGATCGGTCGGGGTGGGGGTGGGAGTGGCCGACACCTGCGCCAATCCGGTCTGGGTAGCACGTTCTTTGAGATACACTGCGGTGACCGTACTTTGCACACCAAGCGAGTTGTTAAACTGGTTTCTTTCTGTCTCTTCGGTTGCACGAATTGCGGTGATCGTCTGGGCTGCAAACGCAACACTGGTAGCCTCGGCGTGTACCTTTTCAATATCAATCTGGTTCAGCATCACATTACCACTACTCAAGTTACTGATGGTAGTTTCTTGCACCGCAATATAATTTTCCAATTGTTCAACATAAATATCGTGGGCCGCCTCGGATTCAGCCTGTAACACAACGACGCGACGGGCCGACTCGCGCAACTGTAACAGCAACACCAGCGATACGATACCGAGCACCACCGATAACATAGCAAGCCCCAGGATGTAGCGGCGGCGTACCCGTTCGCGCTGCTCAATGGTGCGGGCCTGGAGACAGGTTGCCAGAAATTCGTGCTCGTTTTCGCTCAGTTCGCTGGCGTGGGCCTCGGCCCACGCTTCGGCTTCGCGCAGCGCCTCACCGCGCAGCAACAACCCCTCTGGTCGGTGCTGGACATCCCACAACGCCGCATGGCGCTGCAATGTGCTGAGATGCTCTTCGAACCAGGTAGCATTGTTCAACTGGATTGGCTCGATCATCCGGTCGTGCGTCAGTTCGTACCACGTTGCACCGCGCCGTTTTTCAGCACGGACGAGGTGGGCATCGATCAACGACTGGATCACAACATTTGGTAAGCCCTCGCTATGATTGGCCCCTTTCAGCACCTGCCCGCGTATCTCCTGCCCAGTAATCAACCGTTGCTCAAACCATTCCCGGATCAGCTTTTCGCTGACCTCACATATCAGTGCAGCCTCGGCGACTTGTTCGGCATAATAGTCGGCAAGCGCCTGATTGACACTCCCGATGGTCTGAATATGCTCTTCGCCTATTTCGCGGGTCTCAGGGTCGAGTGCTTCCCACAATCCATAACAGACCACCTGCAACTGCACCGGCTCAATATGCTGACCGGGTTGCTCGATTGTGGTGCCATCGGTCAACTGCACCCGTACCCGTCGCAGATCGTTGATCAAGCGCTGAGCCGCCTTATCGGTAAACTCAACGCCCAGGTCAAGCGCTGGTTTCTGAATAGCGGCCCGCGCCATGCCCGTGCTCAGCAAGCCAAGCCGGAACACGTTCTTGAAGCGCGTTGGCACATGCCGCATATATGGTTCGAGGCTGCCCACAAAATCTTCACGCATTGAAAAGAGCGCCCAGAACGTCGGCTGACAATTGCGGCGCTCCGAGCGCAATGCGGCACCCAGCTGTATGAAGAACTCGTTTTTTTCGGCTTGATTGTTCGGGTCAACCGTGAGGATTTCTTCAAACTGGTCAAAGATGATGACAAGGTCGTCTTCATCAATCATTTCATAGCGGCGATTGAGATACTCGGCAAGCGACATGCGGGCCAGGTCTGCCAGCGGCATTTGGTCTTCGGGGGGCACCCCTTCTTCGAGCGAAAGCAGCACACTGAAGACATACCGGTTTGTCTGCTGGTAGCGGCGGCGAGCCGTCTTGCTAGCAATATCAGAAAGCAGGCCATCCAGGTGGGCTTCGCTTGTCGGTGTCATACCGTGCTCCATCGAGATGCTGGCAACTTCATCGGTGACATCCAAGCTCACCCGCACTGGTGGCAATACATGGAAGCCACGCTCTTCCAGTTCGGGCACCAGTGCTGCCTGGATCAGCGACGTTTTGCCCGCCCCAGAAGGCGAATGCAGCAGCACAATCCGCTCGGCAATCAGCAGGCCCACCAGCGACGACACCTCGGTATCGCGCCCATACAGCAACTCGCCGCGCTGAAACGAGCGCGGGCCAACGTAGGGATTGGTGTGACTCTCGATGGAGACAGCCATCAATGCTTGCCCTTTCTGACGCAAGTTACCGGTCAGTTACCGATAGCCAATGTTAGCGACGCGTACGCCGTTCTGTGCCTGCACGCGATTGCCATTGCAAAAGCAGTTGCCGCATAAAGTCTTCAACACTGCCCCAGAAAATATCGATAGCCGAGTCCTGGAAGTAATCTTCCATATAGCGGCGGGCGCGTTCGGGTTCCAGAATGCGCCCCTCTTCGGGCGTTATCTGGGCAGCCACGTGCGCGTAGCGGCGGCGGCGTCCGCGTCCCTCCTGCGACATCAGGCTGCGGAAGAGTACCCGAAACGCCCAGTCATCGATTTTGAAACCCAGGAATAACAATCCTGTATCTGCCAGTGCCTCACGCACTGCAATCGGGATCATATCGCGGTTAATCGAAATACCGATCAGATAATCAAAATAATCGTCTTCGGTCACCACCAGCGAGTCGGGTTCCTGACTATTGCCAAACAGATGGTACACCAATGGGCGCTCGACTGAAGGCTGATAGTCGGGTTCGGTTTCGTAAATTGAAGGCAGGTCTTCCAGGCTATTGTGCCAGCGGCAGATCTCAACCTGTGGGTCTTTGCCTACCGCCACCAGCGCCTCGGTCAGCAGGTTGCTGAGGTTGGCAGTCAGGTATACCTTGAAAGGCATCTCGGCCAGTGCGCGGTAGGGGTATGAGGGGCTGCGTTCGTGGTAGTGTGCGCCAAGTTTGGCAAAGAGTTCGTCAAGGCTCATCTGGGCTGCATTGGTGGGCAAGTCATCCTGGTGGCGGTCGAGGATATCACGCCGGAGCTGTTCGAGCAGTTCTTCGCGGGGAAACTGCGGATCCTGGCTGACGGCGAGGAACTGCGCCACCTGGGGCAGGTCTTCGCGCTGATGGGGAGCCAGCGGAAAGCGATACACATCGGCCCAGCGGCGGGCCAGTTCGCCCAGCGGGTCGAGCAGCGTTTCGGTCATCCGTTGCCCAATAATGGGGGTACAGTTGCCACGCTGGATATTGCGGATCAGGGCGGGCCACTTCTCGAAGTCGTCGCCATCTTCACCAAAGCCGGGAACATACCAGATGCGCCCGCTGCGGAGCCGCATAAAGAGCACCGGCATCCACCAGTCGTTGGTATCACGTACAGTGCCCCGCGCCACCGCCATCGCCCGATCAATCAAGCCGTCGCGCTGCAACTCGTGAAAGAAGACCGGCATAAAGCGCTCAAGGGTGGCAATTGATACATTGCCTTGCATGGCCAGCACTGCGGGCACACCGGCCTCGGCGAGCCGTGGCCCCAGCGCCACCAGTGCCTCGTTGCGGCTTTCGGCAAGGTCGTGGCCCTGTCCGGCGCTCTGGCACGAGGCCAGCACCACCAGACGCGGGGCGCGGGGGAGTTCGCGAATACGAGTTACCAGATCGTTGCCCGGTAGTACCGCCGCCTGCCCGCTCGCGTCTTCCATCCACAGATACGGCTCACCCTGCACCAGCGCCCCGTGCGCCACCAGATACAGAATGTCGAACCCTTCGCGCAGATGACTGGCAACTGCGGTGAGGGTCACCTGCCCGGTGGTTGAAAGCTCGGTGATCGGCATATCACCGAGGCCGCCCCGTGCGCGTTGGAGTTCGGCCTCAATATCAAACGGGGCGAGGGTCTGCCCGCCGGGGCTGTAGTCTGCCAGATTGGACGGGCTGGCAATGGCGACCAAGGCACGCAACTGCGCCTGCGATTGCAGCCGCACCGGTCGCCAGTCCATACTGCCCAGATAGCGCGAGAAGAGCAACCGCTCGCGGGTCAGCAACAACTCGCCTGTCTCCGGGTCACGCAGGGTTTCCCAGCGCAGGTTGTTCAGTTCGGGTGCACTGGCACCGATGAAGAGCCGGACCCGTAGGGCCAGATCAAGCGACTCGGATGTACTGACGGCCTGCGCAAACGCCTGTTTGACGCCCGGATCGGCAAAGAGATTGTCGGAGAGCATTTGCCCATAGGACTGCGGATCGAGCAGGAGACTGCGAAGCTTTTCGCGATCAAACAGCACTATCACCGAGCTTCCGCGCATCAGACGAATATCGGTATCGCTATCGGGTTGGCTATAGCGTAGCTCAATCGTATAACTGTGCTGGTCGCGGCGATGCAGGCCAATTTCTAAATCGGCGCAGTTGCGAACGATATTCTGCATAGGTCTCTCCATCAACGGCTGGCGCACCTATTTGTATGACACAGCCAGTCGTTCAGGCGGTTGTATAGCGCAGGGCTAGAGGCATTTATTACCAAAAACAAGGTTGATGCTATGGAATAGTATACTACATTGTGCCATACCTGCCACCGATACGCTCCCTTTTCCGCATTGGCGGTACCTTCGGCATAGTGTATAGATAATCTACTGCATTCTGACGTATGAAGCAATACACAAAATTGGCCGCTCTCAAAACGTGGTACCCCTTCCGATCCCAAAGCGCTGTGCTACAATACAGATGCTATGAAAACCATATCTGCACCCGTTCTGACATCACCGCACGAGCTTGATTTTATCAGCCATAGTGCGGCCCAGACTCTCCGTATCGGGCAGCGCCTGGGTGAGCAGTTGCACCCCGGAGCAGTGCTGTTGTTGCTGGGCGACCTGGGCGCGGGCAAAACCCAGCTTGCCAGGGGCATCGCACAGGGGCTTGGCTCGCCCGATATGGTCACCAGTCCGAGCTTTGTACTGATTAATGAATACCGCACCAGCAAGCGTGGTGTGCGCATTTATCATGTTGATCTGTATCGGCTGGATGAGGCTGCCGAAGTCCAGAGTATTGGCTTGGAAGAACTCTGGAGCGGGCGCGACATCTGCCTGATTGAGTGGGCCAGACGCGCCGAGGCGTATTTGCCGCGTGAGTATCTGGCGGTCGAGTTGCGCTACCTGGATGAAACCAAGCGCCGTATGCGGTTTACGCCACGCGGCACACAGTATGAACAACTGGTTGAGTCGTTCAAGACCACGACCTTTGGATAGGGTAGAACAGCGCGATGCTCCTGGCAATTGATACATCCACTGCACTGACCGGGCTAGCCTGCTACGATGCAAGCGGCCTGCTTGCCGAGTGCGTCTGGGAATCGGGCCGCAACCACACCGCACAGGTGTTGCCGCAGTGTGCTATGCTGCTGCACCACCTTCAGCGCACGCCCGCCGATGTGCAGGCGGTGGCGGTGGCGCTTGGCCCCGGCAGTTGGAGCGGCCTGCGGGTGGGGGTTAGTCTCGCGCAGGGTATGGCGCTGGCCGGCAATCTGGCACTGATTGGCATCACCACGCTGGATGCACTGGCCTACCAGCACCAGCGTCCACGGGTGACGGTGTACCCCCTGATACGGTTGGGGCGCGAACGGTTTGCTACTGCCACATACCAGAGCGGCAAAACATGGCGACGTACCAGCGATTACCAGAACGTGACGCTGGCCGACCTGAGCGCCACCATTACAGACACTACACTCTTCTGCGGCGACATTGACAGCGAGGTAACAGAGCATTTGCAGCAAGCGCTGGGCCAGCGTGCCCACTTCCCCAGCGCCGCCGCCAACCTGCGCCGCCCTGGTTTTCTGGCAGAACTGGCGTGGCAGCGCTGGCAGGCGGGCGACCTCGACGCACCCGGCCACCTTGAGCCGCTGTATCTGGGCGAGCCGGTGAAACCGAAGCCAGCAGGCGGGGCGGCAACGGGAAGCGCACAGCGCACAGCGCAAAACTGATGCAAACGGCGCAGGGTCAGGTTAATAGGAGACAGCCCCAACGGGGCTTTGTGTATCAGATCGGTGCTTCAGCGCTGAGTGTAACGAAACGCCATGCATCGCCGGAGGGCTGAAGTCCCCGGCTAGGGCTACGAAGCCCGCCTGCGCGGGGCGGTGTGCTCCCATCGCCGCTGGCCCCCTCGCCCCTCGCGCCGCAGTAGCAGAGGGGCCAGATGGCGAAGGAACCCACACCATGCGCTTCCGCTTGCGCTATAATAGGCACGGCATATACTGATTGAGCCGCTACGAGGGTAGACAACTATGTCGGCACTGAATCGCTTTGAGGAGTTTATGGAAGGGCTGGTCGAAGACTCGGTGGCCCGCCTCTTCCGCAGCCCGGTGCAACCCGCCGAGATTGCCAAGCGCCTAGAACGGGCGATGGAGAGCAACCAGCGCATCAGTGTGCGCCGCGTGATTGTGCCCAGTATCTACCGGGTGTTTTTGAACCCCGGCGATTTTGCGGTCTTCTCACCCAAGCTCCGCAGCGAGGTTGAGCGCGAGATGGCAACCTACCTGAGCGAACTGGCGGACGAGCGCAAGTTTACGCTGCTGGCCCAGCCACAGGTCACCATGGCCGAAGATGCTTCGGTGCCACGCCGCACCATCCAGGTGATAACGGAAGAAGCCGAAGCCACAAGCAGTACCCAGGTGATGTCTGCAACCCGCCACGCCCAGGCCGGTGCGCGCACCCAGCGGGCCACCCTGCTGCTGACGGGCAACAACGGCGTGCATCCTATTCCACTTGAAACCACCCTGCTTACTATCGGGCGCGGCCTGAATAACGATATCATTCTGGAAGATACCCGCGTGTCGCGCCATCACGCGCAACTACGTTACCGTGCCCGCCGCTTCTGGATCACTGACCTGAATAGCAGCAACGGCACGTATATCAATGGTGAGCGCGTGAACGAGGCCGACTTACGCAACGGCGATATTGTTTCGCTGGGCGGGCTTGAGCTAAGCTTTCAAGAGGGCTAAATGTTTGACTTTGCAACGCTCTCCATCAACGCGGTTATCCTGGTGTTGCGTGTACTGGTGGTTGTGCTGCTCTACTTCTTTCTGTGGCAGGTGCTGCGTGTTATCACCACCGATCTACGGCGCGGCGTGGTCGCTCCCGGCACCGAACCGGCTCCGTATGGGCAACTGGTCGTGATGAGTTCCGGTCAGACGGGTCTCCCCGTGGGCAAGGCGTTTCCGCTCAAGCCACTCACGATCATCGGGCGCAGCCTAGAAAGTGATATTGCCCTGAATGACACCTTTCTTTCGGGTGAACACGCCCGCCTGGAACTGCGACCAAACGGCTGGATATTGGAAGACCTCAATAGCACCAACGGTACCTTTGTGAATGGCCTGGAAGTGCGTGATGCAACCCCGCTAAACAATGGTGATGTGGTGCGCATCGGGCGCATCGAACTCCGGCTGACGGGCTGAGAGATTTTAAGCTGTGAACTATCGTTCACAAACCCGTGCCATACCTTTCCTTGCAGCGGGCCTGCTCCAGTGTATAATTGGTAAAGATGCCACCAACTATCGCACGTGTCTTCACAATCGCACAGTGACCAGTAATGGAGGCTTGTCAGTGCTCGACAACTATGTCTTTCTGGGACTGTTTTTTATTGCCGCACTCAGTTTCCCGATCCTGCCGCTGATCGTCGCACGCTTCATCAGCCCGAAGCGGCCTACACCCATCAAAGAATCAACCTATGAATGTGGCCTGGAAGTGATAGGCGATTTTCGAGTGCAGTTTAAAATCCAGTACTATCTGTATGCGCTGGCCTTTGTTATCTTCGATATCGAGGTTGTGTTTCTATATCCGTGGGCAGTGGCCTTTCCACAGCTTGGTATTTTTGCCCTGATAGCAATGCTAATCTTTCTGGCAATCCTGATTTTCTCGTTGATCTACGACTGGCGCAAGGGCGCTCTCGAATGGATATAACCAATGACAAACAACGATCACGAACTGCATACTATTCAACTGAATGCCGAAAAGCAAGGGGTCTATCTTTCAACCCTCAACCGTTTTTACAACTGGGGCCGTCGCTCTTCCATCTGGCCGATGTCGTTCGGGTTGGCCTGCTGCGCCATCGAGATGATGGCATGGGGCTTGAGCCGTTACGATGTGTCGCGCTTCGGTGCCGAACTGTTCCGGGCCAGCCCGCGACAGGCCGACCTGATGATTGTAGCGGGCACCGTCACCAAGAAGATGGCTCCACAGGTGGTGCGGCTCTACAACCAGATGGCCGAACCGCGTTATGTCATCTCGATGGGCGCGTGTGCCACATCGGGCGGGCCGTTCCGCGACGGCTACAACGTCCTACGTGGTATTGATCTGTTTATTCCAGTAGATGTGTATATTCCGGGCTGCCCGCCGCGTCCCGAAGCCCTGCTGCACGCCTTGATAACGTTGCAGCAACAGATTGATCGGCAGGACTATCAGCGGGTGCGCTGGTATGGCAACGACAAGCCGCGTGCAATGGAAGACTTTCCCGTACCGACATTTGGCAAGCAAGGGTTGGAAATCGATGGCACCCTGGTTGACCCAGTCGGCGGGTTGCCGCTGGTCAGCCCCTATACCTCGCCCGAACACGGTGAGCAGAAGACCGGGCAGCTTGAGCATCCCGAAATCGAGCGGTACTTCCCGATTATGGACCCGACCGTTGATCTTGAAAATGCACTCAAGGCAAGCGGTGTTTCGCCGGAAATTGCCGCCAACGATTTGAAGCGTAAGAGTGTGGTGAAGGAGTAGCCAGCGTGCCCATCATCAGCCGCGACGAACTGCGTGAACGGTTACAACGTGATCTCTCTGGTGTGGTGGTGACTGCTGCAAGCAATACAGGCAATGGTGCAGGCGAGCCACCAAAGGAAGCGCCCGAACTGCTCCGCACCAGTGATATCCTTATTCAGGCCGAGCGCCTGCCCGATGTAGCAACCTATCTGCGCGACACCCTGGGCTATGGCTTCTTATCCGATATCGTAGCAGTTGATTACCTGGCACATGGCCTGTTTGAACTGGTTTATCGCTTCTACACCATCGAAGGTGGCGGCGAACTGGTTATCAAGGTGCGTGTGCCGCGTGAGCAACCCGACGTGCCCTCGCTTACCCCGATCTGGCCCGGTGCCGACCTGAACGAGCGCGAAGCTTATGATCTCTTTGGTATCAACTTTATCGGGCATCCTTACCTGAAACGCATCTATCTCTGGGATGAGTTCGAGGGCTACCCGATGCGGAAGGACTTTCCGAAGCAAGGCGACAACTACCTGGATGAGGGATAACTTATTCTCCATTTATACGGCAACCCGGAACAGAGACCATGCTTAAAACACAGGAACTCCAGATCAATATTGGGCCGCAGCACCCCTCCACCCACGGCGTCTTCCGAATGCTGCTGACGGTGGATGGTGAAACCGTGGTTGATCTCAAGCCGGTGTTTGGCTACCTGCACCGCAACCACGAGCAACTGGCCGAGGTCAATACCTATTTGCAGAATATGCCTTACACCGACCGCCTTGACTATTTTAATTCGATGGCCAACAATCACGCCTATGCCCTTGCCATTGAAAAGCTCGCCGACATCGAGGTGCCCGAACGCGCCGAATACATTCGTGTAATCATGGTCGAACTGACCCGCATTCTCAACCACGCCGGGGCGCTTGGCTTTATGATCAACGATATGGGTGCGTGGCAAACGCCGCTGGCCTTTGGCATCCGTGAGCGTGAAAAATCCTCGACCTGTTTGAGATGGCAAGCGGGGCGCGGATGATGTGCAACTACTTTCGCTTTGGCGGCGTAGTGCGTGACCTGCCGCCGGAGTTCTTGCCGCGCCTCAACAAGCTCCTGATTGCAATGCCCGCCTATGTCGACGAATTGGAGCGGTTGCTGCGCGACAACGAGATTCTGCTCTCGCGCTCTGAGGGTATCGGCATTCTGCCACGTGAGGTAGCGCTGGCCTACAGCGTGACCGGGCCAGTATTGCGCGGCAGCGGCATTCCCTACGACATCCGCAAGGCCGAACCGTATAGCATCTATGACCGCTTTGACTTTGATGTACCAATTGGTACGGTGGGCGATGTGTACGACCGTTTTCTGGTGCGAATTGAAGAGATGCGCCAGAGCAAGCGCATTCTGGAGCAGGCGCTGGCCCAACTGCCCGATGCCACGGGCGGGCACATCAACCCGAAGGCCCGCCAGAACGTGCGCCCGCCGATGGGCGATGCCTACGCCCGCATCGAGTCGCCCAAGGGCGAACTGGGCTTTTATCTGGTGAGCGATGGCACGGGCAAGCCCTACCGCTACAAGGTGCGTGCGCCGTCGTTCATCAACCTCACCCCACTGGGTGATATGAGCCGGGGCTACAAGATCGCAGATATTGTTGTTATTCTGGGCAGTATCGATATTGTGATGGGAGAGGTAGACCGATGACCACCGACATACGGCACAAGCCTGCCCCCCCGCTTGAGCAGGGCAGCACCAGTACCGACCCCACCCCCCACATTGAGCGGGGCAGTGTTGTCACGGTGCAGCGCCGCCGCACCCGTACCCCCGGAGCAGGTTTGCTCAAGGGGTTGGGGGTGGTGTTCCACCACTGGCACAAGTCGTTTGAGAAGCTCGACGACTACGAAAAGACGGCGGGCACCTTCACCACCGAATACCCGGAAGAGCGCCTGCCGCTGCCAGAAGCCTACCGCAATATGCCGATCTTGCTCTACGACGACGCAACCGGGCACGAACTGTGTACCTCGTGTTTCCAGTGTCAGCGCATCTGCCCGCCGCAGGTCATCCATATGACACAGGCCAAAGATCCGCAGACGGGCAAGGCAATTCCGGCAGTCGCCGAGTTTATTATCGAATACGATGCCTGTATGAGTTGCGGGTTCTGTGCCGAGGTCTGCCCGTTTGATGCGATCAAGATGGATCATCATTTTGAGCTATCCACCGCCGACCACACCACGCTGACTGTCCACAAAGAAGGGCTGTTGCGCCCTGTTTCCTACTATCAGGCAATTGCCCCGACCTTCTGGGCCGAAGCGCAGGAGAGCGCCTACAAGAAGTTGCAAGGCAACATCAAGCGCCGTCCCGCTCTGGTGGGCATTGCGCCGCAGGTGGTCGAGAAGATCCGCGCCGCACAGGACACCGCCCACGATACGGATGAGGGTACAGCAACAACGCTCGCGACACCGCAGGCCGCACCGCTCGATGCGGGTGTGGAGACTACCGACCCCGCCGCCGACAAAGCCACTCGTCTTGCGGCCATCCGTGCCCGCAACAAAACAAAGCGGGTCGAGGGAGAGCAACCCGCCGCCGAGGGAGTTTCTACGCCAGCAGCGCAGGCACCGGAGGCTTCGATGGATAGCGGCGGCGACCTGCCCACCGATAAGCAGGCCCGCCTCGCAGCCATCCGCGCACGCAACCGCGCACAGCAGCAAGCTCAACAACCCGCCGACCCACCCACCGCGTCTGCGCCCGTTGTCGACGAT
>JAAUSQ010000146.1 GCA_012033195.1 Chloroflexaceae bacterium
CTAACCACCGGATACCATTTATGTGGTGGCGCTTGATGGTACCGAACCGCACGCGATCACTGAAGGATGGGGAGCCCAGTGGCAGCCGTAGCGCGCTGGTCAGCCCATCAGGATGATATGTTTCAGGTGGTGAGAGGAGTAATAGAGACAACAGATAGAAGTCGTACCATCACACAGGAGGCGTGGCTTGTAGCCGCGTGCGGAAGCTGCAAAACATCCGCTCCATTGTCCAATGTTTGCCTGTTATCTCTATAAGATTAAAAACTAACGAGCTAACATCGATCCGACATTGTGAAATATTTCCATAGCGCCACTTTCTGTTCCACTGTTGTTCATGGGCCTATTACTACCGCACGCAGCCAGCGCACGCACCGGCACAAGCGCGTTTCCTTTTGCGTGTTTTGTCAATTGTCGATGTTGCAGTCTTGACAACAATCGCACCACCTGCTACACTCACGCTTGTTATTGAGATATTGTATCATTACTGGTGTGTGATGCCCTTGTATGTCTATGTCTGTCCCGAATGTGAGATTGAACTGGAGGAACGGCGGGCGACAGTGCACGCCGATTGGCCGCCAGTCGAATGTCCGGTCTGTTATGGCTTGTGTGAACGAACTATCAGCCGGTTCAGTGTCCGATCCCGCAGCACTGGGGCCGACTCTCGTAGGGCGGAGCTTATCCCCCCACGCGACCTGCCAGCGGCCCATCGCCCTGACTGTGCCTGCTGCCGCCCGAAACGCTGAACGCGGAGAAGGAACCTGCAATGGATACATCCGAACTGGTCACGCCGCCGATCCCGCTCACCATCTTGACGGGCTTCCTGGGTACCGCGAAAACCACGCTGCTCAACTGCATCCTGCACGGCAGCCAGGGGCAGCGCATCGCCGTGCTGCCCGACCCATTCGGCGCATGGGCATAGCATCGGAAGGCTATCAGCAGGGATACTGACCCCAAGACACGATAGCAGAACATAGGAACGAAAGGATCGCCTTATGAACGATGTCATCATTATCGGCGGCAGCTTTGCCGGCATCGCTGCAGCCCTCCAACTTGCACGTGCACGCCGCCAGGTGGTGGTGGTGGATAGTGGCACACCACGCAATCGCGTTGCCGACCATGCCCACGGGGTTCTGGGGCACGACGCCCGCCCACCCCTCGAACTGTTGGCCGATGCGCGTACCCAACTGCTGCGATATCCAACGGTGCGCTTCGTCCAGGCTACTGCGGAGCAGGTGGTTCACCACGCTGACACGACCTTTCAGGTACGCATCAGCACTGGCGAGCAGTTACGGGCGCGGCGAATCATTCTCGCAACTGGCGTGCGGGACGTGCTGCCGCCCGTCCCCGGTCTTGCCGAACGGTGGGGGGTTGGGGTGGCGCACTGTCCCTACTGTCACGGTTACGAAGTGGCGGGGCAGCGGTTGGGTGTCCTCGCAACCGGGGAGATGGCCGTGCATCAAGCCTGGATGCTTCCCGATTGGAGCGACCATGTGGTGCTTTTGACCAATGCTCGCGTTGTGTTGACCGCCGAACAGCGAGCAGCCTGTGTGCAACGCGGAATCGACATAGTGGATGGACAGGTCAGCAGCGTGCGTGGTCCCGGAAGGATGATTGATAGTGTGGTGCTGGCCGATGGGCGCGTCATTGCGATTGCTGCGCTCTTTGTGGCCCCTCGAACGCAGCTCACATCGCCACTTGCGGAGCAGTTGGGGTGTACGCTCGACACGGGACCAATTGGCCCGTTCATTCGGACGGATGAACGCCAGGCAACAACCGTGCCGGGGGTGTTCGCAGCGGGCGACGCAGCGCGAACAATGCATACCATTACCGGGGCGATGGCGGATGGTGCCATGGCGGGGGTCTTTGCGCATCAATCCCTGATCAGGACAATGCATCCTGATCCGGCAGCAACGACACTGCAGGCATAGCAGGAGCGAAACCAATGCTCGACTGGCTCATCATTGGCGGGGGCATTCATGGCACGCACCTGGCGCTGGTGCTCACACAGCGGGCAGGGGTGGCCCCCGAACGGCTCCACATCCTCGACCCGCACCCGTCCTTGCTGGCGCGGTGGCACGCCTGCACCGCCAACACCGGCATGGCCTTTTTACGTTCGGGGGCGGTGCATCACCTCGCCCTGGCCCCTGAAGCACTCACCCACTTTGCGCGTACGCCCGACGCGCAGGCGCACTGCCACTTCATCGAGCCGTATCGCCGTCCGGCACTTGCGCTGTTCAATGCCCACGCCGCCCACGTGATCGAGCGCCACCGCCTGCACGAACGGCTGCTGGTCGGGCGGGCGTGTGGGCTGACACGTGCTGGCAACGGCTGGCGGGTCGAAACCACGGCGGGCAGCGTTGAAGCGCGGCACGTCGCGCTGGCGCTGGGGACTGCCGACCAACCGCACTGGCCCGCCTGGGCACAACATCTTTGTACCATTGGTACACCCATCCAGCATATCTTTGCGCCCGGCTTCTGCCGCGCCGACCTGCCCCCATGGGAGCACGCGGTCGTCGTGGGTGGGGGTATCTCTGCCGCCCAGGCCGCGCTGGCCCTCGCGCAGCAGCAACCGGGTACGGTAACCTTGCTAACCCGGCACGCGCTACGGCAGCACGACCTGGACAGTGATCCTGGCTGGATCGGGCCGAAGTATCAGGCAGGTTTCCAGCAGATCACGGACTATGTACAGCGGCGAATGACCATCCAGCAGGCGCGACATCGTGGCTCGGTGCCGCCGGATGTGGCGGAGCAGGTGCAGCAGGCGGCGCAGGTAGGGCGCTTGCGGCTGGTGCAGGCCGAGGTTGTCCAGGCAGACCAGCAGGACAGTGGACAGATACGCCTCATTCTGGCCGATGGCGCGGGCACACTGACAAGTGCTGGTGTGTTGCTGGCAACGGGCTTTGCCCCGCAGCGCCCCGGCGGGGCATGGCTGGATGCCGCTATCACCGAATTGGGGTTGCCCGTGGCACCGTGCGGCTATCCCATCGTCAATTCAGCACTCTGCTGGACGGATGGGCTGTATGTGCTTGGGCCGCTGGCGGAACTGGAGATTGGCCCGGTGGCGCGGAACATCACCGGCGCACGGCAGGCCGCCGAACGTATCAGTCAGGCAGGGTATACGGGCAGCTACCGAGCTATCAAGGGGCGGAAGGTGTGATGGAGCAACCAGACACGCCTACCTGACCGTCACTTGCACGCTATGCTGTGTGTTGACGGATAGCCGAGTTATTGATACACTGTCGCAAGTTTATTGAGCTAACATATCAATCAACCACCAGAAAGTCGGTGCGCTCTTTTTGGTAGGCACATCCATGGCCCATGCTTCATCAGACCAGACACCAGCGACCTGGCGACACAGCGCCGAAGTTGCGCTGCGGGCTGCCGGGTTGCGCTGTACCTTTCCTCGGCGGGCCATCCTTGATTGGATCGCTGCTGCTACCGGACCGTTCACAGCGGAACAACTGGTCGCCGCCCTAGAAGCACAGCACGGGAGCAGCAGTCGGGCGACGATTTATCGCCTGCTCGACTGGCTCCAGTCAGCAGGCTGGCTCACACGCATCTACAGCGACGGCACCCAGCATGCCTATGCCCGGTTCTGGCCGGGGCATCATCACACCGCAGTCTGCGTGCGCTGTGGCAGCGCCGCCGTAATCAGCGAATGCCACGTCGAGGAGAGCATTCGACCGGCATTGGCGGCGCTGGACTTCGAGATCCACGGGCATGTGCTTGAACTCTATGGTGTGTGTACCAACTGCCGTACTCGTGCAGACTAACCGAGCACCGTGATGGGGCCGTGGTCGTCGCAGTGGTCGCCGTGGGGATGGTGCAAGCGTCCGTTGATCAGGTAATCATAATGGTCGCCGTGCAGTACGCGCTCGTGCCCGCAGCCATCGTGCCCGCACTGGCAGGCAACCGGGTGGCAGCTATTGGGATTCTCGGCACTGACGGCAATTACATGCTCATCGTAGTGATCGGCATGGGGATGGTGCAAGTGCCCATCGTGCAGATAGTCCACGTGATCGCCGTGCTGGATGCGGGTATGGCCGCAGTGCTCACTATGCACATGCGGGTGCGGTTGGTGTGTTGTACACGTCATCGTTGGATGTCCTTTCGTTGCATTGGTGAACCACAGGCAGTGCGCCTGTGGAGCGATGCAGGTATCATAGCCCAGTGCTCAGTTCTCGACAAATGGCGTGCTTCATGCCCTGTTATGCTATCTTCCCGATAGGGATGCGCCAAACCGGATATGCAGCAGAACTGACATAGTGTCGCATGTTGGGTTCGGGGCCGTGTTGACACAAGGTCGCAGATCGGGCACGCCTGACCAGCGGCGGTCCGTCCACTGGAATCCTGCTTGGTTGTGCCGCAGTACCACCATGGTATTGACAGATCGTCTCTTTATTGATACATTGTCTCTATATTATTGAGAGCATGTATCAATAGTAATGAGGACTCGATGATCCCTAGCTCTGCGCCTGCCGTCCAGCCTGCGACCCTTGACGACGAAGAGGCGGTCGCCCACCTGTTTGAAGCACTCCATATGCAGAATGCCGCACTGGATGCCCGCTTTGCCCTGGCATCCGGCTGGCGTGCAGTGCTGCACCGCCACTTTGCACGCACCTGGAACGCGCCCGGCGCGTGCTGGCGGCTCGCGTGGTCTAATACAGAGCCGGTGGGGCTGATCGTCCTGGAATCGCACACCGACTCGCCGCTCTTTCGCTATCGCCACTGGGCCGAACTTATTGCGCTTTATGTTGCCCCGCCCTATCGCGGCAGCGGACTGGCGGATCGCCTGATTGCCGAGGGGCTGGCATGGGCCACGGATCATGGCTTCGAGCGCGTCCAACTCTATGTTACTGCCAGCAACCAAGCCGCCCACGCCTGCTATCGACGCTGCGGCTTTGTGCCGGTGCAACACATTTTGCGCCGCGACCTGCGCCCCGCGCCAGGTATCCCACCCCCGGCTGACCCCTCCTGTGCATTGAGCGATGCTGACAGCAGCGATGCCCTGGAAAGCGGGCATCATCATCTGGCGATGGAACTGGAGCGTCATAGGAAGGAGCACCCATGAACCTGTTGAACCCTCACCCGACCCACGACTTGCAGCAGATCGCTGCTATCAAGCAGTGGGTCAGTGCGACTTTTGGTCTGGATGACCAGACCACCATCCTGGTGACCGAACTGCGGTGCAGCGAACCTGGCTGCCCACCGCTAGAAACGGTCATTGCGCTGCTGCGCCCGAACAGGCCACCGCAGCAGTACAAACTCCCGCAAGCGCTACCGGACATTACTGCCGCCGATGTAGCGGCACTAGGAACCTATGCATCAGAAGGAGAACCCTATGACCACCACCACGGCTGATCCGCGCACCCCCGTCACGGTGTTGACCGGCTTTCTGGGCGCGGGCAAAACCACCCTGCTCAATCGCATTCTGACCGAGCAGCACGGCAAACGCATCGCCGTCATTGAAAACGAGTTTGGCGAGATTGGCATTGACCACGATCTGGTCATCGGCGCGGACGAAGAGATTTTTGAGATGAACAACGGCTGCATCTGCTGCACCGTGCGCGGCGACCTGATCCGCATCCTGGGCAACCTGATGAAGCGCAAAGACCGCTTCGATTACATTCTGATCGAGACAACAGGCCTGGCCGATCCCGGCCCGGTGGTGCAGACCTTCTTTATGGATGATGAGATGAAACAGCGATTGCGCGTGGATGGCATTGTCACGCTGGTGGATGCCCATCACATCGCGCAGCACATCGATGATGCCCCCGAAGCCCAGGAGCAGATCGCCTTTGCCGATGTTATCCTGCTGAACAAGACCGACCTGGTGAGCGCCGATGATCTGGACGCACTGGAAGCACGCATCCGGCAGATCAACACCCAGGCCCGCATCGAGCGCACGCAGCATGCCCAGGTGCCCCTGGAACGGGTGCTGGAGGTGGGCGGCTTCGACCTGAACCGCGCCCTAGAGATTGACCCGCAATTTCTGGAACCGGAATACCCCTTCGAGTGGGGCGGCCTCTATACCTTGCAGGCGGGCCGCTACGAGCTACGGCTTCAGGAAGGCCCCGACCCGGCGATGCAGGTGGCGCTGCTGCCGCTGACGCTGCCACTGCCGAAGCCCTCACCACGGTGCAGGAGCAGGCCGTGCTGGTCTTTTCCGATGATGAACAGCCGCTTGCGAGCGGCGGCACCCTGCACCCTGGCGAGACGCTGGTGCGGCTGAACCTGTGGGAACCGGCACCCCATTTCAGCCTGGACATTCCCGAACCCGGCACTTATGCCCTCTTCACCGAACACCACCCCGACGAATTCGCCGCTGTGCTCTGTCGAGACAGTGCGCCCATTGCACCAGTGCTAACCCACGCCTACAAGCCTGACCACGCGCACGATGAGGAGGTTGCCTCGGTGGGCATTGCGCTAGAAGGTGACCTGGATGTGGAGCGCGTGAACACCTGGCTCAGCCGCCTGCTGCGCGAACAGGGGCCGGACATCTTCCGCATGAAAGGCATCCTGAGCATCAAAGATATGCCGGAACGGTTTGTCTTCCAGGGCGTGCATATGCTGTTTGATGGTCGCCCCGACCGACCGTGGGGCACTGAGCCGCGCCGCAACGCGCTGATCTTCATTGGGCGCAACCTGGACCGCGCCGCCTTGACGGAGGACTTCCGCGCATGTCTGGTCTGAGGAACACACGGGGGCGACGAGTGCCAGCGCAGCCTGACCTGCGCCCTATCTGGCAGGCCACACTCGCTGACCATGTGATCGCACTGCGCTGGTCACCCACTGGGCAGACCCTGGCGGCGGCGGCGATTAGCGGCCCGATCAGCATCCTGGATAGCGCCAGCGGCACCGTGCAGCACGTCCTGCCAGGCCATCCCGGATTGGGCACCACCGCCCTCGATTGGCACCCGGATGGTATCCGCCTTGCCAGCAGTGGGCAAGATGGGCAGGTGCGCGTGTGGGACACTACCAGCGGCCAAGAGCAGCAAGCGCTCGCTGCTGGCACTGCCTGGGTGGAACGGGTGGTCTGGCACCCGGCAGGTGACGTACTGGCCGCCGCTGCTGGGCGCACCGTGCGGCTGTGGGCGGCGGATGGCACGCTGCACCACACCTGGGACGCGCACGCCAGCACCGTGGCCGATATTGCCTGGGAGCCGAACGGCATCCGCCTAGCCGCCGCTGCTTATGGCGGCGTGACGCTCTGGCAGCCGGGGCAGGCCGAACCACTGCGCCGTTATCAGTGGCAAGGCTCGACCCTGGTGCTGGCCTGGAGCCCCGATGGCAGCCTGATTGCCACCGGCGATCAAGATTCGACCGTCCATTTCTGGTATGTCGCCAGCGGCAAAGACTTGCAGATGTGGGGCTACGAAACGAAGGTGCTCGAACTGGCCTGGCACCACCGCAGCCGCTATCTGGCAACGGGCGGCGGCAGTATCCCCTGTGTCTGGGATTGTCAGGCCAGCGCCAACGGACCGGAAGGCTCCCGGCCAGTGCAACTGACCGCCCACAGTGCCCCGGTGACGGCGCTGGCCTACCAGCACCAGGGCAACCTGCTGGCCTCTGGCGGGCAGGCCGACGGTGTGGCGCTGTGGGAGCCGCAGCGCACCAACCGCCGCGCTGCCTGGGTTGATGGCACGAGCGCCGTCACCCGGCTGGACTGGTCACCCGATGATACCCGGCTTGCCGTGGGCTACGACGATGGCACGGTTGCGGTGTATGCGGTTACGCCGGAGGTGGCACGGGTGCCGCGTGGCAGGCCACAACGTACTTGAAAGAGGAGCAACCAATGACCGATTTACCATCCATTGATTGGGCGAACCGCTGGCTGGGCGGGTTTTGTGCGGTTGGCGCACTCGGCGGGTTGCCCGTGCGCGGCCCAGATTATGTTGCCCACCCGCCACTTGAAGCCGTGCTGACCCTGCCAGCAGATGCGCCGCTGACCGCAGCAACAACACCCCAGGCCCACACAGCATGGGCTGCGGCTCTGGAAGGAGCCACCGTGGTGCTGCTCCGCAGCGTGGCCCGCGCCCGCGAGGTGCTGCTGGCGGCGGCAGGGATCGGTGTGGGCGCTGTGGTTGGCGTTCCGGCCAATGCCAGCCGACCTTTGGTCGAAGCGATCAAGCACAGTGGTACAACGCCGCGCTTCCTGCCACTGACTGCATCGCTTCAGCTTGCGGCGGATGCGTCAGCGGAGGCATCACCGCACGTCGTCTGGGCGCAGCCAGTAGGTGGCCTGGTCATGCCTGCTGCGCTGCCAGATGTGCCGCTGTGGATAGATGCTACGGATAGCGTGCCACTACCGCAGGCACTCCTGCCGGAGGCCCAGGTGACGCTGTATGGGCTGCACCTGTCACCGGACGAACGGGAGGCTGGCGCACTGCTGGTCTGCGCCGATCTGTCGCTGGCCCACCGCATCATGCACACATAACGCCTGATGACCAGCCAGACCCGGCACGCGCACTGGCGCAGTGTGTGCGGCTGCTGGGAGCGGATGGGATCGCTGCGCGGCAACAGGAACGGCTGCACCAGGTCTGGGTTGGGCTGCACAAGGCGGCAGGCTTGCCGCTGCTGCCGCTGCCCACCGTTGGTGCATTGCCGCACGGCGTGGCAGTCGGCATCCCGGAGAGCTGCGAGGTATCGACCTTCTATGCCTATGTCCAGGGTGAGCAAACCCCCGTGTGCTGGCTGCCGGAGGTGCGCCCACTGCACTATGCGGCATTACGCACACCAGATACGACCTCGGCGCAGCAACTCGCCCGCTGGCTACTTGTGCCGGTTGGCCCGGCGTATACCGCAGAAGAGGTCAGTCACGCCATTCTCGGCATCGCCAAGACAGCAGACTACCTGGGCGTGCGCTGGCTGACCGATCCAGCCCGCGCCCACTGGTACGCCGACCTGATGATCGAATGGTATGGACGTGACCACGATGGCTATCGACCGCACTTTGGCGTGGCTCAGCCTTCATCTCCAGGGGCGTGATGCTTGGTACAAGCTGGCGAACGTACTCTTGAACAGGTTCTGAAACCAGGAACCGGTTGGTTTTTTATGCTCCAGACGCATGGATCTGGACGGAACGGAGGGCGACCCGATGCGACACCTGCCGCTGACCGCACGCACCACATGGGCGTGCCCGCACGCAACAACGGCTGCCGCGTTGCACGCTGCGTATTCTCACCTGTCTACCACGCTGGATGACCAGGCTTTTCAGCAGGCTGCTACTCGCCTGCTTACCACGCTGCACGCCACCCTTGCACACCGACGACCTGCCGCCCGACCTGGCGCATACCTAATCGACAGCTTGAACGGGCCACCCGCGAGCAGATACGGCAGCGCCACCTGCTGCCTAGTCGGCCCCTGTTTTAGCGGCAAAGCGCCAGGAGGAAGATCCAGGCAGCATCAGCACAGCCGAATACCGACCACACCTTTTGACCAGGCCCCCACCCGCCTGGATAGCGACCTGTTGTTGCTGTATAAAGGAGCACAGGCGTGGCGGCGGCAGGTCTGGCAGGTGTTTGTGCAACTTGCCCCGCCAACGCACGCTGGTGATGCGTTGGTTGAGCAGCTTCAGCACCAGTTCTCCACCCCGCCGCTGGATGCCGCCGAGGAGCGGGTGAACTGATGATCCACGGGACAGCCAGCACTGCCCCGTCCCGTTTCTCGTTTCGATTGTTTGAAAAGGATGAACATGAAGGAGCAGATCGTATGCAGATGCGTTGGTATGGATTATTGCTGGTCTGGCTGCTCGTGCTGCTAGCAGCATGCGGCACCGCTCCCACTGCCGAGCCAGAAGCAGCAGCAGAACCGGCAGCGGAACCGGTTGCCGAGACGGATACAGAACCGACAGCCGACCAGGTGGCTGTCCCCTCAGGCTTCCCGCTGACGATTGAAAATTGTGACTACACGGTCACATTCGACGCGCCGCCAGCGCGTGTGGTGGTCAATGATGTCAACATCCTGGAGCTGTTCCTGGCCCTCGATCTTGAGGAACACCTGGTGGGCTACAGCAGTGTACGCGCCGACAAGGAGCTTGCGCCGGAGTATCAAGCGCAACTCGACGGCATTCCGCTGCTAGCCGAGCGCTACCCCAGCATTGAAGTGCTGCGGGGGCCAATCCTGATCTGTATCTCGCGGGCTGGAACTATGGCATGACCGAGGACAGCGGCCTGACTCCAGAAACACTCGCACCGCTGGGCATCAACACCTATGCCATTACCGAGTCGTGCATTCGGGTTATGGAGCGGGAGCAGGTAAGCCTGGAGGACACCTTCACCGACCTGCGCAATCTCGGCAAGATTTTTGCGATTGAAGACCGCGCTGAGGCCCTGATCGCGCAGTATCGCGCCGAGTTAGCGGAGATTACCGAGACGGTCGGGGCGGTCGAGGAGCCGCTGCGCGTGTTTGTCTATGACAGCGGCGAAGACACGCCGCTCACTGCCGCCCGGTTTGCCACACCGAATGCGATGATTGAGGCGGCAGGTGGCACCAACATCTTTAATGACGTCGACAGCAGTTGGACCCAGGTCAACTGGGAAGACGTGGTTGACCGCAACCCTGAGTACATCGTCATCATCGACTATGGCGAACCCGACGCGCAAGGCAAGATCGACTTCCTGAAGGGCCAGCCCGAACTAGCGGATGTGGATGCCATTCAGAATGATAACTTTGTGGTGCTGACCTACGCTGAAGCGACCCCCGGCCCGCGCAACGTGGCCCGCACCCGCACCCTGGCCGAGGCATTCTATCCCGACCGGTTCGAGTAGGCATAGCCTGCCACCACACGCTCAGGCTGCGCCATCACAAGGTTCGCCGTGCTTGATGGCGCACGAGCATAAGGAGAACCTATGTCAACGGTTTTTTCTGACACGCCGTCTGTCCTGGCGCAAAGTCGCAGCGATCAGCGCCGGTTCTGGCTGCTGCTCACTGGCCTGTCGGTGCTGCTGTTTATCTCCGTCACGCTGGGCGTCACCCTGGGGCCGGTCGCGATACCGGCGCACATCGTGTGGCGCATCGCCGCCGCCGAAACACTGCGCTGGATTGCGGAGGGTACGTCTCTGCCAGTCACACACTGGATTACCATTGAGCCGGACTGGACAACCGCCCAACTGAACATCGTCTGGCTCATCCGCTTTCCGCGTGTGCTACTCAGCTTGTTTGTCGGCGCAGGGTTGGCGGTGGTCGGTGTCACCATGCAAGCCCTAGTGCGCAACCCGCTGGCCGATCCCTATATCCTGGGCATCTCCTCCGGGGCATCGGTTGGAGCTGTCTCCGTGTTGGCCTTTGGCGCGTTTGCCTTCGCCGGCATATACGCGCTCTCCATCGGGGCCTTCCTGGGCGCACTGCTGACCTTCTTCATCGTCTTTCTGCTGGCCCAGCAGAACGGGCGCATATTGCCCACCCGTCTGGTACTGTCGGGGGTAGCCGTGGCCTACTTCTTCTCCGGGCTGACCAGCTTTATCACGCTCACCTCCGATCAACGCGAGCTTGCACGCACGGTGCTTGCATGGCTCCTGGGCAGCCTGGCCGGGACAGACTGGGCCGAACTGCCCCTCCCGGTCGTGGTACTGGTCGCCGGGTGTTGTATCCTGGCGTTTCAGGCGCGCTCGCTGAATGCCCTGATTGTGGGCGATGAAACGGCT
>JAAUSQ010000147.1 GCA_012033195.1 Chloroflexaceae bacterium
AGGCGGCTGATGCAATTGCCCAGGCCGGATGTGCTGCTGCTGCAACTGGAAACGCCGCTTCCCGCAATTCGGGCGCGGCAGCACTGGCCCACACCCACGGCACCCGCGTGCTGCTCAACCCCGCACCCGCACCCGATGAATCAGAGCGAGCCGAACTGGTGCGCCTGCTGCCGCTGATTGATGTGCTGATACCCAACGAGAGCGAAGCCGCACTGCTGGCGGGCGTGGCGCTGCACGATGGCGCGACGGCAGCACAGGCGGCGCGGGCCTTGCAGCAGCAGGGTGCCCGCTCGGTGGTGGTGACACTGGGGCGACAGGGGGCGCTGCTATTGCACGAGGGGCAACTGTATCAGCAGGCGGCCTATCCGGTGCAGGCGGTGGATACCACGGCAGCGGGTGATGCTTTTGTAGGGGCGTTTGCGGTGGCACTTGCCGAGGGACTAGCGCCCCACGAAGCGCTGCGGCGGGGTGCTGCGGCTGGCGCACTCGCGGCAACACAGCTAGGCGCACAGCCTTCGCTGCCACAGCGTGCCGCCATTGAGCGGATGGTGGGGGAGTGAGGGGCAAGGCGGCGAAAAAAAGAGTCAATTGTCGCGCTACTCGGTGCAATGCTGCTCGATCCAGGTGTTGATATAGGCATCCCGCAGCCGCCCCTGCATCACATTCATCGTAAACGTGTACAGTTCGGGCGGGCGTGGCGTGCAGGCGGCGGCCATTGCGTTCGAGGAACAGCCGCAGCGCTGCGGCTGCAATGCGCTTGTTGCCATCACGGAAGGGGTGGTTGGCAATCAGCAGGAAGACCAGCGCCCCGGCTTTGTCCACCACCGACGGGAACGCCTCGGCACCAAACGCGGCTTGAAAGGGCGTGGTAAGCGCCGTGATCAACCCGTTGGCATTCACCAGTTCAAAGCGCCACGTGGGGTCGTCGTCGATATTGGCAGTACTGGCGACCATATCGCGAATATCAATAATATCGTGCAGTGTCAGATGTTGGGCAGCAGCCATGGGTCGCTTCCGGTTGGTGGCACAGTTCCAAGCTTCGGTATGCTTGAATCGTAGAACACGAACGCGGGTGCGTCAAGTCGGGCGGGCAATCTGATACAGAGGGGCTGGTCCCGCTTGCGGCAGTGGAGGAGCAGGGCCAGCAGAATACCGCCTATTTCCGCGCCAGATGGTGCAGAATGTCGAGCGTTTCGCGGGCGGTGCGCTCCCAGCTGAACTCGTATGAGCGCTTGAGGCCCCGCTCGATCAGGTCGGCGCGGCGGGCCTCGTCGGTGAGCAAGCGCTCCATCCCGCTGGCGATTGCCTCAATGTTGTAAGGATCAACAATTTCGGCGGCATCGCCCGCCACTTCCGGCAGGCTCGTCACGTTGGAAGTGAGCAGCGGCGACCCGCACGCCATCGCCTCAATCGAGGGCAGGCCAAACGTTTCATACAGCGATACATAGGCGGTCATGGCGGCCCGCAGATAGAGCGCGGGCACATCGGCGTGGGCGCACCCTGCTTGCACACCACTGCGCCATCAGGCAGGCTCAGGCGTGCAGCAAGGTGCAGCAGTTCGGCACGGGTCACATCAAACTCGCGCCCCACAATCAGCAGGCGATGCGGCAGGTTGGTGCGCTGCTTCAGCAGGGCAAACGCCCGAATGAGACGCTCGTAGTTTTTAAAACGAAACAGGGTTGAGATGGCGAAGATGTACGGCCCCCTGTCGATATATTTGGCAACCGTCTCATCGTGTACCGGATTGTCGCGGGTGGCGTAGGCGGTGCGGAATTGCTCGTGAACGCCGCCATAATAGACCACCTGCACCTTTTCGGGCGGCAGCTTCAGCCGCTCAATCACCGTCTGGCGGGCGCTCTCCGAAAGTGAGATGACCGCATCGGCTCGCCGCATCGCCTGCGCCACCATCAGCCGCAGGTACAGGATGCGGGCCACACTGAAGCTGACCGGAAAATAGAAGTATTGCAACGATTGTTGCACGACTGCCACGGGCATCTTTGCCCCAAGTGGCATTGTATTGCAGGTCGAGAGCAGCGCATCCAGACCGGCCCGATTCAATATTTGTGGATAGATCGTCTGCTCGTACACCACCCGTGCAGCAGGACGGGTGCTCAGGCCAGGGCAGGCATAGTAGTGCACGTTGGGGCCGGGTGGTGTATGTCCAAGCAACTCGAAACCTGGCTTTGCTGCATACACGGTATAGGTATGTGTCTTATCTTGCCGGGGTATCTGCTGAACGACATTGCGTAGGTATACTCGAACACCACCATCGCCTTTTTCGGCAGGGTTCATCGCCTGCCCTGGCGTTACACAATCGATGCCAAAATGCATTGTACATCTCAACTGTTTTCAGGACCATGCGCCCGAACGCGCTGGTAAACTTCCCATGTCTGCTGTGCGGCCCGCTCCCATGTAAACGATTGCGAACGCTCAAATCCACGATCTCGCAGTATAGTACGGGTCGGTGTATCTGTCAACGCCCGATGCAGCGCTGCCGCCATCGCCTCGGTATCGAGCGGGTCAACCAGCAATGCAGCATCACCGACCATTTCGGGCAGTGCCGCCCGGTTCGACACAACCACCGGACAGCCGCAGCGCATCGCTTCAAGCGGCGGCCAGCCTGCGCCTTCGTACAAGGATGGGAACAGCAGACAGTCTACTGTGCTGTAGAGGGTGGGCAGCTTTTCACGCGCCAGAAAGCCCAGGCAGTGCGCGACATCGTGCAGGCCATGCTCGGCAACTGTGCGGTTCCATTCTTCGGTTGCTGCCCCGGTTTTGTAAACCTGCACTGGCTCGGACGAGTGCTGGCGCAGCCGCGCAACGGCTTGCAGCGCACCGCCGATGTTTTTGTAGAACAGCGAACCAACAACCAGTATCCGCCGCGTGCCGTCATCGGGCATGTTCCATTCTTGGCGGGCGGCGGCGATGGCTTCTGCTGGGGCAGGCTGGAACAGCGCATCAATGCCCGAATAGACCACACTGATCTGCTCCGGGCGACAACCGCAGTATTCGATCAAGTCCTGGCGGGTCTGTTCACTTACGGCAATCAGATGCTGTGCTCTGGGCAGCGCCTGCAACGGTATCAGATTAAGCCATGGCTTTGCGCGGGTCACCGCACCGGGTATCTTGCCAAGCCACTGCAACAGCGGGATCAGGTCGTGGACGGTGACCACGGTGCGAGCCGCATCAAGGGTATGTACCAGGTGTCCATAGCCATGGTCAACAATGTGGTTGATATCGCCCTGCACGGCGCGGGCCTGCAAAGGATAGGCCGCAAAACGTGACACGCGTACCCGCAGGCTGGCCGGGGTGGGGTTGTCACCACTGCGCCCCACCTGTAGCAGGTGCGGCTGATAGTGCAGCGCACGACACTCACCAGGGAATTCGGTGTGCAGGGCTGCCGCTAGACTCTCAGCATAAATATCTATGCTGGTGCGGCCTTCTTCGGCGTAGGTGCGAAACAGCGTGATACTCAATGGCATAGGTGTGTATTTCTGTTAGTGTGGCTGCGGAGCAATGCCCTGGAATGGTTCGCCTGTCGATGGAGCGGTGGCCCTCCGTGCGGCACGCCGTGCTTCATAGCGCATCGCGCTGGTCAGGCTGGCACAGAAGAAGGCAATACAGAAGGCGGCCTGATAATTCCATTCGTGAAAGAAGTACGATTGATTTTCGAACATGATAATCATGAAAAAGCCAATCAGGTTGGCATAAAAGAAGCCTGAGAGGAGGATGCGCTCTTCGAGATATTCGGGGCGCAGTGCACGATGGGTGGCGATGAGCCGGAAGCCGAGCCAGAGCACAACAACGAGTGTTGTATAGCTTGGAATGGCATAGACCAGCCCGCCAAACAGGATTGTACCAAAGAAGTAGTTGTGCGGGGGAGCCTGGATGGTTTGCAGCGTATTCCCGCCCGGAAAGCGATCTTCTTTGTTATCATCTTGAATAAAGCCTTCGCCCCAGGTACGCAAGCGCTCGTCGGTTGAAATAGCCTCCCAGTAGGCTTGCCAGTAGTGAAAGCGCACTTCGCCTTCCAGCCCCTCGGTTGCGCCACCCGTACGGTTCAGCGTTTTTTCGCTGTTGCGTTCAGTACGACCCGCAAACTGGTTAATCGTGTTGACGGCCCGGTCGAGTTGCGGCTTCCACAGATCGACGGTTGCCGCGCCCGTTGCCGTCAGTGCTACCAGTACCAACGCTCCAAGCAGGCCGTAACGCCGTACTTGTTTGAACGAAAATCGGAAGAAGGCAAAGTTAAAGCGGGTGACGTGGAATACCAGAATAATCGCTGTAACCATCACGACCAGCAGCCCGCCCCGGCTACCTGTTCGTAAACATAGATACAATAGCCCCAGGTAGGCCCCTGCCAGCAAGATTAGCAACCAGCGCCGGGCCTGTGGGGTTGCGCCGCGCAACGGAAAGAAGAGATAAAACGCCAGCACCGTCATCACGCCCGTAGCATATGCCGAACCAGTGCTGATACCGGCAAACATCAGGCGGCGTGGGTTGCCGAGGTAGGGCTGACAAAAATATAATACCGAGGGCAATTGCCAGCAAGAGCATGCCCCGGTTGACCCAGCGCAACAGGCCAACTGGCAGCAGGTTGCCCATGTATGCGCCGAGGAACGCAATCAACCCTACAAAATAAACCCGCGCCATCACCGAGATCAGGCTTTCTTGAAGCAGTGGGTAGCCATGCACAAACCAGCATATCAGGCCAAGCATAACTGGTGGTATCAGCGCCAGCAGCGCGAGCGGGTGCAGCAGCAGGCCGTATTTGTTGGTGCCATAGATCAGCAGGCCACACACGGGCGCGATGAGCAACCAGATAAACAGATTGGCGGAAACGGGGCCGGGTTTGCCTATGCCCTGCCAGACAATGTTGTACAGCAGCACAAACAGCAGGAGCAGCGCTACCTGCTGGAAACGATCAGCATATGCAAAGTGGTCATCATGGTTTGGTCGTCTTATCGTCAGCATCAGTCGATATATCCCGCTAGACGCATTGCATTGGTAGAAACGGCCCAGAACCGTGCTTCAACATCTGGTGTAAAATACTCGTCCCACTGTCCGCTCTCGCCCTTGCGATAAAAGGACTTGTTCGGGTCATTGTGCACACCTTCGACTTTGCGCTCGTAGGCCCGCATCTTGTCGATGCTGGCGGCATCAATCGCAAGGCGCAACTGTTCGGAGGTATGCGTTATGCCGAGGAACGTCGCTACCTGTCCTACCACGGAGGCAGGGTTGGCTTTCATATCCTCGTAGCGCACCACCAGCAGCCGATCAGCGAGGCGAGCCTTGCCCGTTGTCAGCCACGACTCGACATGCTCAGGCCAGAAATAGCCATAACGCCCACTCAGGTAGCGCTCGGCAAACTGCGGGAAGCCGCTCACCCGGTCGCGTTCGTTCCGGGTGACAAAGTTGTGATAATACGATACCATCACGTCGCGCCCGTCGCGCACCAGATACACCGCCGTGTGGATACTCTCACGATACCATGTATGGCTCCCCATCACGTGGTGCGGCACGGTGACAGTAAGCAGCGGGGCATGCCGGGAATGTTTGGGAATTGCCGCCGCACCACGCCGCCGGCCTGGATCGGATGGTGGGGCAGGTTCATCATGGTTGAACGAACGAGCATTTGCAGGCTCAGGTTGGGAAAGGTGCGAATTGCAAGATCGCGGGAACTGCTCTGTTCGGGGTACACCAGCCGTGCGAGCATCGTGCGGAGCCACGTAATGCCTGAACGCTGATGGGCCACGATAAACCGATCTTCCGGCTGCGTTCCGACAATCGCATGGGCCAGGTTGAGCGTTGAGCGAAAGCGCCAGCGGGTAAGGAGGTACTGTATCGAGTGATTCTGATTATTCATAGGTCTGGTATCAATCATGACAATCCACCATCGCAGCGATAGCCCGCCAGGTGCATCGCATCGGCTGCCACCGCACAGAAGGCCCGCTCCAGCGGTGGGCTGAAATAGTCGCGCCACTGCCCTGTTTTGCCGCCCCGATAGAAGGAGGTATCGGCCTGGTTCGGGTCATATTCCTGGCGGCGCTGCTCCACCTGCCGCATTGTTTCGATGCTGGCTCCCTGCACTGCCATCTGCACCTGTTCGGCGGTATGGGCAATCTGCAAAAATGTTGCAATCTGGCTGACCATTTCAATCGGTCGGGCCTTCATATCCTCGAAGCGCATAACCAGCAGCCGTTCGCCCAGTTCGGCCTTGCCTGCGGTGAGCCAGCCGTGTACATCCGCGTGCCACAGCGGGCCATAGCTGCCCAGCAAATAGCGCTGGAGGAACTCGCCAAAGTCGCGCACTGTGTCGCGCTGGCGGCGCGTAATCCAGTAATGGAATGACGACACAATTGCATCGCGTCCATCACGCACAATATAAACCACACACGGCAACCCTGCAAGGTAGTTGGTGTGGCTCACCATCAGGCGCGGTGCAGGCAGCTTGCGGAGCGTGGGCACCGACCGCAGGGTAACACTGGGCATATAGGCATTATACACATCCGGGTTGCTGGGCTGGTCGGGGAATACGATATTGCTCAGGATGGTGCGGAGCCACGTGCTGCCGGAACGCGGGTGCGCCACAATATAGCGGTCGGTCGGGCGATCATCGAGCAGACGATGTGCGAGCCGCTGGGTGGTGCGGTAGCGCAGCCCAGTTAGTTTGTAGCGGGCAAGTTGATCTTGCAGGGTATCTCTTGTTATGCGCATTGGAGTGCCTGTTCAAATCTGTCTGCAACACTGCTCCACCCGCATTCGGCACGCACACGCTGGGCGATGGTCGGAAGCGTCGGGAGCACCTCTGGATAGATAGCAATTGCCTGGAGGATGGCGGCGCGATACGCTTCCCACGAGCTATCGTGGGCGATGATCACTGATGGGACATCGTGGAAATAGCTGCGAATGTTGGCAACATCATTGGTAACGACCACACACCCACAGGCGACGGCTTCGTAGACGGTCAGGAAGAAACTTTCGTACCGCGAGGGCAGCAGTGCAATCGGGTGCTGTTGGAATTGGGCGACAACCTCCTGTGCAGGGAGTTGCCCGGTGAAGACGGTGCGTTCCTGAAGGCGTAGACGCTGGATCCACTCCTTCAGTTGATCTTCTTCTTTACCTCCCGAATAGAATGAACCCGCACCCACAATGACCCATGCTTGCCAAGGTACCGATAAACTACTCAATGCAGCGGCGGCTTGCTCAAGGGGTTTTTGGCGCAGGTTGATACGCCCAACCGAGATGAAGCTAGGGACAAATGGCTGGGCAAGGGTGTGCATTTGCAGCGGCACGGTGCAGAAGACATTGTCTATTCCGGTTCCCAACGTTACCACGCGGTCAGCCGCAACATGCCAGTATGTGCGTGCCTGCTCAGTGGCAGAAGCGCTGATCGATAGGATGCGGGTGGCATTGCGGGCGGTCAATATATCAAGGATAGTGCTTTGGTGTAAGCCGCGCTGGAGCAGCATACCTGGTGAGCGGGGCAAGGGGGTGAGTTCGGGCGAGGCGAGGTAAAAGAAGGCGGGCCTGCCCTGTGCCCGCAGGATAGGCAACACCAGCCCGGCTTCGCGTGAGAAACAGCAGACATGATCGGGTTGCAACTGTCGGGCCAATTGGAGTGTACGCAAGCCTGTTTCAAGCCATCTGCGCCGGGGCGTGAAGCGGCCTGAAAATGATACTGCACGGGCGCATCGGTAGCGGCAATCCCCAGATCATCGGTGCCGCTACAACAATATGTACTTCGTGCCCCATCCGTGTTAACTCACGCGCAAGGCCCCGAATAATCTGATGCCCTCCTCCGTAACCGATACGTGTAAAGGGATACATCAGCGAAAAGAGCAATCGCATTATACACTCTCCGTGTCAGTTGTCCAGGAACGCAGGTCGCGCCCCAGCAGGGTGCTCAGGTGCTCCACTTCGGGCGCAAAGTGCCGCTGAAGCCGTCGGTACACATGCGGCGGCATGGGGTTGCGTGGCTCATGCTGCATATTCAAGCTGCGGACGCGGCGGCGGATCAATCGTCGGAGCGCAAAAGGCAGAAGCGAGCGTAGAACGTTCTGGACCAGCCGGGGCGGTCGTCGCCAGAGGGTGTTGAGCAGGTGCGAACGGATTTTTTTATTGGGGTTGACGATCTGCAAATTGGCCTGGAAGGTAGGGTCAACCTGGAGAAATTGTAAGGTCTGGCGATACACACCCGCCGTATCGCGCTTAAAATCATCGTAGATAATCACCAGCACCGCCTCACGTCCAAACACATCAAAATACTGCTTGACCTGTTCGGTAAAGCGTGCAGCTTCGGTATAGAGTAACGATTCGGGTTGGGTGCAGCCAGCGGGAATCCGGCGGCCCTGTTTGCGATCTGGTTCGGCGTGCAAGGCCTGCTCAAAATCGGTGATATCTTCATCGGCAACATACACAACCTGACTGTGCAGGGCATAGACAAAGTCAATCGGGTTGCGGAGCATAATGATAATTTTCGCCTGGGGGTTGTGTTGGTAAATCTCGCGGGCGGCGCACTTCGAAAAGAGATACCAGGTAGACCCCTCGCCCCAGAGCAAGTCCGGGCTACATGGAAAGAGTTTGAGGTAGTCTTCCAGGGTGGTCGCCCGACGCTTGCCCTGGAGATCGGAACCAAAGAAATCGGGTTCTTTATCGGTGGCCATGCAAATTGATGGGTGCTGGTCGAGGTAGACGCAGAGCGAAGATGTGCCACTTTTGGGTGCGCCCACAATAAAAAAATCTGGCTTCATACAGCGCTATGTCCTTCTAGCTTACGGTTCTGCACGTTTCCCGCGCCAGCGTGCCAGGATGCCAAAAATGGTTGGGTAGACCCCGAGCCGCTTGTAGACGAGATAGACGAGCAACAGGTTCCAGAACACCATACCAGCGACATTGGCAAGCGCAGCACCCACAAGGCCCAGTATCGGGATGAGTGCAAAGCTGAGGATGATATTCAGGATGTTGCTTATGAGCAACGGTAATACAGTATCCCTGGAATGATTGGTCATATTGAGCGCGAGACCCACCGGGCCAGTTGCGGCGTTGATCATCTGACCGATACACACAATGGCCAGCGCCGTGCTACCAACGGTAAACTCCGCGCCATACAAGGCGAGGAACCACTCGCCCATGAAGATAAAGCCGAGGGCGATGGGCAGACAGCCCAGAAAAGCGACCCAGGCACTCTGGACAAGCACCCGCTGCAACCGTGCGGTTTGCTTGAGCGCATACACCCGTGCAATCGTTGGGGCGATGGTGAAATTGGTTGACAACAGCACAAATGTTACTAAATCTGCACCACGGGTGACGGCTGCGTAGAACCCAGCATCGGTCTTGCCTAGGATCGACCCAACCATCAAGATGCCCAGCCGATTGTTCAGAACGCTTGCTGTGGCGGTGAAGGCAATCGGTAAGGCCGAAGTAATCCACAGCTTTGTATCGAAGGTTGGCGTGGTGCCGCTCAGTTGGTGCGGCAGCCGTTGCTGCAAGAACACGGTTCCGATCAGTAAAACCGCGATGGCAACGACCACATAAATGGCAACGGCCCATGTTCCGCTCAAGCTAAACCCAAACAAGACACCGACGCTTGCTGTGAGTGTGAGCGCCAGCAGGGGGCGTAACACAATTTCGGGGGCCTGCCCTAGAATGACATAATGCAAGCCGCGCAGGGTGCCCTGTCGAACGGAGTTTAATGCATTAATGGGGATCAGCAGAGAGCCGATCCAGAAGGCAATCACGGTGCCGGGATTTGTTGGGGTAAAAGCCAGCCACGCAACGCCCGCAACGATGAGCACGAGCGCTAGCGAGAGAGCGAGCACAAAGCGGCGGCTTAATACCAGTTGCCCCTGCATCAGTCCCCACTGTTCCTGGGCCTGATACGTTGCTATATTCCGCATCATCAAGGTATCCATACCAAAGGTGGCGGGGTACGTCAATACTTGCATCCAGGCCATAACATACGTATACAACCCATACTCGGTAACGCCCATCAAGCGGGCCAGCAAGACGCCATACAAAAACGCAAGGCCCGTGCCGCCGACACGTATCACAAACAGGAGCGCCGACCGCCCGACCAGACTCTCGCGGCCCTGGGCAAGGGCTTTATGCTTCAGCAGGCGGTCAACTATGGCTTGCAGCCGCACCAACAACGACGGATTGCGCGAGTATGGCTTCATACGGTATCGATTCTATTCGTGCTACTGGCCGATTGGTAAAGGGTGTGTTTCATTACTCTATCAGGGCGAACGCTGCCAGTATGCATACATGTTGGTAATCTCGGCATCGGTGTAGAAGTGGCGTGTAAGCTGCGATTGTATAGAGCGGATCAAGATAAACATTGGACAGACGAATCTGGTGCAGAAACTGGCGGTACAGTTCTGCATACGTTTCGGCCACATTGCTGCGCATCAGGCGAAAGGAGGGCAGATTGAGGAATGCAGCAATCGCCTGCTCTTTGACAGTATCGGCAACTTCGCCCTTAAGGATCAGCAACTCGCTCTGGCCGTGGGTCAGAACAAGGTGGCCCTGTTCACGGGGGAAGGGCGTACCGTAGACATCGATGCCCAGCATCGGCTTGACTTCCTGGTCGAACCAGGTGATAGGTGTATCGTGCGGGTAGCGCTCCAGGAAGATGCGGATCATTTCATCCATAGAGAAACGGGCATGTTCAAGTGGTACCTGCGCATGGTTGCGGAACGATTGGAAAAAGCCAGAGATATTGCGCCGTGCCGGGTCGCGCACCAGGGTGTTCATTTTGGCTGGTTTGCCGCGCTTGATGACATGGCTGTACAGGGCCGCGCCAAGCCGATTTTTAACAACCGCCTTGTTATCGAGTACTCTATCGCCTGAGCGAATAGCATAGCTCATGTTCATGCGGTGGATGTGGTAGACGGCTGCGCCCCTGGTGTGTTGCAGCGACTCGGCAAGTGAGGTGGTGCCCGTTTTGCCCATACTATAGACAATAATGGGCATTTTGCCATCTATGTAGAAGTCGCGCACGAAGGTAAGAAAATGTTCGTAAAACCGCATACGGCCCCGCACGAGCATTCTGGCATCGAGCAGGGCATTCAGCACATGGGCTTTTGCCGTGGTCATCTGTTCCCTCACAACCCTGTCCACTGGTCAGCGCAGATCATTATAGTGCAATTGAGCACAATTGCAACCAATGTGCGTGCGCCGCGCCATGCTGCGCAGGTGCAGCAGGTATATAGTACCACAGCATGGCTTGTTTGCCGTGCTGTTCCGGGCGATGTTCAGCGGGCCAGGTGCGCCGCCAGCACTGCCAGCGCTACCACCTCGCCAATTTCGCACAGCGCCCCGTAAGTGTCGCCCGTCAGCCCGCCCAAGTCGCGGGTCCACCAGCGGGCCAGTACGTGCGTCACGCCCCATACTGCTACACCTGCCAGCATGCCCGCCAACCCACCAACCACCGCCGCCGCCAGCACTGTGACCAGCGATACAGTGAAAAAGTCGCGCTGCTGCACCTGTTCGCGGAAGCTGCGCCCCAGTCCGCCTTCGCGTGCGGGGGGAAACCAGAAAATGCCATAAATATCGGCCCAGCGGCCCCATAGCGGCGCAAGGATAATAGCCTGCCACCAGTTGGCGGCGGCGGCTTCGAGCCACACCACCTTGAGCAGCAGCA
>JAAUSQ010000148.1 GCA_012033195.1 Chloroflexaceae bacterium
AGAACCGTATGGCGGGCAGCGTATCGGGCAGGCTGCCGTCGCCGAGCCGGTCGGCAGTATGATTGTTGATATCGGTGGTGGCACGACCGAAGTAGCCGTTATTTCGCTGGGTGGCATTGTGATCAATCACTCGATCCGTACCGCTGGCGACGAAATCGACGAGGCGGTGATCCAGTTTGCCCGCCGCGAGTACAATATTCTGATCGGGGAACGTATGGCAGAGCGGGCCAAGATTGCCGCCGGCAGCGCCTACCCGCTGGACGAAGAGATCAAGGTGGTACTGCGCGGGCGCGACCTGCTGACGGGCCTGCCAAAAGCGGTCGAAGTCAGCAGCGTTGAAATCCGCGAAGGTATCGCTGGCCCCGTCAACACGATAGTGCAAGAGGTACGGGCGGCGCTGGAAGAAACGCCACCCGAACTGGTGGCCGATATTATGGAGCATGGCATTACGCTGGCGGGGGGTGGCTCGCTGCTACACGGCCTCGACCGACGGATTGCCGCCGAAACACGCATGCCAGTCTATATCGCCGAAGACCCGCTCTCGTGTGTGGCACGTGGCGCGGGCAAGATGGTCGAAAACGTGGATAATCCGGTGTATCGCCGCATCCTGACCCAATCGCAAAATGGACGACGCATCAAGCGCGTCTGAGCCTACTTATGCGCGATTTTATCGATAGCTCAATCCGGCTGCGCGAAGAGCGCCCCGCCAATGCATCGCTCCGCCGCCCCATCCTGATCGCACTGCTGTTTTGCGTGCTGGCCGGGGTGCTGTTCTGGCTCGATCTGCGCGGTATGGTTGTGCCCGTCCGCAACATCTTCGAGCAGACCAGTAGCCCGCTAGCGCATCGGATGCTGGCCTTGCGCGAACAGCAGACCGACTTCTGGCGTGATATCATAGAGTGGCGGCAGATGCGGGCCGAAAATAGCGCACTCCGGCAGCAAAATAGCCAGCTTCAAGCCGAACTGCTGCGCCGTGAGCAGGCTATGGTGGAAAATGTGCGCCTGCGCCAGCAACTTGCTATCGAAGACCAGCAACCGTGGGATCTCCTGGGGGCCGAAGTCACGATCCGCTCACCGGATGCGGTGCGCCGGATGATGACCATTGCACGCGGCAGCCGCGACGGTATCACCGAGGGGATGGCGGTGATCGGGCAGACCGGAACCGGGCCAGTGGCGTTGATAGGGATTATCGACTCGGTCAACGATTATACGGCACAGGTGTTGCTCATAACCGATATCAGTAACACACTCAGTGCCCGCATTTATGCCGACGAAGATACTGCCCTTGGACTGGTGCAGGGCCAGTGGCAGCTTGGTTCGCGCCTGAAACTGGACGAAGCCGAACGGCCCGAACTGCTCAAAGCCGGGGCGATTATTCTGACCGCCGGGTTGACGGGCGAACTGGCCTTTCAGGTACCGCTGGCTTCGGTGCCCGCCAATATTCCGATTGGCGAAGTGGAAGATGTCCGCAACGAAGGCAGCGACCGGGTTGCGAGCCTGCGCCCCTACGCCGACCCGGATCAGGTGCGCTACGTATGGGTGATACTCAATCAAGGCGACTAGAAGAGCACATTGCACGCGAAGTGCTGATTATCGGCGCTATGATCGGGTTAGCGCTGGTGCAGGTCACGCTGATACCAACCCCGCTTGGTATTACGTCGGCCCTCGCGCTGGTGGTGGTAGTCAGCCGGGTGCTGGTCGGAATCGGTGCACACAACCCAGCCCGCGAGGTAGGCACTGCCATACGCTGGGCGTTTTATTGTGGCATCGCCCTTGATCTATTCACCACCACGCCCGCCGGAAGCCATGCGCTGGCCTTGCTGCTGGCGACTATCCTGGTAATGCTGGCAGTCGGGCGCTTTCAAGTTGGCGGGGCGCTACTGCCACTGATTGCGGTGCTGCTTGGCACGCTGGTCTACGAAGGAGTGCTCGCGCTGGTGTATCATCTGACCGTTGCCCAACTCGACTGGCGCTTGCATGCTCAGGTTATTCTGTTACCAAGCCTATTACTCACGCTGGTGCCCACGCTGCCGATCTTTCATCTGCTGCGCTGGTACTACCGAACCATAAGGGCATAATGTTTCGTGTTCTGTTACTCCGGCTGATTCTGGTATTGATGCTGATAGTGCTGGCTGGTCGGCTCTATCAGCTGCAGCTTGTGCGCGATGAGGCCGAACCCTATGATGACATTGCCGTGACCACCACCCGCTATGTACTGGTCACACCGCGCCGGGGCGAAGTCTTCGCCGCCGATGGCACCACCGTGCTCGCCGAGAGTGTGCCCACCCTGAACATTGCCGTGCAACCCGGTCGGCTACCGCTCGAAGGCGACCCGCAACGGGCCACTGTGCTGGGGCGGCTAGCGCAATTTGCAGGCATTACCACAACACTCACCATCTCACCCGCGCTGCTGGCAGCTCGCAATGCACTGGTAGAGCAGCACCTGGCCCCCTATGGCTTCATCGTCAGTATGCCGCTCAGCACCAGCCATATTATTTCGCCAGAGCAAACGCTGGATATATTACGGCTGACAACTATCTACAGCGATGTGCTGATTCTCGATAACCCGATTGAAGAGCGCCTGCGCCGCACCAATGCACCTGGTTATGAAACGGTCGTTGTGAAAGAGGATGTATCATCGGTGGTGGCGCTGGCGGTGCGCGAAAATACCAGTTACCTGCCCGGTGTGGTGATCGAAGAAGACTACGAGCGCCGCTACCCGCAAAGCGGCAACGCGCCTACCATATCACACCTGCTCGGCTATCTGGGGCGCATCAATTCGTGCGAACTGGTTGCCGAAAACCCCTCGCGTTCGTGGGTCGAGAGTATGCGTGATATGGTCAGCAATGTGGCAGAGTGCGGCGTGGTGCAGAAAGATATTGCCGCCAATAGTGGCGCACCGCTCTACCGCCACGACGACCGCATTGGTAAAGATGGGTTGGAAGGCGGCTATGAAGACGAGTTGCGCGGTACCATCGGGGTACAAATGGTGGCGGTTGATGCCCGTGAGCGTCCGGTCAGCGACCCGCGCACCATTCAGCCAGTACAGGAGGGGCACGACCTAATCCTGACGATTGACCTGACCTTCCAGCAGCAGATCGCCGCTATCTTGCAGCGCTGGATCGACGAGAGCGAACGCCGCCGACAACAACTCGGCAGCTACCGCCTTGCAGCGTACAACCCGATTACCAATGGTGTCGCGGTGATGATGGATGTACGCGACGGGCGTATTCTGGCAATGGTGAGCCTGCCCGCCTACGATAACAATGTCTGGGTTGATTATGCACGCACCGACGAGCTTCAGAACTTGCTCAGCCCCGCCGACCCTGCCACCTACGAAGAACTGATGCGACTCGCCCCCCTCACCAACCGCGCCATCGCAGGGCGCTACCCGTCCGGCTCAACGCTCAAGCAGTTTGTGGGCGCGGCGGCGTTGCAGCAGGGCATTATTCGGCCCGATACACGCCTGCGTGATCCAGGGCAGATTGTGCTCCAGGAGCGCAGTGGGCAGTTGTTTGTACTGCCCAACTCGGTGCCTGTCGATAATGGCGCGATCAATATCTCTGATGCGCTCAAAGTATCATCAAACGTCTTTTTTGCTTCAATTGGCGGCGGCAACAACGAGGCTACCAACCTGGGCGAAAACTTTACCAGCATCAACGGGTTGCGCATTAATGGTCTCGCAGAGGGGCTGGGCTGGTTTGGCTTCGGTCAACCAACGGGCATCCGGCTGTTTGGCGAGTCGGGCGGGCGTGTGCCATCGCCCTACTGGAAATCGCATGCGCTGCGTGAACCATGGACAACGGGCGACACCTACAATACATCTATCGGGCAGGGCTACCTTGAAACCACGCCGCTGCAACTGGTCAATGCAATGGCCGCACTCGCCAACCGGGGCACGCTCTACCGCCCGCAGCTTGTGCAGTCTATCGTCAATAGCAATGGCGAACTGGTGCAGAACTTTCAGCCAGAAGTCATCGCGCAGCTTCCGATTGATCCGGTCTATTACAACGTGCTGTTTGAAGGCATGCGCCGCTCGGTCACCGAGGGTTCAAATGTCGCGGCACGCAACGAATGCTCCGGCCTGAGCATCATCGGCAAGACAGGTACCGCCGAGTTTGGCCCTAATATCATCACCCCCGAAGGTGATATCACCCGCCAGAGCCATTCGTGGTTTGTTGGCTTTGCGCCCCACGAAAACCCGGAAATTGCCGTGGTTGTGTTGCTCGAAGGCACCGGCGACCTGGGGGATGGGTCGGCGACGCTGGCGGTGCCTGCTGTCACCCAGATGATGCAGGCCTACTTTAATGTCACACCCCCCACCCCGCCTCCCTTCGGCTGCCCCACCCTGCCAACTGGCCCGCTTCCCGGCGACCTGCCCGTGCCCATCGCTGGCGGAAATTAATCCCCTATGAGCGCACCGACAATGCTATAATACTCAGTGTTATGACGACACCAATAGCTACACTGTATGATGCAACGCTGCCCGACTTGGAGGCACTGCTGGCCGAGTGGGGCCAGCCACGCTACCGCGCCCGCCAGATTTATCGGCAGCTTTATGTTAATCTCGTTGACGACCCGCAGCACATGACCGACCTGCCGCGTGCCCTACGCGACCGCCTGAGCAGTGATACCGCGCTTACCAGCATTGCACTGGTGCAGGTGCAGCAGGGCGACCAGGGTATGACCCGTAAGGCGCTGTTCCGCTTGCCCAACGATGCCGTGGTTGAAACGGTGCTGATGGTTTATGCAGACCGTGCTACCGTCTGTGTCTCGACGCAGGCCGGTTGTGCAATGGGCTGTGTGTTCTGTGCCACAGGCACGCTGGGCCTGCTCCGCAACCTGAGCACGGGCGATATCGTGGCCCAGACGATGTGGGCCGCCCGCGAACTACGCGGTATCAACCCCGACCTGCACCTGACCAATCTGGTGTTTATGGGCATGGGCGAACCGTTTGCCAACTATAACCGTTGGTGGGCCGCCGTTGAGCGCCTGCACGACCCGCAGGGCTTCGACTTTGGGGCGCGGCGTATGACCGTTTCCACTGTGGGACTGGTGCCCGGTATCCGACGGCTAGCCGACGAAGACCTGCCGATCAATCTGGCGATCTCGCTGCACGCCCCCAACGATACCCTTCGCAGCGAACTGATGCCCGTCAACAACCGCTACCCGCTGGCCGACCTGCTTGATGCCACCCGCGAGTATATCAGTAAGACGCGGCGGCGGGTGTCATTTGAATATGTGCTGTTGCAGGGCCGCAACGATACGCCCGAACTGGCCCATGAGCTAGGCCGCCTGCTGCGCGACGAACACGCCGAGCCGCTGTTATATCATGTCAATCTCATTCCCTGGAATCCGGTACCTGGCACCCCGCTCGACCGTTCGAGCCGCAACCGGGTGCTCGCCTTCCAGCGGGCGCTGCAAGAGCACGGCGTGCCCTGCACCGTGCGTGTTGAGCGGGGCGTGGAGATTGCCGCCGCCTGTGGGCAGCTTGCAGGGCAGGCCCGCCAGAGCCAACCGTCCAGCATCAATGTGGAGTTTGTATGACCCGCTATCTGTTTGCTTCGGGTACGTTTCGCACCAAAGTACCGCCCGTTTTGCGCGTTGCCCTTTGTGTGTGCTGTTTATGGTTGCTCACTGGCTGCGGCCTGCTCGGTGTCGAGCAAAACGCTGCCCCGCCGAGCACTACCGCTGCACCTGTCGCACAGGCCACCACCGCACCCGCTGCGCCAACGGCTGCACCAACCGCACCCGCCGAGCAACCAACCGGAGAAGTTGCCAGTGATCCTGCTTCATTCCCGACCAGTGCGCCACCTGCTACCCCGGAAGGTCCGGGCGGCAACCTGATTATGGCACTCTCGGCGCAAGACCCCACCACGCTTGACCCGGCCTTGATTGGTGATGTGCTCAGTGCGTTTGTGGCGCGGCAACTCTTCAGCGGGTTGGTACGGCTGGATGATACCCTGACCGTGCAATCCGACCTTGCCGAGCGCTGGCAACTTTCGGACGATGGGCGCACCTATACGTTTGTGCTGCGCGAGAATGCCCGCTTCGCCGATGGTACCCCCATCACCAGCGAAGATGTGCGCTACTCGCTTGAACGAGCCACCGACCCGGCGCTGGCAACGCGCCTACCTGCTGCCACCTATCTGAGCGATATTGTGGGGGTGCGCGAGAAATTGAGCGGTGCCGCCAGCAGCATCAGCGGCGTGCAGGTGCTTGATGAGCGCACCATTGCGCTGACAATTGACCAGCCAAAGAGCTTTTTTCTTTCAAAGCTGGCCCATCCAACTTCATATGTGATAGATCGGCAGACGGTGGAGCGCGGCGGCCCTAGCTGGTATACCCAACCCAATGGGAGCGGCCCCTTTACCATTGAGCGCTGGGACAGTAACGAGGTGATGATCCTGCAACGCAACCCCAACTTTTACCGCGACCTAGCCGAACTCGACCGCATCACCTTTCTGTTGGGAGCCAACGCCAGCAACGCACTGGTACAGTATGAAGAGGGGCGCGTTGATGTTGCCGAGGTGCCATCGTTTGCGCTCGACCGGGTGCAGGACGAGAGCAACCCGCTCTCGCAAGAACTGGTAATGGTGCCGCAGCTTTCGCTCACCTATATCGGTATGAATGTGGAGCAGCCCCCCTTCGATGACCCGTATGTGCGGCAGGCCTTCACGCTACTGCTTGACCGCCAGAAGATTGCCGATGTATCGCTGTATGGCAGTGTCGTACCTGCGTATGGCATCCTGCCGCCGGGTATTCCTGGCTACAACCCGGAACTGCCCACGCTTGCAGCCGACCTTGCCCGCTTCGAGGCGCTACTCGAAGAGTCGCGCTATGGCAGTGCCGAGAACCTGCCGCCGATTGTGGCGTATGGCGGCGGCTGGACAACCACCCTGCGCGAGATTGCCGCCGAGTTTGGTGTTGAGATCGAGGTGCGGGTGTACGAAAACTTTGGCACCTTCCTGGCCGAACTTGACGAGGGCACCTTCCCGATGTATAGCTCTGGCTGGATCGCCGACTACCCCGACCCGGAGAACTTCCTGGCGGTATTGTTTGGCACGGGCAGCAACGAAAACCATATGAACTATAGCAACCCGCAAGTTGACGACCTGCTGGAACAGGCCGCGATAGCCACCAACGAAGCCACCCGCGCCGAGTTGTACCGCGAGGCCGAAGCGCTGATCCTGGCCGATGCGCCAGTCATCCCAATGTATCACGATGTGCAGCATGTACTGATCAAGCCCTATGTTACCGGCCTGACTGTGACCCCGATGGGCATTCTGGATATGTCGAATGTGCAGTTGGTGCGGTAACATAGCGCCAGTTATCGCAACAGAAAGAAGAGGAGCCACCCATGGAGCAACCCCAGAATATCAAAGGCATGCGCGACCACCTGCCCCCCGCGATGCTGCTGCGTCAGCATATCATCAATACCCTGGTGGGCATCTTCGAGCGCCACGGCTTCGAGCCGATCACTACGCCGATTGTGGAGTATGCCGAAACGCTAGAGGGCAAGCTTGGCGACGAAGAAAAGCTCATCTACCGCTTTGAAGACCACGGCGGACGGCGGGTGGCGCTGCGCTACGACCAGACCGTACCCCTGGCGCGGGTGGTGGCGCAATACTCCGGACAGCTTACGCTCCCCTGGCGGCGCTACTCAGTTGGGCCAAGCTATCGCGGCGAACGCCCGGCACGGGGCCGCTACCGCGAGTTCTGGCAGGCCGATGCCGATCTGGTCGGCAGCGCTTCGCCCGTTGCGGATGCCGAAATTATCGCTATGCTGACCGAAGCACTGGCGGCGCTGGGCTTCCCTGGCTTCACCACGCTGCTCAACCATCGCCAGGTGATTGGCGGCATTGCGCGGGTGAGCGGCCTGGAAGAAGCGGCAGCAGGCAGCGTGTATCGTGCCATCGACAAGCTCGACAAGATCGGGCCAGATGGGGTACACGACGAGTTGCAAAAAACAGGCGTTACCGAGGACGCGGCAACCGGCATCCTCGCACTGGTGCAACTCGAAGGCAGTTCTGCTGATGTGCTGCACGAACTGCGGCAGCGCTTGCAGGGCGATGAGCGGGCAATGGCGGCGCTTGCCAATCTTGAAGCAATCATCGGCCACCTCGACAGTATGGGGGTATCACCAGAGCAGTATCAGGTTGCGCCACGACTGGCACGGGGCTTATCATACTACACGGGCACTGTCTTTGAGGCAATTACTTCACACTGGCCGGCTGGCTCGTTGCTGGGCGGTGGGCGCTACGATGAATTGATCGGCATGTTTGGCAAACAATCGGTGCCGACGGTGGGGCTTGCATTTGGCATCGACCGCCTGCACGATGTCATGGAGGAGCTTGGCATTGGCCCACGCCCGCAGACGACGGCCCAGGTCTATGTCACGGTCTTCAGCGATGCCCAGATGGACGCGAGCCTGCGCCTTGCCCACGAATTGCGGGCAGCGGGCATTCACACCATCACCACGCTGGATGGCGGGACCAACCTTGGCAAACAGTTTAAAGAGGCCGATAAACGCGGGCTACGGTTTGCGCTGGTGGTGGGTCCCGATGAGGTGGAACGCAACGAGGTTGCCATCCGTAATATGCAGAACGGCGCACAGCGCACCGTGCCACGTAGCGCGGCGGCGGCGGTGCTACGCGAGATGCTAGGGATGTAATGGGATAGCCGACAGCGAGGCGAACTGCTGCATCTGTGGAAAGTGATGCAGCAGACGGTTTGCAACATCGCTCAGGTGGGTATTGATCAGCCAGCCAGTATCTTCAATGATTTCAATCGTAAAATGATACGTTGGTGTGGGGCTGTATCGAGAGCCTGCAACAGAACATCCAGCTCGCTGCCTGCCCAATCCGGTGCTTCGATACGCCACGACATGGAACGCACGGTATCTTCCCCTATTGCTTGAAGGATGTCATTCAGTTCTATGTCTGTGCTGGTTTCGAACGAAAGCAGCAGGTAAGTTTGCTGGATTACTGATATAATGGAACTTCTTTATTCTGTTTCTATACGCTTATTGTAAATATCCCACCGTATCCGCGAATGTGGAAAGCCAGCGGCATCTGACAATGGTTTAGGGTTACCGTTGCGTAACCGTGGCAGCCTTGGCGGGCGTTGATGACGGTAAACGATAACGTTATCATTGTACACCGCATATGGTGTGGACGCCAAACTGTTGGCAGAGTCTGCTGTCACGCCACACTGCCCCGCCCCTCAATCAATCTTCAGCGGCTGGCTCTTCGCCTGTCCTCCGGGGCAGATATATTCAAGATAGGCAATCGCGGCAATCATCAGCATCGCCACGCCGCCCAGTGTGAACAGTGCCGTTTGCAGATTGGCCCGTGTCAGGAAGGTACCGACCATCCCCACCACGCCGCACAACAGATAAACCGTCAGCACCGCCTCACGCTTGTTCATACCAAGTGCTACCAGCCGATGCGAGATGTGGTCTTTGCCGGGTGTGGTAAACGGATTGACCCGCCGCCGCAACCGCGAGACAACTACCAGCGTGGTATCGAAGATGGGCACCAGCAGCACCATCACCGGTACCATCCAGGTGACAACATAGGTATTGAAGGGGAAACGCAACTTGATCGCCAGCGCCGCCAGGATAAAGCCCAGAAACAGGCTCCCTGTATCGCCCATAAAAATATTGGCCGGGTTCCAGTTGTAACGCAGAAAACCAGCACACGCGCCAATCAGGGCCGCCGCCATTGCCGCCACCAGGATCTGGGTCGGCTCGTTCATGGCAGCCAGTAGCAGGAAAAATGCGGCGGCGATGGTTGCCACGCCTCCCGAAAGGCCATCCATATTATCGAGGAAGTTGAGGGCGTTGGTGATACCCACCACCCAGAAGAGTGTTAGCCCCCAGTTGAGCCACCCCTGATCAAACAGGTTGACCTGCACGCCGCCGACCAGCAGCACAATGCCTGCTAGCACCTGCCCGCCCATCTTGATAGCAGGTGACAGCCCCCAGCGATCATCAACCAGACCAAACAACGAGATGAGCGTGGCCCCCAGCAGAATACCAACCAGTTCGCGGATGTAGGTCCGGTCGCCCACAAACAGCAGCGCCAGCACAAACGCCGCATAGATCGCGGCCCCACCCAGCAGGGGCACTGGTGCAACATGGATATCCCGCGAACGCGGCACCGAGATCACGCCCGTTCGCAGCGCGGCTCGCTTGGCAAGCGGCGTTACAATCATCGAGAAGGTCAATGCCGTCGCCAGGATTAGAATAACTTCCACCCGTGCCCCCCGCTCTCTTGTGCGTGTTTATTGTCCGCCAGCCACCTTCGTTTGCAACAGGCTCACCAGATACTGGAACTGCGCCAGTACTGCCTCGTTGCCCGCCTGCGCCTGCGCCAGTTCCAGACCAATCTGCGCCTGATCAAGTGCTTCGGCGTACTGGTTGGTATCGCTCAGCACAATCGTATAGTTCCGCAGATTTTCCAGGTTATCTGGCTCCAGTTCGATAGCCTTACTGTACGCATCTGCCGCACCATCAAGATCGTCGGAGCGCACCGACATAATGCCTGCAACCGAATAGAAGAAGGCATCCTGGCGCTTGCGTGCCCGCACCGCATACGCATCGCGCAACTGTTGCAGCAGGTCGTCGCGTCTGGCTTCGTCGAGGTCGGCGATCATGCTATCAACCATCGAGTCGAGCGCGTGCGGGTCGTTGCCCCGCCGTACTGTCTGCACATACATCGCCGTTGCGTCTTCAAGTTCGCCCTGCAAGCGATAAATTTCACCGAGGCGTGGCGGCGTATCACTGTAGGTCTTGTCCAGTGCCCACGAGCGCTCAAGCAACTCCTCGGACTGATCAAAGTAGCCCTGGGCTGCCGCTGCGTCGTTTTGCAGTTCGCTATAGCTCCCCAGGATGGTCAGTACACTGGCGTGCTCGTTCAGCAGGGTTACGTCCTGCGGAGCCACCGCGTTGGCCTGTCCATACCACTCCGACGACTGCTGCAAGCGGGTTGGATCCTGGGTCCAGTTGTACCAGAAGTTATTGAGGCGGGCCAGGTTCGCATAATGGTCTTTATTGAGCGGGTTCAGTTCGCGTGCCCGCATCAGCACTGCCTCGGCATAGCTCATCATGGCAAGCGGCGAGTTGCTCTGAATAAACGTTGCTGCATCCTGCGGGCTGGCAATGGTCAGCAACGCATTGATATCGGCATCGGGCAGCGGTTCGCCAAGCTGCACCCCCTGCTGCCGCTGAAGCTGTGCAATCGACATCAGCGAGCGCCCCAGGTTCAAGTAATAGAAGTCTTCACGCGGGTTGCTGTTGATTGTCTCGATAAACTTATCAAAAGCAATCAATTGCTCGTTCAGGCCACCCTGCGGCTGTTCGCTGAAGGCCTGCCCCTCGTGGAAGCGCATATCGGCATATACGGTGCTGAGATTGAACCACCAGACCGCCCCAAACGTCAGCGAGAGGAACACCGCATACAGTGCTGCGGCAGGCAGGCTCACCCCGCCAGAAGTGCGGCGTGTGCTGGCGCGGGCCGGAGCCGTGCGCGGCGTCTGGGCGCGAAGCCGGTGCAACTGCATGGTGATCGTACTTCCGCCACGCGCCATCCTGCCCGCGAGCACATTGTCGCGCAGCACTCGCCCGCAAAATCCC
>JAAUSQ010000149.1 GCA_012033195.1 Chloroflexaceae bacterium
GCGAAGAGTTCGAGCGAATCATCGGCAGCGACATCGGCCCGTTGCCGGCCGGTGAGATCGGCGACGAACCGGACGAAAGGACGCCCGTCGGAGCGGCCTGTGGTGAACCGGACGACATCCCGTTCTGACGAAGGAGCCCATGACCGCGAATCCCGGCGAGCTATTGCGGGCGGCGCTGCGGCTGGCCGAAGCCAGCGATGCAACTGCGCTGATTATTCAGCTTGCTTCAGAAGGGGCGGTGCTGCGCTCGATCCGTCCGCTGGCAGTGGAGGTTGCCGAGGCCGAGGTGCCCGTGGTGGTGTATGTAGCGCCGTCGGGTACCGCGTCGGGTGCGGCGGGCGCATTCTTGCTCAGTGCGGCCCATATCGCGGCGATGGCTCCCGATACCAGTTTCGGCACTCCTGCGCCGCTTGCCGAAGTCGATGCGGTGCTGTCGGAGCAGACGCGAGAACTGGTGCTGGCTAGTGTTGCCGACCAGTTGCGTGGCTGGAACGAGGATCGCGGGCGCAGTACAGCCTGGATCGATCAGGCAGTACGCGAGGGGGTTATCCGCACCAATAATCAGGCGTTTGCCACCGAGCCGCCAGCGGTCGATCTGGTGGCGCGTGATATTGAAGAGTTGCTGGTATTGCTCGAAGGTCGTACTGTCGAACTGGCGAACGGCAACGAAGTCCAACTCAATACGCTGGGCCGCACCCCCGACCTGATTGAGCCGAATGTGTGGGAGCAATTTCTGCTGCTGCTTGCCAACCCGACTGTTGCCTTTTTGCTGATAGTGATGGGTGGGGTAGCGATTTATGCCGAACTGGTCACGCCTGGCATTGGTATCGCAGCGGGGCTTGGGGCCGTGCTCTTGCTGGGGGCACTGGTCGGGTTTATTGTGCTGCCCATCCGCATTGTCAGCCTCGCAGGGCTGATCCTGGCCTTTACATTGATCACAACTGATCTCTATACACCAACACACGGCACACTCACCGTGATTGGACTGGTGCTGCTGGTGGTGAGTGCGATGACACTGATTGATACGGCACAGGCACCCAACGTGTTTATTGCACTATGGGCAATTGTTGTGGTCGTCATGGTCATTGGTGCGTTTGTCGCTGCTGGTATCTGGTTGGTGATGCGCATTCGGCATCAGCCGGTAACAACCGGACGGGAAGGCATGATCGGGCGATTGGCCGAAGTTCGGCAACGCCTCGACCCGGACGGGATGGTGTTTGTTGATGGAGCGCTCTGGCGGGCCATTAGCGATAATGGGGCGGTGGAGCTTGGCGAGTGGGTGCGTATTCGCGCCATCCACGAATTGCGGCTGGTGGTTAGCCCGCTTGAACCGGTCGAACCGGAAGAAGCCGACCGGGGAGCATAACAGGCGATTGCTACACCCATGTAGAACTTGTAATGCTAGAAGACCTCACGAGCTTCTTAATATAGCTAAATAGACCTGGAATAAAAGAAGGAGCCATCATGGATGCCATTTTGTTTGGCTGTGTCGGTATCGTGGGCTTTATCGTGTTGATGGTGGTACTCTCCTCCATCAAAATTGTGCCCGAATACGAGCGCGGCGTGATCTTCCGCCTGGGGCGGTTGATGGGCGCACGCGGGCCGGGGCTGTTCTTTGTGATCCCCATTCTGGAGCGGATGGTACGCATTGATATGCGTACCATTACCATGGACGTGCCCGTACAGGAAGTGATTACCCTGGATAACGTGACCATCAAGGTCAATGCCGTGCTGTATTTCCAGGTGATCGACCCGAACGCTGCCGTGACGCGGGTGATGGACTTTATCCGCGCCACCATGCAGATTGCCCAGACAACCCTGCGTAGTGTGGTTGGTCAGGTGGAACTGGACGAACTGCTGGCACAGCGTGAGAAGATTAACCAGAAGTTGCAGCATATTATTGACGAGCAGACTGAGCCGTGGGGCATCAAGGTAACGATTGTAGAAATTAAGGACGTGGAACTGCCCAACACGATGCAGCGTGCGATGGCAAAGCAGGCCGAGGCCGAGCGTGAGAAACGCGCCAAGGTCATCCACGCCGAGGGCGAGTTGCAGGCATCGAAGTCGCTGGCAGAAGCAGCGCGTATTATTGCCAGCGAACCAGCTACGCTGCAACTGCGCTATCTACAAACGCTGACCGAAGTTGCCGTCGAGAAAAACAGCACGATCATCTTCCCGCTACCTGTGGATACGATCAAGACGTTTCTTGACCGGATGAATGGACAGAGCGAGACCCGCGAAGATCCGGTAGCGCCGCCGCGCACCGTGCGCCTGGATGGATAAAAGTGCGCCTGCGTGGGCGCTCCCCCTCTCTCCAGCCGGGGAGAGGGGGCAGGGGGTGAGGGGTAAATACTGAACTATAGAGAAGAACCCCATGACTACAGTAGACCCGATTAGCCTGGAAGTGTTTCGCCACCGCTGCGCCGCCATTGCCGAAGAGATGGGCGCGGCGCTTGGACGCACCGCCTTTTCTGCCAATATCAAAGAGCGGCGCGACTTTTCGTGTGCGCTGTTTGATGCCACCGGCACGATGATCGCGCAGGCGGCCCATATTCCCGCGCACCTCGGTGCAATGCCGCGCTCGGTTGAGGCTGCCTTGCAGCGCCACCACTTGCAGCCGGGTGATGTGGTTATTCTGAACGACCCGTACCGGGGCGGTTCGCATCTGCCCGACATTACCATGGTATCGCCTGTACATACGACGGAAGGCGTACGGGTGGGCTATGTTGCCAGCCGTGCCCATCACGCCGATGTGGGCGGTATGACACCCGGCTCGATGCCGATGAGTACCGAACTGTACCAGGAGGGACTGATTATTCCGCCAGTGCTGATCCAGCAGGGCGGGCAGCTCAATGGAGCACTGGTTGACATGATCTGCCGCAACTCGCGCACCCCCGACGAACGCAGCGGCGACCTATCGGCGCAACTGGCCTGTCACGCCCTGGGCGCAACCCGCCTGCTGGATCTGGTGGCACAGCAAGGACTGGAACGGGTACACGAACATATGCAAGCCCTGCTTGAGTATGGCGAGCGCCATGTACGGGCACTGCTGGCAAGCCTGCCCGATGGCACCTATTGCTTTGAGGATGTGATGGACGACGACGGGCATGGCAGCGACCCGTTGCCCATCCGCGTGACGCTTCGCATTGCTGGCGATACGGCGGTGGTCGATTTTACGGGCACGGCCCCGCAAGTGAACGGGCCGATCAATGCGCCGCTTGCAGTGGCCGAATCTGCCGTGCAATACTGCTTCCGCTGTCTGAGTAGCGACGATATGCCCGAAGCCGCCTTCGGTGCACTGGTCACGCGGGCCGACTCACCGCTCAAGGTGGTGGTGCCCGAAGGCAGCCTGATCAACCCGCGCCCTCCGGCGGCAGTGGCAGGCGGCAACGTCGAAACGGCGCAGCGGGTGGTAGATGTTGTGTTTGGCGCACTTGCGCAGGCCGTGCCCGACCGCATCCCGGCGGCCTCGGCAGGCACCATGAACAACTGGACATTTGGCGGCCTGGACACGCAGACCAGCGCACCCTTTGCCTACTACGAAACCTTGGGCGGTGGCTTGGGCGCACGCCCCACCGCCAACGGCATCGATGGGGTGCAGGTGCATATGACCAATACCCTCAATACACCGGTTGAAGCACTGGAGCATCAGTTCCCGCTACGTGTCCATCGTTACAGCCTGCGCCCCGGATCGGGCGGCATCGGGCAGTATCGCGGCGGGGCGGGGCTGGTGCGCGAGATTGAATTTTTTGTGCCCGTGCTGATCAGTCTGCTCACCGAACGTCGCCGCTGTGCGCCCTACGGATTGGCAGGCGGCGCAGCAGGTAGTGCAGGCCAGAACATGTTGCTGTATCCCGACGGACGCACCGAAGCGCTTCCCGGCAAGGCGACCCTGCCCCTGCAGGCAGGCACCCGCTTGCGGATCGAAACTCCTGGCGGGGGTGGGTGGGGCACGCCGCCCGACACCGCCGCACACCATACTACATAAGCTGGCTCTCACAAAACACTGACCAGAGCAGGTTCCTCCACCGGAAGGTAGCACGCTTCCGGTGGGCGATCTATTGTTACCAACGTTACAAGGGAGAAATACACAAATGAAATGGGCTTTGCAATTGCGCCCCTGGTTGTTTGCTTTGCTCGGGTTATACCTCTATCTGTATCCATGGTCGGTGCTGCTGGTCGCGCTCGATATGGTGCCCGCCTGGGGTGCCTGGATGGGGGGCCTGCTGCTGATTGTGCAGGGCACGGTACTTGGCCTCTGGCTCACGGTTAACTATGGCTGGCGTGGCGTGCTGGTGTCGCTGCTTATTCTGGTGCTATCGTGGGCGGTGGAGCATATAGGGGTGTTAACGGGCTTCCCCTTCGGCAGCTATGTGTATACCGATGTGCTTGGCATGAAAATCTTCGGCGTGGTACCGCTGGCCGTGCCTTTTGCGTGGCTGCTGGTGGTGCCTGCTAGCATCGGCGTGATCGAGTGGCTCTTCCGGCGTGGCACCGACGAACGCCCACAACCGCGCACCCGCCGCCATACGCTGCTCAAGATGCTCGGCGCGGCATCGCTGGCGCTGCTGCTAGATGTTGGCATCGAGCCGGTATCAGTCTATATCAACAACTACTGGGTGTGGGGCCAGGAGGATCCACGAGGGCTTTTATGGCGTGCCCGCCGAAAACTTTGTCGCATGGTGGGTGACCAGTTTTATGCTGGCCGGAGTGTATTATGCTATCCTCCCGCCTGCCAGCCGCAGCAGCACGCCTGCCACCCAGCGTACTAGACACTTGGTTGCTGCAATGTGGGGAGCATGGCTGGCATTCCTGGCGCAACCGCTGGCAATCAAATGGCGCACCATCTGGCAGGTGTGCAACACGCCTGGCACGCAGCACCCGGCCTACAACTGGCTGCCGCCGCTCTTTTACTTGCTCACGCTCGTGCTGCTGATGATTACCAATCTGGCGCACGGCAAACTGGAAGCGGGTGCTATCGGGGCGCTGGTGCTTGGCTACCTCGTGCTGGTGTATCTTGAGCCGCGCCTCGAACAATGGATTATGCAGCACGCGCCGCAACCCGCCGCCGAGCCACTCGAAGCCGAGGCACAGCGCAACAGGCAATAGGCCAGGGGCGCGAGGCAAGCGGGCGGAACAGCCCGTGCAGGCGGGCTTTGTACTGAGGAGCCGGGGACTTCAGTTCCCTGGCGGCGTGGGGCGGCTTCGCTACCCGCCCGCTTCAACCGTTTCAATGAGCCGCACCAGTTCCGGCGGCAGGGCATCGGCGGGAACAGTGAAGCGGCGACCATTGAAGCGCTGACAGCGCACCCCCAGATCATAAAACGGTTCGTTGGCAGTGGCCCGTGTGGGCGGGTTGAGGATATGGGTGCTGCACCACGCGGCGCGAAAGTCGGCGAGATCTTGCCATTGCAACTCGCTCAACTGGATACCGTTCATGCCTTCAATATCGCCGCCAACTGGCCCCCGCAACGCCTGACGCGGCACGGGTGCATACTGGTTATCCGAGAGCACAACAATCTGTTCCGGGGGGGCATCGGGTTGGGCTGGCAAGCGCAACACAAGCACCACACCGCGCTTGCTTGCCATCTCCGCGACATTGCTAAAGCCAGCAGGTGCAAACAGCATAACATTCACGGTGACCATCAGCAGGATGATCACAATCGGTGAAGCAATAATTGCAATATACAGCGGTGCAATCAGGTGGCGCGGTGCGGCGGGTGCTGGTGATGGAGCCATAGCAAGTACGTGTCTGGCAGGGTCACGGTAAAACAATTGGCGGGGAGGGAGGGATTCGAACCCTCGAGGGCGTTGCCGCCCTAGCGGTTTAGCAAACCGCCGCACTAGGCCTCTATGCGACCTCCCCGTGCGACGCTCATAACTGGAGGAGAGAGTGGGATTCGAACCCACGGTCCCTCGCGGGACTGTCGTTTTCAAGACGACCGCATTCGACCACTCTGCCATCTCTCCACAAGCTATTCACTTGTTGTGCATCACTGGCAGGTGGGACAGGAATCGAACCTGCAACCTGCGGTTTTGGAGACCGCTGCTCTGCCTAATTGAGCTACCCACCTTCAATATAACTCAGCAAATCATACCACACTCAAGGGGGCTTTGCAACTGAGTTTTGCCCCATTGCTCGGAAACACAGAATGGTTTACAATGCGATAATAAGTTGTACAGTAGCCCCGATAGACCATAGACGGACAGCGCAGTATCTGGTATCTGATGAGCGACACCGCACCCCACCCATTCCGAAGGGTTGTATTGTTGTCAGCGGCCTGCAATTGCCGTCTATTTAGGAATGGAGTCTGCAATGACGACTGACCTCGCACACTACCGTGACGAATTTCCTGTGACCCAGCAGTATGCCTTCCTCAGCCATGCCGCTGTTTCATCACTCTCGCGGCGAGTGGGCAATGCGGTACGGCCCCATATCGAACGGGTTGAGCAGGATCATTTCTGGAACTATATGCCCGATGTGCTGGCCGTGCAAGAACGCCTGCGCGAACGCATCGCCCGCCTGATCAATGCACGCAGCAGCAGCGAGATTGTGCTGACCCAGAATACCGCAATGAGCATCAGCACCGTTGCGGCCAGCCTGCCCTTTCAACCCGGCGACAATGTGCTGGTGCTGGAAGGCGACTACCCCGCAAACGTGTACCCGTGGCTTAATCAGGCCCATCGCGGGGTGCTGACTAAGTTTGTGCCTGCGCACCAGGGTGGGTTGGATATCAACCTGCTTGAACAGCGCATCGACAAGCGCACACGGGTGATCGCGCTCAGCACCGTAATGTTTTCAACGGGCTTCCGCAACGACATCGAAGCAGTTGGCAAGCTGTGCCACGAGCGCGGCATCTATTTTGTGGTAGATGCTATTCAATCGCTGGGGGCTTTCCCAATAGATGTACAGTCCTCCCATATCGATTTTCTGGCGGCAGGCTCGCAAAAGTGGCTGATGTCGCTGCCCGGTTGCGGTCTACTGTATTGCCGTCAGGAGCGTATCGATGAGCTTGTGCCAGGGGCGTATGTTGGTACGATGAGTGTGCTTGACCCGCTGAACTATCTAGACTACAACTTCACTTTGCAGCCCGATGCAAGCCGCTTCAACCTGGGGACACCCAATGTAACTGGTATCGTGGCGCTGGATGCCGCCATCGAACTGCTGCAAGAAGTTGGCATCGAGCGCATCAGCCAGCAGATTGCTACCCTAGTGGATGCCCTGCTCAGCGACCTGAGCGAACGGGGCTATGTGGTGTCGGGCAGCACCGCCCCGGAACACCGCAGCGGCATTGTGGTTGCCAAAGTGCCCAATGCGATGAACCTTTGTCAGCGGATGAGCAAAGAACATGTGATTGTTACACCACGCGGCGCAGGGGTGCGGGTTGCGCCCCACTTTTACAATACTGTCGAAGAAGTGCTGCGCGTGGGCGAACTACTGGATGCATTTGCGAAGGAGAACTACTGATGAGCCGATCGCTTCTTATGGTGGGCCGCCTGCTGGTGCTGCTGGCACTGGTGATCGGTGGCCTGTTTGCTGCCACGCCGTACCCGCTTCCGGCGCAGGCCGCGCCGTCTACCGAGTCGCCAACAGGCCGCTGGATTGTGCGGTTGCACGCCCCGCCCCTTGCCCAGGCTCCCCTTACCCGTCCTGAATTCGCGGCGCTGGCGCTGCCCCGCACCGCAAGCGGCAGGCTCGATGCTAATAGTGCGGCGCGTTACAATACCGCCAGAGCTTGCAACAGCAACAGCTTGCGACGTTCCGCGCCATTCAGCAGATTGTGCCAGCGGCGCAGTTGCAACGCCAGTATCAGGTGGTCTTGAATGGCATAGCGCTCGACCTCTCGCAGACCAGCACGATGGAGCTTGCGCGGATTCGCAGCCTGCCTGAAGTGGCCGCAGTCTACCCCGACCAGCCGCACGAGTTGCATCTCTCGTCCAGCAACGACCTGATACGCGCCACGGAACTCTGGAGCGACCCCGTGATCGGCGGCGTAGAAAACGCGGGCGAAGGTATCAAGATTGCGATCATCGACTCCGGCATTATGCTAGACAATCCGTTTTTTAACCCGACTGGTTACAGCTACCCCGAAGGCTACCCACGCGGCGAGAGCGCCTTCACCACGCCCAAGGTGATTGTAGCCCGCACATATACCCGCCCCGCTGCGCCGCCGCTTCCAGGCAACGAAACCCCGCTTCCAGGCCCCGACGATTCGAGCCACGGCACCCACGTTGCAGGCATCGCGGCGGGCAACGCCAACACCACCGCGACAATAGCAGGCCTCAACCTGCCAATCTCTGGCGTGGCTCCGCGTGCCTACCTAATGAACTACAAGACGTTTTATGCCAACGAGTCGCCCTTCTCTGGTAGCGCCTTCTCTATCGAATTGATTGCAGCGCTCGAAGATGCCGTACTGGATGGGGCCGACGTGATCAACAATAGCTGGGGTGGTCGCTCGTTCGAGCGCCCGGAAACCAACCCCATCGCACAGGCCGCCGAAGCCGCTGCCGATGCCGGCGTGATTGTGGTCTTCTCGGCGGGCAACCTGGGGCCAGATGTGAGCACTGCCGGATCGCCTGCTTATAGCGACAAGGTGATTTCGGTCGGGGCCGCAACCAAAGGCGAAGCGGTGGCAGCGGGCTTTGTAGATGTGGTCCAGCCAGGGGGCGTGCCCGCCGAGTTGCAGGGGCGACCTTTCGGCGTGGCAGCCTTTGGCCCCACCGTGACGGCCCCGGTGGGGCCAGCGCCCTATCTGCCTGCTGTGGTGCTGGATGGCAATGGCCTTGGTTGTGAGCCGTTCCCGGCGGGGGCAATGGCAGGCCAGATTGCGCTGCTTGAGCGGGGCGCGTGTACCTTCAGCATCAAGGTGTACAACGCGCAGCAGGCCGGAGCGCTTGCCGCGATTGTCTTCAACTCGGAGGCAGGCGGCGAAACACTGCTCACCATGGCGGCGGGCGACTTGGCCGATCAGGTCGTCATCCCGGCGGTGTTTGTGCAGCGCTCAACGGGTGTAGGCATGCTCAACTGGTACGGTGATGCGCCCGGCGCGGCGCAGGTGCTGATCGACTCATCGGCGCGTGTGATTGAGCAAACCCCCGATGTGATGACGGTGTTTAGCTCGCGTGGCCCCTCGTATCAGGCAACGCTCAAGCCCGATGTGGTGGCACCCGGCGCAGCGATCCTATCGGCGGGCTTTGCCAGCGGTACCGGCCTCGAACCGCATCTTGGCTTTGGTCTCAGTTCGGGCACCAGCATGTCAGGCCCCCATGTGGCAGGTGGCGCGGCGCTGCTGCGGCAGGTGCACCCCGACTGGTCAACCGCCGATGTACGGTCGGCGCTGATGTCCACCGCAGCACCGATCTGTGGCTGGACAACGACCGCACCCAGCCTGCTACGATTCTCGACAAGGGCGCGGGCCGCGTTGATCTGATGCGGGCGGTCAATCCGGGCGTGCTGTTCGACCGTCCCTCGCTTTCGTTTGGCAACCTCAAGCCCACCCCTGGCGAGACGACGCAGGTGAGCGCTGTGGTGCAGGCCCGCAACATCACGGGCGAAGCACTGACTTACACCCTGGGCACGCGCCAGACGGATGGCCCCGCCTTTACCGTCTCGGTCAATCCGGCAACTATCACGGTGGGGCCGCAGGAGGTAGCCACCTTCCAGGTAACGGTGAGCATTCCGCCCGGTCAGGGGCCAGTCGATTATGGCGCAGTGGTGGAACTGACCGGCGGCGTGCAGAACCTGCACATTCCGGTATGGGTCCGCACGCTGCCCGCCGCGCAGAGCACCAAGGTCCTCTTGCTCGATAATGACGGCAGCACGAGCCTCGGCCTGCCCGACTATTCGGGCTACTATGCCAATGCGCTGCTTGAACTGGGTATTTCTACAACCTACCGCGACCTGGATGCGCTGGCAGGCGAACCACAGACGCTGCCAGCACTGGGCGAGTTGCAGCAGCACGAGATTATCATCTGGTTTAGCGGCGACAACAACATACCGAGCGGGGCACTGCCCGTGCCCACGCCGTTGACCCCGACCGACCAGAACTTGCTGATTGCCTACCTGCAAAGTGGCGGCAACCTGATTGCCAGCGGGCAGAACCTGGCTGATGTATCGGACATTGAGGCGTTCCCGGTTGACCCCCGTTATGGACGGTCGGATCTGTATGGGTACCTGGGCGCACAGTGGGCCGCCGACAATGTGTATGAGACAGGCACCCCGGAGCAGCCCGTGGTAGCGGGCGTGAGCGACCTGCCCTGGACAAGTGGCCTGTTGCTGAACCTGGCAGCACCGCCAGAAGGGGTGGTGCGCTCCGACTTGAACGGCGCGGGCAATCAGCAGAGTGTGGATGCGGTACAGCTTGGTGATGCCGACCCGCGCCTGCCAGATCGCTACACGGTGCCGTTTATGCGGGTGCCCGGTACGCCTGAGCAGTTGTTTGTGGCGATGAACACCTTTGACGAGCCAACCCTGGAGAAGCCCATCAAGGGGCTACCCTTCCGCACCACGCTGCTGACCTTCGGGCTTGAGGGCGTACGCAGCGATATTGAAGGCTTCACAACACGCAAGGAACTACTCCAGACCTTGCTGTACTGGCATGTGGACAGGCCGAGCGTCAGACTCAACAATGATGGCCTTTTCACCACCACCCAACCCGACGAGAGCGTGCTGCTTGAAGCCGCCGCCCAATCGAACACGCCGACCGAGTTTATGCGCTATCGCTGGGACTTCGGCGACGGTTCGCCGATTGTGGAAACCGCCGAGCCGAGCGTAACACACACCTACCCAACACCGGGCACCTATCAGGCCCGCGTCGAGGTGACCAATACCTGGGGCCACAAAGCGCTCTCGCCAACGCCTGCGGTTGTCATGGGCGAGAGCATACCCACCACGCCACAGGCCGCCCCTGCGGTGGGCAGCCAGACTTTCCCCGAAACGGGGCAGACCTTGAGCGGACGCTTCCTGGAATACTGGCGCGACAATGGCGGCCTGTCCGTGTTTGGCTACCCACTGAACGCAGCCAGCACTGACGCAGGACAACTGGCACAGGTCTTTGAGCGTACCCGCTTCGAGTTGCACCCGCAGAACGCACCGCCCTATGATGTGCTGCTTGGGCGGGTAGGAGCCGAGATGCTGGCGGCACAGGGCATTGACTGGCGCAGCTTCCCGACGGTGGACCGTGCGCCAGAAGGCTGTCTCTATTTTGCCGAGACCCAGCATAGTGTATGTGGTGCATTCAAGACGTACTGGGAAAGCCAGGGCCTTGAATTCGATGGACAACCGGGCAGGAGCTACGCCGAGAGTCTGGCGCTGTTTGGCCTGCCCCTGAGCGAGCCAGTGCAAGAAACGCTGCCCGATGGCACAACCATCATCGTGCAGTGGTTCGAGCGGGCACGCTTCGAGGAGCACCCCCAGAACGCGGCACCCTATAACGTGCTGCTTGGCCTGCTGGGGCGCGACCTGTACACCCCTACGACCGAGTAAACGCGGCTTGTAGCTACGTACCACCCTGGCCCCGCTTCCGAATTTCTGGGAGCGGGGCTTTTGTGTTGGCACAGATATTGCACTTCTAACATACGAGAA
>JAAUSQ010000150.1 GCA_012033195.1 Chloroflexaceae bacterium
CTTCCAGGTGCATCACGCCGAGCTGGAATGCCGCCGGCGGGTCGTTGCGGTCGACCGCGAGGCGGTACCATTCGGCGGCCTTGCGGCTGTCCTGCGGGATGCCGAGGCCGCCGGTTGCGATGTAGAGCGCCTGCGCCTCCTCAGTGGTGAGGCACGCCCAAACACATTGATCTGATCCAGCCGCCCCTGGAAGTTGAAGCCCGTGATGCCCGCCAGATAGCGACCGATCAGCAGGTCGCCGCTCCCGGTATAATTGCCGGCTGTCGTTCGGGTTGCCACAGCGACACCGTCGCGGTAGAGCGTGAGGGCACGGGTAGCAGTGTCGTAGGTACACAGCCAGTGGTGCCAGTTCGTATCGGGAACAGACGGCGAGTTCACGTCGTCGCCCCATAGGGCACAGGTGAAGGTATTGTTGCTGCGAAAGCCAATATGTAAGCCCTGCCGTGTGCTGCCAGCGGTGCCCTGCGCGATGATAAAGTCGTTGACGTTGAGACGGGTGCGCCGCGCCCAGAAGCCAATACTGAATGATTGATCGGCAACGTTGATACCAGGTACAGTAAGGGTGTCGTCCACACCATCGAAGGATAGAGCCTGCCCGCTCGGACTACCCGGCACAGGCGTGGGACACTGCGCGGCAGTGCCACAGGCGGCATTGTTCATCGCCGCCGACACATCCATATAAGCGGGTGCGGGTGTCTTGTTGGCATCGAGGTAGAACAGCGCACCATCCTGCGGGAAGGTGTCGCCTGTACCGTTCAGCATATTGGTGTAGAACGTCTGCACTTCGTTGGCACTCCAGGCCCGGTTGAAGATGCCCGCCTCATCGATGCCGCCGACAAAGTGACGTTCGCTACCCGTGAAACGTGCACCAATCGCCCAGGGGCTATTGACTGGCACTGCGCCCGTTAGGGCGGCCTGTGTTGCAATTGCTACCCCGTTGCGGTAGAGCCGCCATGTTGTACCATCGTAGGTGCCCACTAGATGCACCCATTGCCCGATATCGGCAGTTGCCACGCCTGCTGCCGACGATGCAAAATGGTCGGTGCCATTCCACGAGCCAATCTGATACTGACCGTTGGCAATTCGCAGGAAGACCTCGCCATTCGGGGTGAGCATGTAGCCTCGTGCAATAATATTCCGTATGCTATCCGTCGCCTGCGGACGCACCCACGCCGCCAGCGTCATCGTGCCCTGAATGTTCAACGCCGGATCGTTGGGAATGAGCAGGTAGTCATTGCCATCGAAGCGCAGGCCATCGCTCACCGGGCTAGTTGTATCCAGTGTGGGGCAGCGGTCGGACATACAGGACGGGTTCAGACTCAGGCCCGCTGTATCGGAAAAGACGGTGGCCGTCGTGCCCTCGAACGGCAGGTTTAGGATAGCCTCGTTGAAGACTTCCAGCGTGCCAATCAATTCGGCTTGTGGGGCGCGGGTATCGATCTCGCCGCGCCACTGCGCCCAGGTGCGGTGCTCTTCGTTGCGGTTGCCTAGGCCGTCGGTGCCGCGCAGGTCGATTTGGAAAAAGCCCTCAATGTCGGCGGGGATGGTGCCGCTCCAGGCAGTACTGACCGCGCCAGGTTGCTCCAGCGTGGCGGCGGACCATGTGCGGTCGCTGTCGGCGACCAGTGCCGCGATATCGTCTGCGCTCAGTGCCGCATTGAAGATGCTCACTTCATCCAGTGCGCCTGCAAACGGGGTGTTAAAGCCCTGACGGTTGCCAATCTGCACCTCGTTTTGCAGGATACTCACATCGCCCAACACGCCACGCCCGCTCTGGGTAGCGGCAAGTTCACCGTTCAGATAGGTACGCACGGCCTGTGCTTCGGGCAGGCTGCTGTCGTAGGTGAAGGCTATGTGCGACCATTGATTGAGTGGCAGCGGTACGCCAGTATCGATCCAGCGCCAGCGTGGGGCAGCAATCGCCAGCGCCCAGTGCAGATTGCCATTCGGGAAGCGGGCGATCTCATACTCGCCCTCGCGGTTGATGATGATGCCAGTTGTGTTTGCATTGGGGTTGAGCCACGCCGACAGAGTGAAGCTTACCGGGTTGGTATCGCTGAAGCGTAGCGCGTTGGTGTCATCGATCAGCAGAAAATCGTCTACGCCATCAAACGTCATGGCCGCACCCACACGTCCATCTGCCAGCGGTTGCGGGCAGGTGGAGCCAGTGCAGAGGCTATGCAGTTCGCGCCCGGAAACATCTTCCAGGGCATAGGGCAGCGCACCATGAAGGCTAGTTCGAGCAGTGTCTTGCTGCGGATGTTTGCCAGTCGTTCGGCCCGCGTCGATAGGCACCAGCGCCCATTCAAGCGTGTCCACGCCCACCCCTACGCGCCCGGTATCTGTTACGATGCCCTCCAATTGCACGCTGTCGGTAATCACGCTGATCGTGTTGCTGTTGACAATGGTATTGGCAAAGCTACCGATTGTCTCCAGTGTAGCAATTGGCGCGGTGTTGTCGATGTTGAGTGTGACGGTCTGCACCGTTTCGGGAGCCTGCGCATTGCCCGCAATATCCGTGGCAATGGCCTGCACCTGATAGCTGCCAGTGGGCAGGTCGCCGTCTGGCAGGCGGTAGGTGTGCCGCCAGATATCATCATCCACCAACGTCTGCTCCCTGTGCGCCATTGCCTTCTGCACCGCCTGTGCCTTCCAGCAACACATTGACGCTAGCCACGCCACTGGCTGCCGGACTGGTGCCCTGCGGGTCGAGAGCGGTGCCTGCCAGGTCTACCTGCCAGCCTTCGCGCCCGCTGCCATCGCTACGGACGGCGCGTACAAATGGCGGTGTCACCGGATCGACGGTTGCAACGGGGAGCGTGCGGTCAACATTGACGGTAACCGCTGTTTCAGGGCCGAGGTTGCCGAGCACATCGGTCGCACGCACCCGTAGCCCCACAGCCTCTTCGGGCAGGCCTGCGACATTCAGCGCAAAGGCCCACTCTTCGGCACCCGTGGCAGGTTGCCACGCGCCACCGTTGACGCTCACCTCGACCAACCCACGCCGACACCCGGCAGGTTGTCATTGGGGGTGGTATCATCGCTGGCTGCGCCGCCAATGATAAGCGTTTCATCACCGGGGATGAATTGCCCATTAGTGAGGGCAAAGCCTGTCGTTGGTGGTGTTGTATCAATGACCAGTGGTGCAATGGAGTTATTGGTCAGCGGCGGCAGCACGTCGCGTTCTTCAAGTACCTGAACACGGTTGAAGCGCACCAGTGGAGTAGCGGTGTTCGGGTCTCTAATGCTTATGACTCCTGCACAGAAGGAGATGCGTTGATCTTCAAACAGCGCCTGTACGCTCTCATTGGGCAGAATAGTGTTGTAGATACGAATATCATCGATGCTGCCCACAAACGAGCGATTGCTGGCCTGCTGGCTACCGCCGATCAGCCACGGTCGCCCGCTGAGATTGGGCACCCGGAACGATTGATTGATGCGGCCAACAGCCTCCCCCACAAACTGACCATCACGGTACAGACGCACAATGTTGTTGTTGAACACGGCAGTAAGGAACACCCAGCGCCCCCGGTCGGCAGTGGGAATGCTGCTTGTTACTTCCACCAGACTTGAACCCAGGAAACCTGCACTATAGCGCCCATTCACGATACGCACGAAGGTCTGCTGGTTGCCGTTTTCCCGCACCACAATGTTATGGAGACCATCGGTGGCCTGCGGATTGACCCAGGCCGAAATGGTGGCACTACGCTGGGTTGCATTCAGTGCGCCGCTGGCAGGCAGGGCGATCAAGTCGTTGCTGCTAAAGCTCGCTGCCGTACTAAGGAACGGTCGCCCCAATACACCCGCCGTGGGACAACTTGCGCCGCTACAGGTGGCGTTTACAGCGATCTCGCCCCGGTTGACAAACGTTGTCGCACCAGGGGCTTCTTCCAGGCGGAGATCGGCGAGCGGCCTGATGGGGCGGTCGCGACAGGCCAGGTCGCTGCTATCAAAGTTTGCACCGAGGGACAGCGGAGTAGTACGCAGATTGCCGTTCCGGTCGAGCAGCCAGTAGGTTCCACGCGATACAACGATCCAGCTTTCGGTTTCGGCATCATACTCCACCTGTGGATCAATGCCGTTGCCGATGGTAAACTGCGCACCCCAGACCCCATTGTTGTACAGCCGCCCGAAGATCCGCTTGTTGAACACGCCGAGTGATTGCTCGTAAACAACCAGCACGCGCCTGTTTTCGGGGTCGGCGGCAATATCAGGACGATTAAAATTGGTCGAACGTGCGATGATAAATTTGGTAACTAGTGAGCCGCCGCTGGTCAACCGGGTGTGAGAAATTGTTCCGTTACGTTCTTGTACAACGTGGTAGTTGTTCCCGTCCCACACCACCTCGATATCGCTCGATGGTTCATTGAGACGGTCGCTAACAAGGAATGAGCCGAGCGTGGTACGGGTTGAAGGGGCTATCCGGACCGTGTCGTTACCCTGATACCCCACAAAGACGGAGACGATGCTGCGCACTACGGGGTCGGAGTTGTCTTCGTAGACCAGCAAGAAGTTCTGCCCATCGGACGCTACTGCCGGTCGCAGGTGGAAGGAGCCGCTGTTACCTGTAAGAAACTGGTTTATTGTCTGCGTCGAGGCAGAACCGTCGCTGCCGTCGATGAGCATACCGCCGATAAAGTGCGAGCGACCGTCCCGGCTATTCTGGTCCCACACCGTCAAGCAGTTGAAGGGCACATCACGCGCAGTGCATGCCATATCGGTTGTATAGGAGCCTGCGCCAGCAACAGAGTCGCTTCCCCAGATGCGGTTGGCGCTCAGGCGGTCGGGGCCGATGATGCGCCCTTCGCCAGTGAGGAAATCGTCATTGCCTTCAATCAGCGCGGTAATATAAGAATCGAAGGTGCGCTTGCTCTCGTCGGCATCAATGGACAGACTAAGCACAGATTCATTGATACCAGAACGCACCACGCCATAGTCGCTGACATTCAGCCGCCAGCTTGTCACCGGGTCGCGTCCGGTGCGGGCCTGGATCACGCTGTTGATATCGGCACGCTGCGATGTAACGGCATTGGGCACGGTGAGCGTCTGCACAAAGGCCTGCTCCTCATCGGTCGCAAGGTTAATATCCTCGGTAGTTGCACCGCCGCCCAATCCTAGCGGCACATCGATCTGAATACGTCCATCCATAAAGAAGTTGGGCAACGTGTTGGCGACCACGTTGGTCACGGTTACTGTGTCGCCTGCCGTCACAAAGCCATCGGCATCGCTGATGCTATTGCGGATGCTCACCGGGTTCTCGTTGAACACACGCGGATGAAAGCCCAGGCTCGCCAGGGCCTGCTCGAGAGAGTCGAGAATACCATCACCGTCGCTGTCGCCGATTGTAGGGTTCGAGGTAACCCGCACGGTGCGCCTGGTACGCGGATTGACAATTACCTCCCAGCCGCCGGCCCAGCTTCCAACCGATGCACCGAAGCCGGGAACAAGCACCTGATGGTAGACCTCTTCGCGGTCGGGCAGGCCGTCGTTGTCGGTATCCGGGTCGGCAGGATTGGAACCGAAGAGCAGTTCCTGTCGGTCGGTCAGGCCATCGCCATCAAAGTCGGATGTACGTAGATCTACATAAATACCATTCTGGCGGGCTTCGGCTTCGAGCATATCGCTGAGGCCGTCGCCGTCGGTGTCCCACGTCGTATCATTAGGGTCGATGCCCCCCAAGTTGCTAGCACGCAGGCCGTCGCCATCAGCATCGAGCAGACCGGGGAACTGCTCATCCCACGCGAGCCGCACGTTACTATTGCTTGCCCCGGCAAAGGCTACAAACTCAGTAAAGGTAGCCGGGAAGACATCGAGGGTTAGGTTCTGGCCGACAGCACTGCTCCCGGTGATGGGGTCGTTGTCGCGTACATAACAAATCGGGAAGGGGGCATAGAAGGGCGGCAACGGGAACGGGATCGGCACTGACCAGCATTCGAGCGCAGGGGCATGGATGCGGTAGTTCTGGTGGAATTCGGGCGACATATTGATACCCGCTGTTGTCAGTGGAATACCGCCCACCGCCAGCGCCTGGTCATAAGTGCCCTCATAGCCAAAGCTCGGCGCAGCAAAAAAGTTGCTGCGTGTTGTAGAGCGCACATTCCGCCACTGGTTGCGAGTGTCGCCGCGCCGCCCGTCGAGGCTCTCCGCGTCAGGTTGCAGGCTCAGGCTGTAGTTGACAAACGTACTTGTGAAGTTATCTCGCGTGTACAGGAAGGGATAGACAAACGCCTGCCACGCTTCACTGTCGGGCGTGCGGTGGTGTGCGAAGGTGCGGATCGTCTGCGCAAAATAGATGGTATTGCCTACGCGGAAACCGCGTGAAGCATCTTCCGGCAGCAGCGTCACGCTGCCTTCCACTGTTTCAATATTGGCAACATCAACCTGTGGGGTGAAGCCATATAGCGCATGGAAGACGGCCCGTGTCAGCAACTCGGTAAAGGTAGGCAGGCCGAAGAAGGCCAGGATGGTGTCGACAATGCCGATCAGACCGGTGAGGATGGGGCCGATATAAGGGATCACGGCCAGCGATGAGATGAGCACAACTGCCAGGATCGTCGCAATCGAGAAGGCCAGGAGTTGCGTAAACTGGACACTACCAGGGCTGATGTCATTCTGCACTACCGTCACAATGAAAAAGATGATGACCACGATGGTGATAATAATGGAGATGACAATCGTGGCGATGGCGGAAGTGCGTAATGCAGAGGTAAGCTTGGTTTTGGTGGAGGATGCGAGCACACCGAATGTCACCAGGCTTGCCAAGGATTGGAGGGCGAGCGTTGCGGCGGTAATGCCGGAAAGTAACACAAACACGGCACTGATGGCAACAACTACGACCAGCACGGTGATACGTCCGGCTTCACTGTCGAGGAAGTCACCGATAATGGCGAAGATATCGGTGCCTAGCAGCAAGAACACCAGTGCAATCACCAGCGTAATCAAAGCGAGCACCAGCAGCGCAACCGCCACAAATCCCACAATACGGATGACCGAAAGATTCGTATTGACCCACTGGCGCAGGCTCTCGACCAGACTGGAGCGAGCGATGTCGGAGCCAGCACTACGTAAGTTGCTGAAGTAGGTACCGATGATAACAATGATGTTTGGGTCAAGCACACTATTATTCAGGACCGATTCCAAGATTGTCGCCAGCAAGCCCGACCCGCCGCGCCCGCCAGCGCCAATGAAACTGTAGTAGGGGTTGTCGGTCAGTTCTCGCACAAAATTGTAATAACTGTCGTCGGCGGTTTCATCCGGGTCGAAGACCGGCTCAAACGCAGAGGGATCATCGGCATTGGTGATATTGCTGATACCCTGGAAGTAGGCGGAGTAACCGAGTTGCACGATCCCGAGAATGCCGCGCCGCTCGTCGACATCGTTGGTGGGGTCGTCATCGAAGGGGCGTAGTGCATCAACCGGGTTGCGCCGCTCAAGCTCGGCCCAGTAGTCGGCAAGCTGCACACTCTGCCACATATCTGCATCAGCATCATAGGCATAGGGCACCCAGTTGACGCTGCGCTGCTCAAACACGGGCACCACATTCTCGCCCGTGGTCGGCAGGCCCACACGCAGGTTTGTGCCTGTCCATACGGTAGTTGTGCCCACGTCGTTCAGGTTGGCGATGCGGAAGCGTTCGCTGCGTGCAAAGAGCAGAGTCGGGATGATGTCGGTATGATCACTGAAGTTCTCTTCGAGAAGACGCAGACTCTCGCTCTGGTTGTTGCTCCCCATCGGCGAGATGATAGCAGCAAGTAGGGCGTCAATGTGGGCATAACCAGTGCGTTCGACGACACGCAGCGCGTTGATACCAGGGAAGTCAAACAGTCCCCAGGCCTGCTCTTGTGTGGTGCCGTTGGTGGTGTTGCGGGTGTAGTCCCAAGGCGCGGGGCAAGGTCGGAAAGCTCCAGGCCGGGGTCTTGCAAGAAGCGTTCGGTCAGACCGTTCGCCGCCAGTGCCAGCGCAAAATCATCTGCCAGGTCAGGGTCAACAGTCGGGTCTTCATAAAGAATGGCGAGGTCGGCCCCACGGTCTTCACGCACCTGAATACCGGTCAGTTCCCAATCGCCGGGGTAGGCATGGACGATCTGCGGTATGTTCTGCTGCTCATACGTCGCGCACTGCCCATCAATAAAGCCATCATCAGCACATTGGTCGTTGAGCATCTGCACCAGCCAGACAAGCTGTATACGGTGGCTGCGTGTCCATTCGTTGCTGGCCTGGTAGAAAAGGCGCGTGTTGAAGGCGACCCGTTCGCCGGTTTGCTCGTAGTTCACCAGTTGCAGCGGTGAATAGAGCAAAATCTCTTCGGCTCCATTGTCGCCCGGGCGCACGGTGATACCATACTGCTCGGCAAGCATGGCGGCATCAACCATCTGCTGCCCGTCGAAGGTGAGCAGCGGCAAGTCGCCACAGCTTGTTACAGTTGTCTCGGTATTGGGAATTATCGTGATGGACAGTTCACGGTATTGTCCATTTTGTATATACAGATCGCGCAGCGACTGCCCTGGCACTTCGATCACGCCACGATCCAGCGCACGCCCCAGTACTGAGCCGTTTGTCAGGACCTCCTGCGAGGCGCATGGCCCTTCGACAATTCGCATGCTACCTATCGAGCCGCTCCCGCTGACATCGCTGGTGATGCGCAACGTGCCGCCCACCTGCTCGATCGCGACCGTGGCACGTGGGCCAGTCGCGCCCAGGGGTACCACATTGACCGTAGCACGCGGCGTGGTGAGCGGCAGGTTGGTTGGTGTGCCGCCTGCTGTACTGATGAGTGTTTCGAGGGTGGGCAGCAGGCGCATATCACCATTGCCATCCTGAGGGTCGGTGCTTTCTGGATCAACGTCGCGGAAGGTTGCGCCGTCGCTGTCCTGGATAGTGCCCTGACGGTCGGTAGGCCAATCCAGCACATTCTGTGCATACCAGAGATGGTCGGAGTTGGTTGGGCGGAGTTGCACATCAACCAGCGTGGGGGTGCCTTCCAGCAGATTGGTGATACGCAACATGAACGGGTCGCTCTCGCTGAAGGTGCGCCCCTGCTGCGATGAGCTTGCATAAACCGACAGATCCAGGCGGTCGGGCACGCCGTCGCCGTCGTTGTCGTCGTCAAAGACATCGGGCACACCATCGTTGTCGGTGTCGCGGGGTGTGATGGTGGTGTTGGTCGCCGAGCGGATTTCCTGCCCATCGCCCTGCCCATCGCGATTGCTATCGCTATCAAGCGGGTCGGTATACCAGCGCCGCCCACCTGTAATGAAGCCATTCACCTCGGCAGCGTCAGTGAGGGTATCGGCGTCGGTATCGGCAGTGTTGGGGTTGGTACCGAGCAATGCCTCTTCTGCGTTGGTCAGGCCATCGCCGTCGTTGTCGCCCGTCGGGTTGTCCACCTCCACAGCGTCGATCTGGTGGTCGCCGTTGACGGCCTGCGCCAATCCAATCTGAGATGGAACACCAGTGCGCTGATACTGTTCGGCAGCGTATCGCTGGCGTGCAGCGAGCAGCGGGTCGGTGTGTGGATCAACGGTAGGCTGGTTGCTCGCCTCCAGCACAGCCCGCTGAGCTTCGGCCTGCTGCTGCTGTGTTTCGCGTTCGGTGGCAGCGGCAGCCTGAACACTGCCAATTTCGGCGGTGCGGATGTTGCGGAGGAGTGGCTCGGTGGTGATGATGCTGATGAGCACCACGGCTGCGACCAGACCCACCCGCCGGGATCGACGAAACACGATCAGCACCCACGCCAGAAGCCCGATCATAACAATCGCGAGGATGGTGGGCAAATGGGGCACGAGTTGCTGCTGCACAGTGCTATAAATCGCATCAGGGAACGTGTGCCATCCGGCGAAGGTGGGCAGTGGGCCGTAGTCGCTAAAGGTAGTGGTGACGCTGGCAGTTGTCTGCTCGTCGTTGATAGGCGGGAAGGTGAGGTGTACTATCTGGCGCAACGGCAGGCCATTGGTGCCAATCCACAGTTCACCTGTGCCGCTCATCTCGGCAAAGTGGCGCGGCACATCAATGCGCCCACCAGGGGCCAACGTGCCATCGAAACGCTGCTGCTGCTCGATCTGTTCACGCATGTGTCTGCCCAGAGCAGGCCCGTTGAGCGTGAAGGTATAGCGATTGAAGGTGACACCCGCACGGGTTTCGCGGCCTGTGTGCTGCAAGTCGCGCACACCTGCCAGATAGGTGAGGAAGTCGCCGTCGGGTGCAAATGAGGTGGTGAAGTTGGGCACCTCCCGCCACGGGCGCGTCCCCTGTCGTGCATAAGAAACACCGTTTTCGATACGTAGTTCGGTGCCACTTTCCGGTAACAGCACGCTGCCGCCCTGCGACCAGATCTGCAGGTGCATTGTTTCGGCACGCAAGTCGGTGTGACCTTCCAGGCGCAATTCCTGGCGCTCGGTCGTGCGCCCGATATTGGCGACAGTCGGCAGGGGTGTCGTTTCCTGGTCGATATCTACCTGAAAGCGGTAAGTCCCTGTATCATGTGCCAGGTTCCACGCTGTCAGCACGGCATTGGGATGGAGTGTAAGGAGGACCCGCAGACCAAGTAAACCTCCTACAGCCAACAGCAGCAGCGAACCAACCAGCCTGAACAGGGCACTCCGACGAGCGTGACGATATGACATAGCACCATCCTTCTATGGGAGCAGACATTGATGCATTTAGTGTGTATAGGTATTCTACCAACAGCCTATCGGGAATCTATCTCGACTCGTTTGTCGCGTCAGCAAGGGTAGAAGGGGTAACTCTGCGGGAAAAGGTATCAGCGGGATAACGCGGCAAGGTCTCATGTCGTGGGCGCTATGTATCTCCCGCCAGCACCCACAGCTTGGGGGCCAGCGAGTTGTGCTGCTGCGTGAGGTCTACCGTCGGGTCTACCAGCAGGCGGGCCGGTCGTCCGTTCAGGCTCACATACACTTCGGCACGCACCTCGACATCGCTATAGCCCTGCTGCCGATACTGCTGCTCTAGATAGTGGGCAAACTCCAGCAGCATGTCGGGTTGAAAGGCCATCTGTTTTCCTGCTGCGTGGTGAGGTAGGCAGCGGGGTACACATCCCATGTCCGCCCGCTTGCCGGGTCGCGCACAAAAAATGTGGCGTGGCCTGTTTTTTCCACCAGCATCACATTCCAGGCAAAGCGGAAGCCCTCCTCGTTCCAGGTCACATCGCCGGGGTAGAACCAGTGACGTAGCGGGAGCACAAGCTGAACGGCAAAAAAGCACGCCAGTATCACCCCGATCAGTCGGGATACCTGTGGTTCTGGTATGGTGACGGAAGAGCGTGGTGCCTCTTGAGCATGCCGCAACATCCCCCCCAGTGTGCGATAGTCGCGCTCATCAAAGAAGACGAGTGTGCAACCAATCATGATCCAGGGGAACATCCCAATCGGGAAGAGCAGCGCGGTCATCACATGAAAGCCGATCACAGCGAGGTAGGCCAGCGGGCGTGTGCGGTGCCACAGCAGCCAGAACGGGATAGTCAGATCGTACAGTGCGCCGCCCCAACTCAGCAGCAGCGCCATCCACGGCTGATCGAACCAGCGCCCGATCAGGGGGAAGCCGGTATGCTCCAG
>JAAUSQ010000151.1 GCA_012033195.1 Chloroflexaceae bacterium
CGAGTGCCGTCCCCTGCAACACATTGATACCCGGCTGTACAAACTGCGTGCCCGTGGTCACGGTTGTGAGCGCCACATTGGTAGGGGCATCGCTATCGATGCTGTGGGCCAGTAGCAGCCAGTCGAATAGCCCGCGCTCAGCATTGGTAACATACACACTCACCCCCAGGTAATCACTGGCCAGCGTTCCTGCATCTGGCCGTGCATCCACAATACCCTGAATGAGCACGCTGGCAGCGGCACCCGGCGCAACCTGCTCAAGCGGCAGCACCAGTTCAGCGCTTGTACCACCTGCCGGGTCGCGCAGTTGGAGCGGCCCCCACGCCTTCACGACCAACTGCACACCATCGGCAGGGGCGGTGCCATCGTTGCGGTACTGGATGGTATAGGTGATATCCTGGCCATACATGGCCGGTTCGGTATGTACCTGCGTCTGTTGCTTCACCTGCTGCAACAGTTGCAGGCTTTGCTGGCCTTCTTCATCATCGGTGTTTTGTAGTGCTTCAAGGCGTGCCAAGTCGAACCGATCCGCCAGATTATCCTGGAGATACGACAGGGTAATACCTGCCGGGTCAGCCGTGGCTTGCAGTACCAGGTCGGCATCGGTGTACTCATTGGCGTTGACACACTGCCCGCTGCCGAGTGTCTCCCAGACATACTTCTGTGAAAGCTGTACCGGTGTGCTGGCAGTGCGCTGCATTTCCGCTGAAACAAGCGGGTTGGTGCTGGGCATCGTCGCCCAGATATCGAGCTTCTGCTCGCGGCTTGCCAGTGCAATCAGGCTCAGCGGCGATGCACTGGTAAGCTGTACAAGCGCGAAGGGCAGCACAATATCGGTCAGATGATCAGTACCCATCATTGCGAACTGATAACGTATGCCAGCGTTGTCGATGACCTGCCACGCGCTGCCATCCCACTGGTACAGGTTGATTGTCTGATCGTCCGCCACCCACAGCAGATAATCGGCATCGGCCCGCTTGCCGTCGCGCAGTGGCAACTCAATATTAGCCTGATTGGTCTCGTTGAATGGGTCAAAGACCACGCTGGTTCCGCCTGCCACCGTATCCAGATAAATAAACAGATGTCCATCGGTGTTCCAGTCGGCCCCGCTCCAGGCCAGTCGCAACGCCGTTTCATCCCAGGTAGCATAGAACCGTTGTGCGATGCTGCCTGCACCATCGGCAAAGCGGCGGCTCTCGCGGCGGTCAACACCGAGCAGGGTGCAGCCGTTGTCACGCCAGCCGTGATAGTCCCGTGCATGCACAATGTCGGGGGTGAGCCGTCCATCGATGTAGATCGGGCCAACGGTCTGCACTGTCTCGTTGCCCACACCATCACGGATAATCAGATGGGCATAGCGTACCTGTCGGTCGCCAACTACCGTACTGTACTGCTGTGCGGTGGTTGGCTGGAGGGCTGCCCGGTCGGGTGTAGCACTGCTGCCCCAGCCGGCCAGCACCGGCAGGAGTCCACTGCCGTCGCTGCTACTATCCCACTCCATCACCAGCAGCGGAGCAGTGGTATCGCTGATAGTGTCACCCGCCGCGAGGGGCACGGTTGCGCCATCGCCGTTACGGTAGCTGATGCGCAGGTCAACCGGCGCGGGCGGCATCAGGTCAATCGTTACCTGCTTGTTCAGGGTTGCAACCGTCCCGCCTGATCGCGTACTCGTACCGTTCCAGTGAGGATGACCCCATCCGGCATTTCATCCAGATAGACCAGCGTGCGCCATGTGTTGCCCTCCACCGTGGCATCTGTAAATGGCCTGTCGCCAATCTGCACCTGCACCGTATCCAACCCCACCGTATCGGCGGCGGTACCCTTGACTGCAACGACTCCGTTGCCTGTAACAAACTGACTGGTTGTGCTGATCACATCGGTATCGAGTGTTATCTGCGGCGGCTGTGTGTCGAGCACAAACGAGATCGGGAAGAGCGGCTCCTGGGTTGTACCCGTGCTATCGGTGGCGCGTGCGGCGACGGTATGGGTACCTTCGCCCGTTGGCGTAACGATGACGGTGCGGCGGTTGTTGGTGACATTCTGCGCCGCGTCGAAGGTGATGGTATCCACCACTGCGCCATTCAGCAGTAGTTCCACCCGTTGCAATGGTTGCTCCGATTCGGCATTGACCACGACGGCAACCGTGCCATCGTCCGATGCCAGCACATCACCCTGTACCGGGCTTGCAACCACCGCCTTCGGGAGCGGGTCGGTGGCGAGCTGTGCTGCGGTGTTGATCTGTGGAGCAAACTGCGCCAGATCGTTTGGCGCTGGCTCGTTGGGAAGTTGCAACGTGACCGTGTCGGTGCTGCACAGGGCCGGGTTCTGGTCGTCGCAGGCTTGCGCCGTAACGGATACAGGCTCGTCGGAGGCAGGCAACCAGACGGTGCAGGACGACGACAGCCGATTGAGCCGCTGGGTATCCGAGAAGAGCTTGGTCCACCACGTCGCCTCAACATAGCCGCGCTCCGGTTCGCGCTGGTCGTTGCAGGGGCAGACAAAGCCGCTTTCACTCAGCGAGAGATCTTCGGCAGCACAGGTGAACTCGGTTTCATACTGGAGCGCCTGCTGTTCGGTGTTGAAGTAGGTTGTTCCGGTCGGGCGCGCTTCCAGCGATACACGCGGCGCGAGGGTGTCAATCAGGCCACGCCACAGGCTGTTCGAGAAGGCCCGATTGCCCGCCTCGTCCGTGGCCCGCACATTCATCTGATACAGCCCTTCCCGATTGGCGGGTACATCAACACTCCAGGGTGTTGTGCTGCTGTCGGCATCTGGTTGGCCCAGCACCGTCGGATACCAGACCTGATCGGCAGATTGGTAGAGCGCCTGAATATCGGTGGCGGTGAGCGCTGCACGGAAGAGTTGCATCTCATCAAGTTGCCCCACAAACCCGCTGCCAGGTTGCTGGCTCGACCAGCCCAGTTCCAGATCGGCAGTATCAAACACACTGACAGATTGCTCGGTGAGAGCAGCAGTGCGGGCTTCCTCGCCGTTGATATACAGCGCCAGTGTATTGCTGGTACGGTCAATCACTGCTGCAACGTGGCTCCAGACACCGCCGGGAAGAGCCGGAGCGCTCAGGCTTTGCCCGCCGATATGCAACACCAGCGCACCATCGCCTGCGGGTTGCTGCACCAGTTGATAACCAGTCGTAGAGCTACTGCGCTTGCTGAGCAGCACTGTCGGACGCTGCGGCGCATCTTCGGCAGGGCGCAACCACATCTGCAAGCTGAAGCTCTCACTGCCCGCAAAGTCGATACTGGCATCGTGCGCCACCTGGAGCAGCGTGCTACCATTCATCTCGATTGCCTGCTCGATGCGGCCTGCTGCGCCTGCGGTTGGGCAGTCTATCGCAATGCGGGCGCTTTCGGACGGCCCCAAGTCGGCGGCATCGAGCGCTAGCGGTGTTGTGCTCAGCAGCACTTTGTCGATGACCGTGCCATCTTCACGCATCCACATCCAGAAGGTATGGGTGCCCGGTGTTGGCACATCAATGACCGTCGGCTGGTTGGTGTTTGAAATGCTGGCCCACTGGAAGCCCGGACTGACAGAGTAGCCGGTCAGCCCGGAGCCGTTCTGCGTTGTAACTGGCACACCGTTCAGCCCAACGTGGATCGAGTCGTTGCCGCTGCGTTCCGTCGCAGAGGTGCCCGGTCCCTGTCCACGCACATAGACAAAATACAGGCCCGCCTGCTCAAACTCGATGTTGTAGAGCAGTGCCGTTCCGTTGGCTGTCAGCAGCGTGTTGCGCCCGGTGTTGGGCAGGGCTTGCACGGCTGCACCGCCGCTGGCCCCTCCAAAGTCGGTGGTACGGTTCCAGGTAATATCCGCAACGCTGCCGCTCCCAGACTGGCGGCTGTAGTAGTTTTCGGCCTCAAAGATCACCTGTCCCTCGGCGCTCTGGAATGGTAGCGCTGTCTCGGCAGTGCCCGCTACACACCGGGCATCGTTCTGCTGCGCGGTGCGGTCGTAGAACCACGTTGCGCCCGCTGGCTCATCAAACGGTAGCCACAGCACCGTATCGGAGAGCGCCACCACCTGACTGATCGGGGCGAATGATGCTTCGAGCGTGGTGATAGCCGTATCAAGCCGATCTGTATCGCTGACTACACCACTCAGGGTGCCCGCCGTGACAGGCGTGCGAACGGCATCTTCGGTGTTCAGTCCGGCGCGTGGCCCGACAGTGTCAATCTGGATGGTGGCCTGGAGCGTTGTATCAGTGGTGACGTTGCCCACCCGATCAGCCGCACGAACGTGTACCTGATAGCTGCCGGTCGGGTTGGTGATGTTGCTGGGCAGCATATAGTCGAGGTTCCAGTTTGCGCCGTCCACGCGGGCACGCTGCCAGCCATTGCCCTGCACCGTATCAGTGGCGCTACTGATCTGGCCTTCCAGCAACACCTCAACCCACTGCACACCGCTGCCCGGTCGCTCGCCAATCGGTGAGTCGTTCACGGTGCCCGCCAGCGACAGCAGCCATTCGCCGGTACGTTCGCGGCGCGGGCTGAGGGATCGGGCTGTCTCGGTGCTCAGCGTGGTGGCGGGCGCGGTGGCATCCATAATGAAGGTCTTACCTGCATCTGGTGTTTCCACCTGCCCAACCGCATCGGTGGCGCGGGTTTGCACGGTGTACACACCTTCCGTAGTGGGGAGTGCATATGTCCAGGCTTCGCGCCGCCGGCAGGCTGGAACACGCCACTGTTCACGCTGACCTCTACCCTGGCAATGCCCGATCCTGGAACCTGCCCATCGGCAGAGCCGGTGTCAATGGCAGTACCGCCGATGATAAACGAGCGGATACCATCGGGGCTTCCCTGCACATAGCCGCCATCCGTCACCGAGTCAAGCTCCGATTGGGGTGCAGCGGTGTCAATCACCAGCGTTGCCTGGTCGCGCCCTTCCAGCAGCACACTGGTCAGGTCGGGCTGGGTAATATCGATAATCTCCGAGGAGCGACTGTTGAGCGGCACAGCGGCACGACAGACCGGGTTGACTTCACCATTCAATATACGCCGGATGATATCGGCGCTGAAGCCCGACGCGTAGATCTTGAGGTCATCCAGCCGACCCTGGAAGGCATTCCCGGATATCAATCGATTGCCGATAGTATACGATCCAGCAGAGGCATTGGTGCCACTGAAGGTAGCAGCCTGCCCCGCCAGACCATCAACATACACCTGGATCTGATTACCGCTCCGTACCACGCTGATAAAGTGCCAACGTCCATCACTTACATTGATACTGGCAGGGCCACGTGCAGTGGTTGTGTTCACATCCACCAGGATTTGCCCGTTGCCGTGCGCGATCAAGGTGCCGCCTGCACCGAGCGCTTCAAACAGATGGATGCCAGCACTGGCGCGTGCGCCTGCCGGAACACTGGCCTGCTCGGTGGTGTTCATCCAGAACGAAATAGTATGGTCGCCGCGCAGCGTGTTGATCATCACATTTCCACGATTGCCGGAAAAAGACGGTATAAGTGTATCGTTCTCGCCGTCGAAGTTCAGCGCATAGGCGGTATCGGTGGGCGGCAAAATCACCTCGCCATACTCGTTGTCGCGCTGCGACCCGGACGGCGGCGATGCACCGACCGCTCCCGCAACCGGGCAGTTTTGTGCGCCAGTACACCCTAGCGGCACAAGCTCGCGCTGGTCGGCAAACCCTCGTGCACCGGGGCGATCTTCCATAGCATAATGCACCACCGGAGCCGCGACCGGGTTGGGACAGGCCAGGCTTACCGCATGGTTGGGGGCACTGCCAAACGATGCGGTTGTGTTATCAACCCGGTTCAGGGCAGCATTATAGAGTTCAAAGTTCCAGATTGTCGACGGACTGACTAGGTTGGAGCGGGCCAGCACCCACAGCCGCGAAAATGGGTCGAAGGTGACACGCGGGTGCTCACTGTTAACGATGCTCGCCGTGGTCGTGTTGCTGCGGTTCATCGTGGTGTTGTTGCTGACAGGGGAGAAGACAGGGGTGAAGACCTCGGAAACAAGTTGCACAATGCCGCTGCGGTTGCGGTAGGTCAGCAGCGACTGCTGCGTGATCGGGTTGTAGGCCAGCGCTGGCCGCTTTCGTCGCCGGCGGTTACATCGGTAAGAATGCGCTGGTCATTGGCAAAGGGCACGCCCGAACTGGTCAGCACCCGATCAACCAGGCGCTGCTGCCGTAGTCCATTGACCGGGGTGGTGTCTTCAGTCCAGACCACCCGGAAGCCGCCATCAATCGCGGCAATTGCGATATTGGCTCGTTCTGATCCCACATTCGATTTGGACGCAAGCGTTATCAGCGAACCGCTCCGTAGAGCATTCTGGTTGTAGCGTTGAGCAACGATCTGCGATTGTTGGGTGTTTGGGTTGAACTGGTGCCACACCGCCAGGAAGCCCGTATCATCTGCGGCGACCACCGGAGCCGATTCAAAGATCCGGGTGTCGGTGCTGCCGTTCAGTGCAAATTGGAACGCAACAATGGTGCCATCGGGCCGCACCAGCGAACCAAACACATTGTAGTTACGTACTGCCTGTACCTCGTGCCCAATCCGAACAGTATGGCCTGAGCCGCTGATCGTGAGATCGGTGCTGAAGCGCGTGTTGGAAGTCAAGAGATTGCTTTGTCCGATGTACTGGTCATCGGCGGTATTGCTAAATGAGCCATCCACCTCTTCAACGTGGAGCTTTGCCACCCCACAGAAGGTACGGGTCACGGGCAGGCCGTGGGCAGGGCCAGTCAGCACCTCGCCCGTCCGGAAATCGCTACGCCCGCTTGTGCCGAGTGCATAGTGCCAGATGGTTTCGTTGTTGCCGGTGTTCTGGCGCTGCTGCGATATGTCACGCTGGAGATAGATGCGTGGTTCAATACCGCCGTTCGGGTCGCTGCCTGCCCGCACAATTGTCACCCGGTAGAGCTGAACTACTGCACAGTTTTCGAACTGCGGCCAGACAACCATACAGAGGTTCTGATCGTTGCAGGCCATACCAGGGGCCGCCGGACGCTGGGCATAGCGTTCGTCGTTGCCATAGGGACTGGTCGTACCCGTCTGATTGAAGAGTGATGCATTATCGCGTTCAACAACAATGTTAATGCTATTCTGCCCGCGTCCCACCAGCCGAATATCGCCCGGTGAGCGTGAGCCAAACGCGGTCACATTGTTATCGGTGGTCAGCGCACCAATAAGATAGTTATCGATGCCATTGTTGCCGACATCCAGAATAGTGGTGCGGCGCACCGGACGAGAACTATTGTAAGGACTACTGCCGCCGGGGTTGCGCGTGCTGATCTCAGTTGCCTGGTCATCGACCGCAAAGTGGGCACGCACGGCACTGCCCAGCGTAAGCTGTTGCGCTGTGGCGTTGGCGGGTACCTGCAACTCAAAGACCTGTTCGGGTTCGCTGTCCAGATCCACCGCCGACGTGGTGAAGCCCTGCCCGCCAAGCAGTTGCGGAATGTCATCCTCGCGAACAGCGGGCGCAAGGTTGACCATATCCAGGCCATTGATGGTTGAAACCGTCGTAGTGTAGCGCAGTGGGGTGCCCGGTGCGACAAACCCATCGAAGTCGTTGATGCTCACCGTCATCTCAAGCGGTGGCTGGTCGGCAGAGCGGGGGTGGAATTCCAGGCCCGCGTTGGCAAGTTCACGCTCGGCAAAGTCACTCAAGCCGTCGCCATCGGTATCAAAGAGCAGCGGGTCAGATGTCGCAACAACCGTCCGGCTTTCGCCGCGTGCCGGGTCGCGCAGCGTTACGTTCCAGCCACCCGTCCACGTACCGCGTGGTCGTGCGGCCCCGGCCACCTGCACCTGATGATAGACTTCTTCGGCATCGGTGAGGCCGTCGCGGTCGGTGTCGCGGGCGGCGGGGTTGGTCGATAGATCATATTCCTGGGCATCGCTCAAGCCGTCGCCATCGGTATCGGCTTCAACGGGCGAATAGTTGATGCCTTCGGTCCGCCGCTCAAGCTCAAATCCATCACTCAAGCCGTCGCCGTCAGCATCCCAGGTCGTATCGTTCGGGTCGATACCGTTGCGGGCAAACGCGATCAGCCCATCACCATCAGAGTCATATTCAGCGTTAAAGCGCTCGTCCCAGGCCAGTTGTTGCCCGCCATCGCCCGACGGCCCGAAGGTCACAAACTCATCGAAGGTGGCCGGGAAGATGTCAAAGGCCAGCGGGCTGAATTCAACACTGTACGCGCCGTCGATGGTGCGCGAGAAGCACACCGGGAAGTTGATCAGCAATGGCCCCCAGCATTCGAAGGCGGGCAACGCATAGGCGGTGTTCTGGTATAGCAGCGGACGCTGGTTCAGGCCCGCTTCAAGCTCAATGCCCGCCACTTCCAGCAGACTGCTAGACTGCATTGTATACAGATCTATCGGGTTGGACGCGGGAATTAACAAGATCAGATCAAGATTTGAAACCGTATCGAAGCGGCGCACCTGGCCCCACTCGCTCCGCATCTGGTTGCGGCTCACCTGCAAGATCTCGTCTTCGGGCGGGATGGGCGCACCCTCTGTCAGGAAGCTACGATACGTCGTGCTGCGTAGCCCGCTCGGAGAAAAGAGATCGTCAATCACATCGCCGCGCAAGCTTGCCCGCTCCCACGCATCGGGAGCACGGTGGCGCGCAGTCACGGTAAGGAGATAGCTAAAGGCGAGCGGGCTGTTATCGGCAAAGCCCAGTTCTGGGTCAACATCCACGTCAATCGGGCCAGATACCGAGATATCGTCGCTATCGGTATCCACCGTCGAGTTGTAGGCATAAATCAGCGAACTTAACACCTTGATAGCGTAGCGGTTGAGCGAGAAACAGGCCCCATCAACTTCAGGTAGTCTATTTCTATCGAACGCACACACAATTGCCAGGATCGCATCAACTAGGGCGATCAGGCCAACCAGCACAACACCAACGACGGTGGTAGCGAGCACGGCAAACAATACTGCCAGGATGACTTCGGCGAGGAACTGGGCAAACAGTGCATTCAGTTCGGGGCTGCCCGCCTCGGCCCCGCTCACTACTGCCTGGTAAATGAACAGGCCCAGCGACAGTACCGCCGAGAAGATTGCTCCGATAGCGCTGGCCGAGGCTGTCACGCCGCTAAAGGCAGCATTGGCAAACAAGCCGCGCACAAAGGTTGTAACGCTCTTCAGATTTTTGACTGCGGTGACAACCGGTAAGATGACACTGAATCCTGCGGTAAAGGCAAGTGCCAGAAAACCCGTTGTAATATCCTGTATCCGTTCGTCGCCAAAGATAAACGCCGCCGCAACGCCTGCCACCACAAGTCCGGCAGCAACAATACCAACAATACCAACAATGGCCCCCGTCGTGTTGATATTAAAACCCGTCAACACATTGATAATGCCATCGAGCGACTTGGTCGCATCCTTGGTATTCAGGCCACGCAGAAAGCCCTTGAATTCACCCAGTGCCTCAAGAAAGCTATTCAGCGATGTACCAGTTCGTAATCTTCCGGCAGCCGAAGCTGCCACATTACTCAGGGTTATTTCGAAGCCACGCACCAGCAAGAGATTGACAATGGCACGCACTGCTGTACCACCTAAACTGAGGGCGGTAACTGTAGCACCAAGCTGTTCGCGGTCGGTGAGGCCGGTGCGCGGCAGGACAATACCGGTGCCGTTGTTGGGGTTAGTATCGGGCACCACGCCATCAACTTCGAGGGTTTCGGTCGCGCCCTGCGACAGAATCAGGTAAAAGAGCTGGATCGCAAACTGTCGCCCCTCGGCAGTTGTATCGTCATCACCCGGCAGCCTGCTATCATCAATCGAGTAGCGTGCCTCCAGTTCGTCCAGATATGCTTCTGTTGCGCAGGGGTTCCAGTTGGGGGTGCCTTCCGTCGCTTGATCGGCACAGTAGGCCGTCCACTTGACGGTACCCAGGGTATCAACCGAGATGGGCGAGCGGAACGCCGGATTCATGTCCATGGTCAGGGTATTGTTGGTCAGGCTAACGTAGGGCGGCGAAAGTGCGCTTTCGGGTTCCATCAGCGCATCCAGCGTGACGGTGCGGCGCTCTGTTTCGATGACATACGTGATGAGCGGCTTGAGGCTGTTGTCCTGCTGCCAAGAACCAGCAAAGGCCGTGTTGAGAATATCAGTGGCCTTGTCGGTGCCGATATCCATAATCGCCTTGTCGAAAGTGGCATACGGCGCAGCAGGCGTATTGACGCGCAGAATGTTGGGGATCCCCCAGCGCTCTTCTTCGGTGACTGCGCTGTTGGTCGGGTGGTTGAAGCGGCGGGCCAACTCGTCAACCGTCACCTCACGATCACCAGTTATTAGTCGCATCGTTGGATGCAGCGGGTTGCTGGTATCTATTTCCCAACGGTCGGGGCCAGTACGCGGTATCAAGAAGGCCCCATCGAGGCCCGCCGCCAGCAACCACAGGGCATCGTCTTCGCGGAGGTTGGTATCGACCGCCGGGATCTTCATAGATTGCCGCAACGTTGGTGCCACGTTCCTCAGCGATAGTCAGGCCCGTCAAATGCCAATCGGCATAGTAGCTGTGAGCAATCCGCGTCTGATTATAGCGGCGATATTCGACACACTGGTTATTATCGACCTGTTCGCAGTCATCGGTTAGCACCTGGATCAGCCATGTCAGCCGCACATCGTGGGCATTGCCCCACACGCTACTTTCGGGGTTGTAGAGCATTCGTGCAGTGAAGGCCACCCGTTCGCCGGTTTTTTCGTTGGTCTGCACATTGAGCGGGACATACACAACTTTGCCCGATAGATTGCCCGCCTCGTCTTCTTCGAGGTTGCTAATGCTGATACCATACTCAGCAAGCTCATCTTCGGAAGGCAAATGTGTTGTGCTGCCGTCGATGCGTATTTCAAGCATGGGCACCAGTTTCATATCACCAAACGACTCGTTGGCAACTGGTGCGCGTCCCTCGCTCAGCGCAACATCGGCAAACGTTGCACCGTCGTCGTCCTGCACCTGGCCTTCGCGGTCTTCTGGCCAGTCGAGCACATTCTGGGCATACCAGAGATGTTTGGGGTCGGTAGGTCGTATCTGGAAGTCCACAAAGGTTGGGGTATCCTGGCGCAGATCTTCGAGGATCAGCCCCAGCGGGTTATCGTCCGAGAAGGGGCCAGTATGGGTATAGGGGGCACTATCCATCGCATCAGGAACACCATCACCATCGTTATCGAGATCGAAAGCATCGGGAATGCCATTGCCATCGCTGTCGATGGAGCGCTCATTCAAAAGTGCATTGGTCTGAAACCATTCTTGCCCATCACCAAGACCGTCGTTATTGCTATCAATTTCCAGCGGGTCGAGGTACCAGGTCTGGTTGTTGTAGGTGAACCCTGCAACTTCTACGGCATCGCTCAGGGTGTCACCATCGGTATCGGCTACCAACGGGTTGGTACCAATCCGCACCTCAATATAATCGCTGAGTGTATCGTTGTCGGTATCAATATCGTTAGGGTCGGTGATGTAAATGTCAACTTCATCCGCATCACTCAGGCCGTCGCGTCCCGATCT
>JAAUSQ010000152.1 GCA_012033195.1 Chloroflexaceae bacterium
TAATGATCGTGGGCATCCAGGGCCAGCAGGTCGGTGGCAGTCCAGGGGCGACCGGGTGGCGGCACAACGGTATCATCGCTGGTTGGCGCAGGCGCGAGTGCAGTGGCCATCGGGTTCCTCGTGCTGGTGACAGGTGTCGTGTAGGCATTGTACCATACAAGTGTAAAGTGGTCGGGTTTATGCTATGATGCATGGGTAGGCATGCTGCAATAACAGCCGGGCTTGCGCCATTCGATACACCAGGGGAAAACAGCGATGAATTCAGCGCTATGGGGGCTGATCGGCGGGATTGTGGGGACGGTGTTCGGGATACTGGGCGGGGCATATGGTACGTATATGAGTATCAAGAATACCCGAACGTCGGAGGCACGTACGTTTATGATACGAGCCTCAGTGGTGGCGTGGATCGCTATAATGGTCTTTTTGCTAGCACTGTTTTTCTTACCGACACCGCAGCGGTTTCTGGTATGGATACCCTATCCATTTGCGCTCGTCTTCGGCATCTGGTATATCAATCGTCGCCTTGCTCGCTTGCAGGCCGATGAGCAAGCCTTACCCCAAGAAACCCGCAACAATGCATGAAAAAACCCGCAACATATGCTGCGGGTTACCACATACTGATGGCGACCTTGACTGGACTCGAACCAGTGGCCTCTTCCTCCGCAGGGAAGCGCTCTAATCCACTGAGCTACAAGGTCTCTCTGACCAGGGGAGTATAGCACATCGCTTTGCATTTCGCAAGGCCAATCAGCCCCGAATCAGGAGGCAGTTTGCTCGGCAATTGCAAAGAGCAGCGTTCCCGCGCACGCCACCTGCCCATCGACGGTGGCGGTGCCGTTGCCGCGCCCGATGCCACGCCGGAGCTTTTCGAGTGCTACTTCGAGCCGCAACACCGCGCCAGGGTAGACTGGTGCGCGCAGCCGTACGTTGTCCATCCCGGCAAAAAAGACCAGTTTCCCTTTGTGTTCGGGCATACTCAACACGGCAACGGCTCCCACCTGCGCCAGTGCTTCGATAATCAGCACACCCGGCATAATCGGGTGTCCGGGGAAGTGACCTTGAAAAAATGGCTCGTTGATAGTGACCAGTTTTTCGCCCACGGCCCGCTGCCCTGGTTCCAGTTCGAGCACCTTATCAACCAGCAGAAACGGGTAGCGGTGCGGGATAATATCCATAATGTGCTGTGTATTGAGCATTGACTTCTCCTTGCAAGGTGGTGCGCGGTGTCTCGTATCATAACACGAACTATTTGCTGCGACAAGGCATAGACCAGGGGCAGTGGCTATAGTATAATGACATATAAGTACAACCTGCAAAATAAAGGGTTCAATCACGTTCTCTTTATATAAAGCCGTAATTCCGGTTCTGGTAGTGCCCACCGTCGCCCGCCTGTTGTATGTGTGTAAGGAGCTGGTATGAATCCGCGCCGTCTGCGCCTCTTCAGTGCAGGTCTCTGCACCCTCTTGCTGGTCACGTTTGGCATCCTCGCAATCGCTCAGGTCGAAGCTCAACCACCCGTTGCCGATTTTCAGCCCACCTTTACCCCGCACGAGGCAGCGTTGCGGGTTGCCACGGCCCGCACCGAAGAGCAGGCCCTGCGCGACGAGCAGTTACCTGGTGTGGCCGAAAATGGTTCGCTGCCAGAAGTGCCCTCGGTGTATTTCTCGGCGACCGGGCACCACGTGAGCAACCGTAGCGGCTTTCTCGATTACTGGCGGCAACATGGGCAATTGCTAGTACTGGGCTATCCCGTCACCGAAGAAATTGTCGAAAATGGGCGCGTTGTACAATACTTCGAGCGGGCGCGGCTGGAATACCACCCCGAACTGGCGGGTACGCCCTGGCAGGTGCAGCTTGGTCTGCTCGTCAACGAACTGGCAGCGCATATGATCCAGCCACCCGTCGCCGACCCGCTGCAACCTGGTGTGCGCTACTTCCTCGAAACGGGCCACACATTGTCGGGTATCTTCCTGAACTACTGGGAACGACACGGCGGTCTGCCGTTGTTTGGCTATCCGGTGAGCGAGCAACTGGAAGAGGGCGACTATATTGTGCAATACTTCGAGCGGGCGCGGCTGGAATACCACCCCGAACATGCAGGCACATTTTATGAAGTGCTGGTCGGCGATATGGGGCGGCAGGCGGCCCAGACACGCGGCCTGCCGATGATGCCAGTACCGCAACTTGCGGGTGCGCCCGAATGGACAACGGTGCTGTGGGCACGTCGCATTGAGGTCAACCTCTCGACGCAGTGGCTAACGGCCTACGAGGGCAACCTGCCTGTATTCAACGCGCCAGTTGCAACCGGCAAAGATGGCTTTAATACACCCACTGGCAGCTTTGCCATCTATGATAAGTTGACCATTCAGGATATGAAGGGCACGGCAGGCGGCGAAACGTGGTATGTGCCCAATGTGCGCTGGGTCATGTATATCTATGGCGGGGTGGCATTGCACGGCACCTACTGGCACGATGCCTTCGGTACGGGCATACGGATGTCGCACGGCTGCATCAACCTGCGCGAGAGCGATGCCCAGCGGCTCTATGAATGGACGAGCATTGGCACGCCAGTGCTGGTGTATTATTAGGGCAAGGGTGCCCGATAGACCTCTCCCACAGCGCCAGACGACCAAAGGCGCGGCTTCAAGCTGCGCCAACCCCTCACCTCTTGCCGCGTGCCCCGGTTTTGCACTTTGCACTTCGTTTGCGTCCCCCCATCAATCCCGGCTATAATATAGGTATTATGACTGTCGATGAACTGATTGAACACAGCCCGATTGATTCCTTTTTCCACTGGCTTTTTCAGCACTGGCTTACTGTCATTAATATGCTGGTGCTGTTCTATAGCGGCCTGCCTTGGCTGGCTCCCTGGCTGATTGCCAACGGCTACACCCAACCGGGTGAAATCCTGTTTATGCTCTATACCCCGCTGTGTCATCAGGCAGCGGGCAGTTCATTCTTTTTTATGGGCCATCAGGTGGCCTACTGTCACCGTGATACTGCTCTGTTCACCTCCGTGCTGATCGGCGGCCTGATCTATCTGCTGCCACCGCTGCGGCTGTGGCTGGTGCGCCACCCCCTGCCCACGCTTTGGATCTTTGTGTTGCTGGCACCAATGGTGTTGGACGCTGGCTCGCACATGCTGGGGAACCTCCTCCCCGGTCTGATGCTGCGCGATTCAAGCGATGCCGTCGGAACGTTTAACTGGTGGATGCGGATGCTAACAGGGCGCTGGTGGCGCTGGCAGTGGTGCTGGGGGTGTACCCGCGCTTCGACCGCGACCTGCGCGGAGTGGGCCGCGACCTCGACCCACCCCTTATCACAGACCGTCTATAATATCTACAGGAGCTACTGTGTAGTGTAAGAGAGGAGATATCAAGGATGGCTACTGAGAACCAATCGCAGCCCGCTGCCAACGATACCCCGTCGGTGCCGTTCTACCTGAATCGGCCCCTGCTCATCAGTATCGGGGCGGCGGTGCTGCTTTTTGTGCTGATCTTGTCGCTGCTGCTGTCGTCGCAATCTAGCGCGACCAGTGCACCGCAGGTGCAGGTATCCGTGTCGCCCCGATGGCCCCGCCGTGATTGCTGCCGAAAGTGAACTGCTTGATGTTGGCAGCGGCCTGCCGCAAGCCGGCGATGTTGCGCCCAATTTTTTGTTTATGCTGCCCGACGGCTCAACCCAACAACTGAGCGACCTGCGCGGCAAAAAAGTTATTCTCAACTTCTGGGCCTCGTGGTGTGCACCCTGCCGCGCCGAAATGCCCGATATTCAGCGTGTTGTGAATAGCACAAGTAGCGATGAACTGGTGGTACTGGCCGTCAACCGCGAAGAAGATATGGAGACCATCAAACAGTTTGTTAATGAGGTCGGCATCTCGTTTCCGGTTGTTGTCAACGAGGAGGGCGACATCAGCGAACGGTATGGCGCGCTGGGCCTGCCAACCACCTTTTTTATCAATAGTGATGGCACCATTCACTTGCTCAAGAAGGGTATTATGGACGAAGCCTTTATCCGCGACCGCTTGCAGGAGATGCAATGAGCGATCAGCCACGCCGCCCCATCTTCGACCCGGATGCCTTTCCGCCGATCTATATCCATCAGATGCCCACGCTTCCGGCAGCGGCTCATCAGCGCAAGTGGGGCATTATCTTTCTGGTCGTGGCGGCAACGCTCTTGGCGGCGCTGCTCTTTACACCAGGGTTGCCGCTCCAATGGAAGATGTATGCCGTGGTGCATGGTATCTGTGCTCAGCAGCACAATATCTTCCTTGCCAATATGCAGTTCCCGATCTGTGCGCGCAACACGGGCATCTATTCAAGCTTTCTCGTGACGCTCGGCTTCTTTTTCCTGATCGGGCGCAGACGAGCCGGGAAGCTGCCGCACTGGTCGCTGGTGGGCGTGCTGGGCCTGTTTGTTGCTATCATGGGATTGGATGGCTTCAACTCGCTCTTTTACGACCTGGGCCTGGCAACACTCTACACGCCACGCAACGACCTGCGCACCCTGACCGGAATGGGGATGGGAGTGAGCATAGCGGTGGCGGTGCTGCTGGTGTTTAATGTTGCATTGCGCCAGGATATTGACGAACAAACGCCGCCGCTCAAGAATGGCTGGGAACTGCTGGCTATTCTACTGCTCAATCTGCTGATCCTGGCGGCTATCTATGGCAACCTCGATTTCCTCTACTGGCCCCTCGCGTTTCTGGCCTTTTCTGGCATTACCAGTGTGGTTTATATTGTCAATGTGGTGATGTGTGCGCTTATTATGGGCTACACCGGAGCAGTTACCCGCGTATCGCAACTGGCCCGCCCTGCACTGGTGGCGCTGGTGCCTACCCTGCTGCTGCTCGGTGCAATGAGCAGTTTTCGCTTCTGGCTCGAATATATCGGCATTGTGCCCTGAGTGATGGCGAACAAATGGCGGCGGCGGCGGTGCACAGCATTTGTACGACAAGTTACAATACGTTGATCAGCTATCAAGCACTTTCTGCTTGCAATAAATATGTTTAGAACGGTTATAATAATAAGCAGACAAACGATAAACTTTTATGATAGCGTGCTGCTATCCTGGAAGAAGGGAAATAGACTATGTCCTCGCGCCTTCCCAAAGGGACAAGTGCAACGGTGATCCTTGTCCCCCTCTTGGTGACGATTTTTCTGGTCATCCTGAATGTATCGTCTGGTACGTTCTGGTCGCTCTACGATGCCGTAGCGGGGACACCGGAAGATGAAACCGCCGCACCTGCCCCCTACAATTCAAGTGATGGTATCTTGCTCATCAATCAGGCGGAGCCAAACGAGCCAACCGACGGGCGCGAGCCGTGGCTCGGTGAAGAAGCCTGGATCGCGGGTGTGCAGGCTGGTCAGGAGTACATCGGGGAATTCCCGAACCCCAGAATGTGCAGGTGCTCAAGGGCATGGACACCGGCGAGATCTGGGGCTATATGATCCATATTTCGGGGTCGCTTGGGGTTGGCTGTCAATACTGCCACGACATCAACAACTTTGCTGCCGACCCGTACCCGGCGAAGATTTCGGCCCGCCTGATGCTGCGCCTGGTCAATGATCTGAATGGGCAGTTTCTCAGCCAGATACCAACATGGGGCGGCAACTATGTACAGTGTGCTACCTGCCACCACGGACAACCCAACAATATGCTGGCCTTCAGCGAGCGCAACGACTACCGCCCGGTGAATGCCGTGGGTGAGGTCTTGCAGCCGTGGAGCATCGATACCTATGCAATTGCTACCAGTACGGAGTTTGTGAACCAGCATCCCACCACGGGCAAGATGCTGTCGATGGTCAACTATATGCGTGAGAACTGGGATCGGTATGTGCTGCCCGACCCGGAGAATCAGGCTTTGCTGGCTGAGTTGCCCGTCAATGATCGACAGGATTACATTGTGATCGATGAGACGGTTTACAGTGTGCCAAACTGCTATACCTGTCATCAGGGCAACCGCATTCCGGCGGGAGCCATCACCCGTTGGGAACTGAACCGCCGCGCCGATGGTGGCTGGACGTTGCTGCCCGATATGCTGCGCGGCGGCGAGGTTGACCCAGAAACGGGGCGAGCCATCGAGTCGGCGGGCACAAACTAGCGCTTCAGGCGATAGGCGCGGGCAGTCGGCGAACACCGCCCCGGCGGGCTTCGTGTATCAGCCCGATGCTTCGGCGTCGGGCTTTGCGATTGCGCCGGGAGACTCAAGTCTCCGGCTAGAGATTACGAAGCCCGCCTGCGCGAGCCGTGCGCCCCCGCCCCTTAGTGAGAGCGGGACCGGGGGGACAACCACATCGCCCCTACTGCACCACCAATCGATAGGTGCCGCGCTCGGTGGTGTAGGGCGTGGTCGCCGCCACCATCAGCAGGCTCTCGCTGTCGCCCGCCAGCGTCACCGATACGCGCCCATCGCTCCCCACATTGAGCGGAATAATGTTGATGTTCCCGTTTGCCGACCGTCGCACCAGCCGCACCTCCCACTGCTGCGGCAGGTCGCCATCCACGCGCACAAAGCCCTCGCTATCCCATTCGCCCGTACCCGCCTCCGTATCGTCACTGAAGCCCAATTCAGGGATGCGAACATTATCGACCAGCAACCCCGCTGCATTGAAACCTTCGTCGGTCACCTGCCAGAAGCGGATCAAGACTTCCTGCCCCGTGTAGGGCGAGAGATCAATGCGCTCCTGCACCCATTGCCCACGTTCGCCAGTGCCAGTGGTGATACCGGGCTTGCCACTTACGCCAGTCATGCCATACCCGAAGTTGGCACCGTGCGGGTCGTCGGTAGTGGTGTACTGTCCTGGCAACGTTTCCCAGGTGGTGCCGCCATCGGTGGAGATGCTGATGAAGGCATAGTCATAGCCGAGTTCTATTTCGTGCCACATATCAAACTGGAGTGTTGCCGACTGCACATTGCTCAGGTCGAAGGGGTGGGTCAGTGCCGCCACGCTGTTATCGCCGCGCCCGCTCCACCATGCATAGCCCTGCTGTTCGGGTGCGCCCGCCAGCGATACCAGCGAACTGCCTTCAAAGGTCAGGGTGGTAGCTCCCACAGGCAGGCGGTAATAGTCGGCTCCAAACTGGCTGACATCGGCGGTCAGTTCTCCAAATGGAATATCTTCAGCGGTTACAGTGGTTGGCAGCGCCACATAACCCAGCACATCGGGGTTGTAGCCATACTGCCCCTGGTCAATCGTCGGGTCGTTGAGCAGGTTAGCAAGCGCCCATTCGGTAAACAGTTCGCTAAAACTGCCAAGGTCGGGCCGTTGCTGCTGCGCCAGATCAACAAAGGCTTGCAGATGGTTGCCGGCATCGTTCTGGATCAGCGTTTGTAGCCCGTCGTTCTGGTTGGCATAGTGGGCATAGATATAGCGCATAAACAGGTGCGCCGCGCCATAGTGCGCCAGCGAGTCGCCCGGAAACTCGCCCCACGCCGTCAGTTGCGTATCGGGACGGCTCACAAAGCTCGATACATACACGTTGCCCACAAAGCCGTTCAGGTCTTGCGAGAGGGTTGAGCTACCCTCGTTGAACCATGTACTGCTACGGCGCTGCTCGTTCCAGTGGATCATATGCTGGAATTCGTGCGAGAGCGTGTCCAGATAGGCGGCAGTGCCCGGTGTCAGTGCGCCCACATTCATATAAAACATCTCGTGTTCGTTGCTAAAGCGGTTGACACTGGCCGGCACCGAGTCGCGGGGCGAGAAGTAGCCAATCACGCCGCCACCCATATTGCCCATATTTAGCACTACAATGCGCGGGTCGCCATCAACGCCGGGTTGCCACTCCGAGCCGAACAGGTCGCGGGTGCGCGGGTAAATCTCATTTTCAAACGTGCGCGCCGACTGTTCGAGCGCCGCCTGATCGACCTGCACCCCCTCTTCAACATACATCAGCACTACCGGGCCAGCATAACGCAGTTCGGCATTGACGCGGTAGTTCTGGCTATCGACAATATTATTCACCCAGAATTCTTTGATATGGCCTGTCTGCACATCAAGCGGCTCGGTACGGGCCACTTCCGGTGCATCGCGGTTCTCGGAAAGCGCACGCGCCAGCAGTACCCGGTCTTTGGGCAGGCGCTGCATTTCTGCCAGCATTGCCAGTTCATCCACGAGCGGAGTTGCGCTTGGCGCAGGGGGGGCACTCGGTTCGGGCGCTGGTGTGCTGGTTGCATCGTCGGTGGTCGCGGTCGCGGCGCTGGTTGGTGGGTTGGCAGGCACAAGCGGAAAGCGCACAACCGATGAATGGGTTGGCGTGGGATTCGCGGCAGGTTGTGGCGCACAGGCCACGAGCAGTACTATCACCAGCAGTGCTCCTATAGATTGAGATGATGTTGATATCGTTGGCATCACATATCCTGGTTCTCGGTTTGCAGTGCGAGTATCTATCGGTATTCATCTGGCATTATACACAAAAGCGGCGCGGGCGCGAAGGAGGCAACAAACACAAGCCCCCTCCCGCCGCAGCGAGAGAGGGCCAGTACAAAAAAGAGGGTCTATCAAACTTACGCCGTCACAGTGCGGCCCGCCATTGCACGCAGGCGCGAGATGCGCTCCTGGGTGTTGGGGTGGGTGCTGAACAGGCCCGCAACGCCACCGTGCAGCGGGTTGACGATGTACTGATGTGCCGTGCTCGGGTTGACGTGCATCACCATGCGCTGGCTAGCAAGCTCCAGTTTCTCCAGGGCACTTGCCAGCGGCAGCGGGTTGCCCAGGATACGGGCACCTTCGGCATCGGCACCATACTCGCGGGTGCGCGAGATAGCAAGCTGAATAATGGTTGCCGCAATCGGTGCAAGGATGATCAGCAGAATACCGCCGAACAGTTCGCCAAGACCGCCGCCTTCCTCCTCATCGTTGCCACCAGTGAACATACCAAAGATCATCGACCACATCGCCATATCTGCCACAAACGTGATAATACCGGCAATCGTCGCCGAGACGCTCGAAATCAGCGTGTCGCGGTTCTTGATGTGGGCCAGTTCGTGGGCCATCACACCCGCCAGTTCATCATACGTCAGCATCTGCATAATACCGGTAGTAGCCGCCACCACGCCGCGCTCCGGGCTACGTCCGGTTGCAAATGCATTTGGCACCGGGCTATCGATGATTGCAACACGCGGCTTGGGCAGGTTGGCGCGTTGCGCCAGTTCTGCCACCATCCGGTGCAGTTCGGGTGCTTCGGCAGGGCTAACCTCCTGGGCACCGCTCATGCGGAGCGCAATGCTATCGGAGAACCACCACGCGCCCATGTTCATTGCAACCGCAAAGACGAAGGCGATGATCAGGCCTGTTGTGCCACCCAGCCAGCCACCAATTACAACCACCAGGCCCGTCAGGGCACCCAGCAACAATGTTGTCTTAACTGTGTTCCACATCGTGAGTTCTATCCCCCTTTACCAATCGGAAGAGATACCTATTTATCAGGTTTTATCATAATTTACAGTAAAAACACTTTTTATGCAAGCCTTAATTTTGTCTGGCTTGTCTGGTGTTCGATATATAGTATAGAGCTATTGTGTATGATTCGTGTTAGCAATCGCTTAAGACAAGGTGAGAACAATGCGCCCCTGCATCTCGCGAATGGGCGCAGGGGCGGCGGAAGGCGACGGTATTGCCGCTAGTGGGCTATGCTGATGCGGCAGCACCTGCCAGCAGGATGATGCCAAAGATGGCGCAGAAGAGCAGCGCAAACAGAATGACGGATGGCAGAATATAGGTGACAATCGCACCACCCGTGCCAATCCGCGACCCCTCGCGGATGCTGAGCACGCTGCCGATAATGCCCAGCACAAACGCGGCCAGCGTGCCCAGGCAGGGAATGATGCCGAGGATTTGAAAGATGTAAGCAAACCCAAACACACGCATCAGCTTACCCGTGGTTGCCTCGCCGCCAAAGAATGTATTCGCAACCAGTGCAAAGATAGCACTACCAATGACCAGACCGATCAGCGCAGAAATCGGAGAGACAATCAGACCAAACATTGCCAGGCCGATGGCTCCTACGCCGCTGAGCACGGCTGGATCAATGCCCAGTTCTCGGAAATTAGGGTCTTGCATGAGGTTCACAAGCTGCCGTGCTTGCAACAGGCCCGATACAAAGCCAACAATCGCCGACACGCCCGCTGTGATCAGCAGTGCCATACCCATTGCATCCGGGTCTTCGGCAACCTCGCGGTACATATCCGGCTTGAATGTGGCAATGCCCACGATCCGTTCTTGCAGGGTGCTCTTGCGTCCGCCACCGCTGTACGGGTCGTTCACTACCGGGCCAGTCCCGTAGCCCCCTAGGTCTCCACCATAGTTCTCTTGCATGCAGTGTTACTCCTTCATCTGCTGCGGCTACTTCACCACCACGTTTACTAGCTTGCCAGGTACAACGATCACCCGTTGTACGCGCTTGCCATCAATGAAGCTCTGCACCTTATCGCTTGCCATCGCCAGCCGTTCCAGGGTGGCCGCGTCGGTATCGATAGCAACGGTCACCTTGTCACGCAGCTTGCCATTCACCTGGATCACCACCTCGACCTCGTCTTCGGCTGCCAGTGCCGCATCCGCAACCGGCCAGTCTTGCAGGTGGATGCTGTAGGGCTTGCCCAGCCGCGCCCAGATCTCTTCGGTGATATGGGGCGCAACCGGAGCCGACAGCAGCAGCAGCGTTTCAATCGCCTGCGGCCATGGATCAGTACTGGTCAGGCCAGCATCGCGGGCGCGGTACAAGGCATTGGTGTATTCCATCAACGCCGCAATCATCGTATTAAACTTGAATTCCAGAATATCGCGCTCGACTTTCTGGATCGTCTGGTGCATCACGCGCTGCAACTGGCGCTCGGTGAACTCGATACCCTCCTGCCCTGCTCGGCATCGGCATACAACGAAATGCGCCAAACCCGATCTAGCCAGCGCCGCACACCCGGAACGCCTGTAGTGCTCCAGGGCACCGCCAATTCAAAGTCGCTGATAAAGCACTCGTAACCACGCAGCGCATCTGCGCCGTGTTCGGCAACCACTTCATCGGGGGTGATGACATTGCCAAACGACTTGCTCATCTTGCGCCCGTCTTCCGCCAGGATCAGGCCCTGGTTCCGCAGGCGGCTAAATGGCTCGCGGAACGATACCACGCCCATATCGTACAGGAACTTGGTCCAGAAGCGGGCATACAGCAGATGCATGACGGCATGCTCGGCCCCACCCACATACATATCGACGGGCAGCCAGTAGCGCAGGTTCTCCGGTCGCGCTACATCATCGGGGTTGTGCGGGTCGGCAAAGCGCAGGAAGTACCATGACGAACAGGCAAAGGTGCCCATCGTATCGGTCTCGCGGCGGCCTGTGCGACCATCGGGCAGGCGCACATTGACCCAGTCTTCAATCAGGGCCAGCGGTGACTCGCCGGTTGCCGTTGG
>JAAUSQ010000153.1 GCA_012033195.1 Chloroflexaceae bacterium
CATCGGGTGATGCTCCACACGCCCACGTTCGAAGTACTGCACTTGGATCACTGCGCCGCCGATATTCTCCCAGAGCGGCTCGCTGATGGGGTACGCCAAGCGTCGTGAGTGCGCCATTGTTGTGCCAGTAGCTCAGGAACGGCTCGGCAAGGGTGTGGCCGGTCTCGGCAAAAAACTGCTCACCCGGCTGGACATCGGTAGTGCGACCGTGGGCAAACTGCACCCAGAGCGCCTCGGCGTATTCGGCCCCCACGCGCCCCAGCATAATGGGTGCGCCTTCCAGTTTGGTGTGTGCTTCGAGGCGGCCATACTGGAAATACTGCACGGGCATGCCGTTTTCGAGGAATGCGCCGGTCACAGGTGCGCCGAGCGACTGCTCGCCGTTGTGTTGCCGCCAGTAGGCGAGAAAACCAAAATCGTTGGTGATATAGTGGCCTGTCTCCTGGTGATAGTGGACATCGGCCTGTGCGCCAAGATAGTGCGGGATAATCCACCAGCCGAGCAGGGTGCCTGCGATCAAGACCAGAATGCCCACCTGCAACCGGCGAGCCGCTGACCGCTCTTTCATACTGCGCTCCTTTGTCGCTACGTGTACGGTGCCTTTGATCGCATTATAACGCCCAGGATCGGCTTGTCAATGTGGGGAGGGAGTGCGGTCGATCTTTTCTGATCAGATTTTCATCACTACGGGACGGGTTGCAGCCACACTACGCCCTCAAGCGAGCGCTCGGCGCTCCAGCCACCGCCGGCTTCGCTCTCCAGCCGCCACCAGATATAACTATCGGCCTCGACAGGCCCTTCGGCAATCGTCGCCTGGGAGCCTTCGGGCAGACGGGTCTGGACCGGAAAGCCGATACCCGGCTGACTGCGTGCCCGCAGCGGCGCACCACCCAGGTTGACAATCTGGACACGCCCGCCCACCTGCATCACTGGCGGCGGCGGGGTTAGGGTGGCAGGTTCCAGCACATTCTGGTTGACGGGCGTAATTTCGGGCGGCTCGGTGGGGCGCGGGCTTGGCGAGGTGGTCAGGTTCTCTTCGGCGACTACACCCATATCAACTGGGCGGCGGCTTCCCGATAGGCTCGAAAGCGAGGGCAGGAATACCAGCGCCAGGACCAGCAGCAGCACGCCACCGCCGCCGAGTACAATCGGAAGCGCATTGCGACCGGGCTGCGCCACGACGTGGCGCAACTTGCGGCGGGCTTCGTCGTAGCCCCGCCGATAATGATAGTAGTGCTGATAATAGAACAGGTTCAGGTCTTCCCGTTCGGCATCGGCAACACCGCGCTCGTACATGTCCCGGCTGCTATCCATAGTTATCCTGTGCAGAAGCTTTTGCGAAAGGTATATATAATAGATACTGGAACTGCACTGCGTATTGTAGCATGCTCTGCTCGGTATCGGCACTATTCGCCAAAGCGCAGACCGACTGCATCACGTTGCCCATTGAGCCATGCGGCCCCACTCATCGGGCGTTTGCCTGCTGGCTGGACGTGCTGCAACTCAAGTGTACCGGCTCCGGTTACGACAAGTAACGCGCCACCTTGTGTCTGGATCGCTCCGGGTTGGCCCTGTCCATTCGGATGCACCACCGCATCCAGGAGCTTGAGCGGTTGCCCGCGCCACTGCGTAAACACACCGGGCCACGGATCATAAGCGCGGATACGGCGCTCAATTGCGGCGGCAGGCAGGTGCCAGTCTACTGCACCATCGCTTTTTTCGATAAAACGGGTAATCGTGGCGCGGGCGTCGTCTTGCGGCTGCGGTGTAATATCGCCTGCGGCATAGCGGGGCAACACATCGACCAGCATGCAGGTGCCCAGTTCAAACATCCTATCGGTGAACGGCCCGGCGCGTGCATCGGGCGGCAGGGGCACCACCTCCTGCGCCAGAATTGGCCCGCTATCCATGCCAGGGTCGAGCAGCATAATACTGACGCCCGTTTCGGTATCGCCTGCCAGAATAGCGCCTGTTACTGGCGCTGGCCCACGATAGCGCGGCAACAGCGAGGGGTGAATATTGAGATAACCGAGCGGCGGAATTGCCAGCACGTTCTTGCGGAGGATCTCGCCGTAGGCCGCAATTACGCCGACATCGGGGCGCAGGTCGGCAAGCTGCTGCACCACCGTTGCATCGCGCAGGGTTGCGGGCTGCAAAATAGGCAGGCCAAGCCGTTGCGCGGCTTCCTTCACGGGCGGCGGCGATGGCATGCGCTTGCGTCCGGCGGGGCGGTCGGGCTGCGTTACCACCGCCACAATTTCGTGGCCCGCCTGTACAAGGGCTTCGAGCGGCAGCACCGCGAAGGATGGGCTGCCCATATAGAGAATACGCATGGTGTCCTCCTTGCTAATCGCAGATGTGCGCTGGACTGTGCCGCACTCGTCTGGGCGAGCACGCCAGAATGGTATACTTAAAGAGTAGCATAAGAACAAAGGTGGTTGTGTCGGGTGTATGTTGACACATCATATCAAATGGGCACTTTGTCCTTGGTGATGGTGCTGTACACAGGAGATAGCCATGAATGTACAGGTTCTTTCGATTGATATACAATCTGATATCACTGTACTGGTTCTGAAAATCAATGAACAACAACACACATTTTGTATATCGGTCGATGAATATAAAGGTATGCTTGGTGTCAATGGCGATGCACAATTTCAAGCAGCGTTTCAACACAGGCCGATGATTGCCCGTGAAATCGTGCGGCTTGTCGGTGAACAGTATCGTGGCAATCACATATCATTCCCTATTGATATTTATGACTATGTACCTGCCACCGCAAAATAGAAGATTACCTCCCCTGCTGTGCCCCGCTGTGCAGTTGCATATCTTTGCAGATAGGCATACAATACCCAGCAGGTTACCACCGCATTGAGGAGCGTGTGTGATACAGCAGCCCGACTGCGACCGACCGGCGCTGGTCGCACCTGAAATAACAATGGCCGATCTGGTGCTGCCCAACCAGACCAATTACTATCGCACAATGTTTGGTGGCGATGCGATGGCCTTTATGGATAAAGCGGCGGCAATCGCGGCGCTGCGTTTCTGTCGCCTGCCGATTGTGACCGCGTCGTCGGAACATATCGACTTTCGGCGGCCCATCCACGAAGGCGAGATTATCGAAGCCCTGGCCCGTGTGATTTATGCCGGACATTCTTCGCTGGTGGTGCGGGTGCATGTCTATGGCGAAAAGCCCCTCGCCGCCGAGCGCCGCCTGTGTACAACTGGCTATTTTAATATGGTCGCGATTGGGGCCAATGGTGAGCGCCTGCCTGTGCCCTGCCTGCTGCTGGAAGATGAACAGGCCCGCTGCGAGTGGGCAATGGGCGAACGTATTCACGATGCTATCAAAGAGCGGCGATCCCGGGGGAGCACCGACCGGTTGCTGATGCCAGAAGCGCCCCCGGAAAGCTAGCAGGAGCCTGTTTGTGGGAATAGATGAACGAGCCTTTCGCACTGTCCTCAGCCGCTTTGCTTCGGGTGTTACTGTCGTAACGACCACCTTTGAAGGTCGCCTCGCTGGTCTAACGGTCAGTTCGTTTACGTCGCTGTCCCTCAAGCCAACCCTGATTTTGGTCTGTGTGGCGCACCATACCGACAGCCATAGCGTGCTGGAGCAGGCCGACCAGTTTGCAGTTAATGTGCTGGCAGAAGACCAGTCCTATCTATCGCAGCGCTTTGCAAGCCTCAGCGAAGAAAAGTTTGTCGCCGGGAGCTATACGCTCTCTGCGCGTGGCTTGCCGCTGCTCAACGGCGTGCTCGCCACACTTGAATGTACTACGTATAGCAGGCTGCCCGGTGGTGACCATAGTATCTTTGTGGGAGAAGTTGTTGCGTCACATGTGTATGAAGGACAACCATTATTGTACTACCGGGCGGGCTACTATCAGCTTGGCCCCCGCGAACCGTAGGCCCCCCCTCTTTGGATGGCTGCTCGCCCTGGGTGTGCTGCTGGCAGCCTGTAGCGGCCCGTGCGTCCGCTTGGCCCACCCGGCCACTGCACCCGTTGCCGCGCCGACCCTGCCACCCGTGCCCCTGGAGCCATGCCCGCCGATGTGCCCGATACGGGCTGGGTAAGCGTCGCGCAGGGTGTTGAACGCCGCCGTATGCTGGTTACACCGCCGCATGCCCCCGACCGGCTTGCACCGATCCACATTGCCCGCTTTGACCCTGCCCATACTGCCTTCCAGGTTGGCTATGCACCCGCCGACCCGCACCTGCTCAGCGAGTGGTGCAATACTGGTAATCCGCTGGCGGTGATTAATGGGGGCTTTTTGATGAAGGCTACCGCAGCACGGCGCTGGTTATTCAGGACGGGGTACCCAGCGGCAGCAGTTACGAGGGCCAGGGGGGGATGTTTGCTATCGATGTAGCCGGGGTGCTTTCGCTGCGCCACCTTGCCGACCAACCCTACCGCCCCGATGAGCCGCTGCTTGAAGCGCTGCAAGGCTGGCCGATGCTGGTGAAGCCGGGCAGTGTGCTGGCCTACATCAACCCGGCAGACAGCGAACGCGCCCGTCGCAGTGTGATTGCACTCGACCAAGCTGGACGGGTGCTGCTCATTATTGCGCCGACCAGCGATTTTACCTTGCAGGGGTTGGCACAGTGGCTGCTGATGAGCGACCTTGCAATATCGTCGGCGCTCAACCTGGATGGCGGCTCGTCGTCGGGCTTCTGCCTGAACACGCCCGCCTACCGCGAACGGATTGATGCTTTTTGTGCCGTTGCCGCTGGTGCTGCTGGTGGTGCCGCGCTAAGCTAGGTCGCTACAGATCCAGCCCTTTCTGGGTGGCGCTATCATCCTGCACCCGTGGCGCACGCTTGAAAGGGTCAATCGAAGGCGGCAGGTTCAGGCCGTGTCCCAGCAGCAGGTCTTCGATGGTGGCAATTTGCAGGCGCGGAAAGCTGCGCTGCCACAGCTTCGAGGTGTACATCCCTGCGACGGTGGCTTCTTTCTTCATTTCGCTACTCGGTGCAGCCAGCGTGATAAATACACCTATCGCCGCCTGCTCGCGTTCGAGCGTGCCGCGCAGGTCGCGGATGTCGCGGCTACTGATGTTTTTACCACCTTTTATCTGGACCAGCACGCGCTCATATTCGCCGCGCCCTTCGCTAAAGGTAATTACTCCGTCGATGCCCCGGTCGGCTCCTTTTTTGCCCTGCTTGCTGCCCGCCTTGCCGCCCTGTGGCTGGGCGTTGATCAGTGAAACGGCCCAGAATTGGAACTGGTACGGGTCGCTTGCCGCGAGTTCTTGCGCCGCGCTCAGGTCGGTTGGTTCGCCGCGTACATCGTAATCGATGCGCGGCTTGAGGCCAAACATATCGAGCAGACGGTTTTTTTGCAAACCAACCGCAAGATGGGTTATGTCGATGCCGATCCAGCGGCGGCCTAGCTTCTGCGCGGCGGCGATGGCGGTGCCACAGCCACAGAACGGGTCAAGCACAACATCGCCCTCGTTGCTGCTGGCCTGGATAATCCGTTCGAGCAGGGCGAGCGGCTTCTGCGTGGGGTAGCCAAGGCGTTCGGCAGCATGGGGTTGAATAGGTGGTATGTCTGTCCATACATCTTGCATTGGTACCCCTGGCATTTCATCGAGATATCGTTTATATGATGGTACTGATCCTTTAGGAGGCCAGTAAATTCTACCCTCCGCATCGAGTTTATCTAATTCAGCAGAAGGCACACTCCAATGGCGACCTTTTGCAGTGACATCGATCCCCCGCCATGGTTGACCAGTTTCACCATACCTTACACCAGAACCAGTCAGATCACTCAATCGATAGCGGCGACCCTGTTCATCCACATAACGGTAAAATTGTTTTACGTATCCTTCATCATACGGTTGATACTGAATATTCCATATGTGTGTATCTGTTTTTGAATACATCAGTATGACATCATGAATCGGGCCAGGGCGTTTTGCTGAATTGTGGGCGCTGGTTCGTTTCCATATAATCTCGCCTCGGAAGTTCTCGGCACCGAAGATAACATCCAGCACGATTTTTAGATAATGACTCGCAGTCGGGTCGCAGTGCAGATACAGGCTCCCGGTGGGCTTCAGGACGCGGTGCAACTCAATCAGGCGGGCGGTCATCATCACCAGATACGCCATCATCTGATTACGGCCCACAATCTTATGGAGCGCCGCGATCATCGTGCTGACATCGGGCGGCGCAGTCGTCATCAGCGCATCGAAGGTCGCGGCGGCTTTGGCATCCCAGTGCCATGTATCCTCAAAGGCCGTCATCTGCGCCTCGGACTCGCGCCCGCTTTCATCTTTGAACAGCACGTTGTAGTTGCGGTTGCTATTGAAGGGCGGGTCGAGGTATACCAGGTCAACGCTCTCGCTGGCGATATAGTCTTGCAGGATAGGCAGATTGTCCCCATAAAAAAGGGTATTACGGGTTAATGGTTGCATAGTGCTTCACCCCTACAATATGCGCTTGCCCAACGCCGAGAGCGCCAGTGTAGTGGCAAGTTCGGCGGTGATGTTGCGCTCATCGAGGATCGGGTTCACTTCGACCAGATCGAGGCTACCGAGCATATCGGTCTGGGCGATCAGTTCCATCGCCAGGTGCGCCTCGCGGTAGGAGATGCCCCCCGGCACAGGGGTGCCCACACCGGGAGCTCGCGAGGGTCGAGTACGTCGAGATCGAAGCTGACGTGGATACCGTCGGTGCCCCGGCTGACAATCCGGAGCGCCTGCTCCATCACGCTGCCAATGCCCATGCGGTCGATATCGTGCATCGAGAAGGTATGCACGCCCGAAGCCGCCAGCGCCACCCGTTCGAGCGGTCAACATCACGCACCCCGATCAGGCCACGTGGGACGGCTGCACCAGCGGCACAGAGTCACTTGCAAAGCCGTTCACGGTAGTCAGGGCCGGGTGACCATGCCCGGTCAATGCGGCAAGGGGCATGCCGTGGATATTGCCGCTGGGCGAGGTCTCGGCGGTATTAAAATCGGCGTGGGCATCGATCCAGATCAGGCCGAGTTTGCGCCCACGGGTGGCCCCGGCTACCGAACCAAGCGCGATGCTATGGTCGCCACCAAGCACCAGTGGAAAGCGCCCCGCCGCAACGTGGCCTGCAACCTGCTGCGCGAGGTCGGCACACACAGCAGCAATCGGCTCCAGGTGGTGCAGGCGTTCGGTGGGGTCAGGCTTCGGGAAGGTTTCCGCAAGCGGCACGCCGATGTTGCCCATATCGTGCACCGTGTGGCCTATGGCACCGAGGCGCTGGTTCAGCCGCGTGTATCGAATGGCACTGGACCCCATATCCACGCCGCGCCGCCCTGCGCCCATATCGAGCGGCACCCCGATAATTGCAATCTGTTGTGCCTGCTGCATGCCGTCTCCCTAGCTTGCTGGTGTCTGGCGGGGTGCGTCGGCGGGAAGCGCGGATTCATCGGTCCCGAAGCGCACCTCAAGCATCCCATTGCGGAACGAGGCCCGCTTTGCCGGACGGGTCGAAAGGGTCATCGGCAAGATCATATCGCGGCGGAAGTTGCCAATCTCAATAAAGAGTTCGTCGCCGCGCTTGACCAGCGACACCTTGCCAATCTCGACATGCGGCAGCGGCAGGCGCATCACATATTCATCGCCCTCGCGGGTGATTTCGTGTGTTTTGCCCTGGTACTGCACCTTGACTGGATCAACATCCTTAAACAGGGCATTACCAATCATCGAGAGGTCTGCGATGCCACGCAGGTCGCGGGCGTAGTAGGGCGACTCCCAGATGGGCAGCGGCAGGAACGAGTCGTACACCTGCTTGCGATACTCCTGCTGAATGCGGGCCAGCGATTGCATAAACTCGCCTTCGGCTTGCTCCAGCGGAATAACCCGGTTGAGCACCACGCCATCGACCGGGTAATCAAACAACGCCAGATAAGTCGCGGCACGCTGGGCCTCTTTTAGCACCATCCGCTCCGGGTTGACAACCAGGCGATATGAGCTTATCTCCGGGTCGGTGAGAGTGGTACGCAACGTTTCAACGCCACGCGTCAGGCGCTGCACGGTCTCGAAGATATCGACGGCAGGCATCAGCGTTTTGACAAACGGGCGCGCCGCCTTGAGGGTGGTTGGTTCCCAGTCGGCAATGCGCGAGGCATACCATTGGAACGTTTCGGGCATGGTGAGCAGGCGCACGGTTTCGCCCGTCGGCGCGGCATCCACCACCACCACATCAAAATCGCCTTCGCGAGCCTGCCGCCGGATATGCAGCAGGCTGACCACCTCTTCCATACCAGGAATGATGGCCAGTTCTTCGGCAGCCACTTCATCGACCCCCTTGCGGCGCAGGAAGGTTGCCAGATAGTCGCGCAGTTCGCCCCAATGCTGGCGCACCTCGTCCAGTACATTGATTTCTTGGCCCCAGAGCCGTTCGCCCAATTGGGTTGGCAGCGAGCCAAGCGGCGCGTCGAGCGCATCGGCCAGACTATGTGCAACATCGGTACTGACTACCAGTGTACGGTAGCCAAGCTCCGAAGCACGTACAGCGGTAGCAGCAGCGGTGGTGGTTTTCCCTACACCGCCTTTTCCAAGATACAGTATTAAACGCATGCGTCAGTTTCCTCTAGTTGCCCCCAAATGATGGTGTTGCTTATGACAAAGCACATCTGCCTTTGTATTGTACCAATGAGACGGTCGGCAGGCTGTGCGAGTTGCAGGTTATACAGATCTACTTTTATTGCTTAGTATTATAGCATGTACGCTCTCGTTGCCCACGGCAAGTTATGGCAACCTGCCCACCTGACGAGGGACAGCCCACCCGTTCGACGGATTGACACTGCTTATGCCTGATGGTACTGTTGATGCAGACACGGTTGATACGTCATATTAAGGAGCATTGTGTGCTGACCAATATATACCTGATTCGCCATGCCACGCCCAACCGGGCCGGCGGAGTGCCCTACCGCACTATGCCCGGTCCGGAACTAACGCAGCAGGGCAAAGAAGAAGCACGGCAGGCGGCGGCATTTCTGGCCGAGCGCAGCCTGGAGCATCTGTACTCATCGCCCTATGCACGGGCCGAACAAACCACCGAACAGATTGCCACGCGCCTGCCCGATCTGCCCGTTACCTTTACAGCGCTGATTGCCGAACACGGCGAGACTGAGTCGCTCGAACATCTCCGCACCCGTATTCACGAGTTCCTCGCGGGCTTGCAAGATGCGACGTTTCGGGCAGTCGGAGTGGTCAGCCACGGCTCACCGATCAAAGAGATGCTGCTGCACCTGACAGGCGGCACCGTCAACCTGAAGGGGCATGTGTACGACACCGGCAACCCTGCACCTACGGCGGGCATCTGGCATGTGCGCCGCACCAACCCGGACGACGCAGATGGGCCGCTGGTGTGGCAGGCCAAACTAATCTTCAAGCCGGGGCAGGTGTTGTAGGCAGGGGCGAGAGACGATCCATACCCTGTACCTCCCGCCCCGTGCCTCCGCCTCACTTCTTCAGCAGATCACGCAGGGCCGTTTCTGCCTCGGTAAACTGGAAGTGGTAGCCGAGATTCCGGATGCGGGTAGGGAGCGCCCGCTGACCGGTTACCAGAGTGTCGGCAAGTTCGCCAAACACTAGCCATAGCGCCGCGTGGGGCACGGGAAACCACGCGGGCGAACCCATTACCGTACCGAGCGCTGCCGAGAAGTCACGGTTCGTCAGTGGCTTGGGAGCCGTCACATTGATCGGGCCGCTCACCCGCTCGTCTTCCAGTGCCTTGATGATAATGCCCACCTGGTCGGCAATGTGAATCCAGGGGAACCACTGGGTACCGGGCAGCACTGGCCCACCACCAAAAAACATAAATGGCATCTTGAGCAGCGGCAGCGCCCCGCCCTGGGCATCCAGGACAATGCCCGTTCGCAGCATCACTGTGCGAATACCAAGCGCTTCGGCACGGATCGCGGCAGCTTCCCAGTCAATCGTTACCTTGGTGAGCCAGCCTTTATTGCCAGGGGGCATGCTCTCGTCCAGCACCTTATCACCACCATCGCCGTAGTAGCCCACTCCCGACCCGCACACAAACACACGCGGCTTCTGCTCTACGCTTGCCATCGCCTCAACCAGCCCCTTGGTCGATTGGACGCGGCTATTGTAGATTTCGTTTTTATAGTTATCATCCCAGCGCTTGCCATAGATCGGTGCGCCCGCCAGATGCACCACACCATACGCCCCTTCGAGATGCTTGACCCAACCGGGGTGTGGTTCGGGTGTCCAGCCGACATAGTTGGTCGCACTTGGTACAATCTGGACGGCTTTATCGGGGCGGCGCGAAAAGACCGTCACCTGATAGCCCCGCTGTACCAGTGCCGCACTGAGCCGGGAGCCGATAGTGCCAGTTGCACCAGTCACGACAATGCGTGTTGATTCGCTCATGCTGTTGCTCCATTCTAGCTACTTCCCCTGGGTATGATAGGACGATTATGGCGGCGACGCAAGCAGCGGGCCAGGTGTGGTATCATATGAAAAATCAATGCATCCTCGGATTATTGCATGCCAATTGCATCTACCGTTCTGAACAACATGCCCGCCCCGTTGCGCTTCGCCCTGGCAGGACTGTGTCTGCTACTGCTAGCCCTACCGATTGCATTGCTGCCGCTGCCATATGCGCTTGTGCTGGTTGGTGGGGTAACCATGCTGCTCCTGACCATCATCGACCCGGTGTGGGCGCTGTATGCCGCAGTGCTGGCCGTTCCCGCGCAAGATCTTATTTTGTTACCGGGCGGTATTAGCCTGGTACAAGCGGCGGTGCTACTGGGGGTGGCAAGCTGGGGCCTGCATATTCTGGCGCACCCGCACGAGCCAGTATTGTTTGGGCGACCGTTCGCGGGGTTGATGCTGGTAGGGTGGGCGCTTGTCCTTGCCACCGCGCTCACGCCCTACAACCAGAACGAAGCCATCAAAGAGACGGTACGCTGGGTGCTGGTGGTGCTGGTCTACCTGCTGGCGGTCAATCGGCTGGCGGCCCCTGGCGGCTGGCGAGCGGGTGGGCTGGTTGCATGTCTGCTGCTTGCGCCGGGTATCAATGCCATAGTGGGACTGTGGCAATTCTTTACCGGCACTGGCCCGGAGAGCTTTGCTATCGCTGGTGGCTTTGTGCGGGCCTATGGCACCATCGGGCAGCCAAACTCGTTTGCAGGCTACATCAATATGGGGTGGGCGCTGGCGGTGGCACTGCTCGGTGCGGCGCTGCTGCATCTCTGGTCGCAGCGGACAACTCGCCGCGCTAGTGCTGTACGCTGCTTGCTATGGCGGGCGCAGGACTGGCAGCGGCGGTGCTGCTGGCAGCACTGGGGCAAGCCTGTCGCGGGGTGGCTGGGTTGGTGCAGTTGGCGGCGGGGTGGGGCTGCTGCTGGCAACCGCTCTTGTGCTGCG
>JAAUSQ010000154.1 GCA_012033195.1 Chloroflexaceae bacterium
CCAATGGTGCCAGCGTAGGCGCGGTTCTCTAGCGAGCCGCCAATCAGGGTGGGGGCATCTGTAACGAGCAGACCCGGCAAGAGCCGCAGTGCGGGTGTCCCCGATACAATCAGCGTCAACGAGAGGCCGTCGGTCGTGCCGAGCGTCGGCGTGAGCGCGGCGGTGTTGCCGCCCAGTTGCCAGTAGCGCCCATCAGTGAAGCTCGTATCAAGTCCCAGCGTGGTGTCTAGCAGGGTCATGCCCGTGGTGACGGTGTAGGTCGTGTTGTCGTCGCTCTCACAGAGCACGGTGCCATCCTGCGCGATTGCACGGATGCTCGACCCGGCGGGGCAGGCTTCGGCAATCCGGAGTTGGACGGTATCGCTCAGCACGCTGAACGTCGTCCCAGCGAGGGCCAGTCCATCGCCTGCCGTGTAGGTGGTGTTGTCGTCGCCGTCGGCAAGGTCGGCAGGAATGCCGCCGATTCCGGCCCAGGGTGCGCCGAGGGCATACAGGCTATAGGGTGCTGCCGTCAGGGTCACCCGGTCGGCAAACGAGGTAAAGCTGGGTTCCGGACCACAGCGCACCGCAATATCAAGGTAGCGTGCATCGCCCTCGAACGCGGCGGCTCCAAAATTGAGTGAGAGCACAAAAAATCCATCTACCACCGCGACATCACTGATGAGCTGTGTGTTGCCTACCTGATTGCCACCGATAGGCGCATCATACAGCAGTACACGAAAATCACAGGTTGCGGTAACCGGGGTACCATCATCATACAATTGGCCCTGATACGTGAAGCTCGTGGGCAGTGCAGTTTGCCCATGGGCCGCAGGAATAAGTGCACCGCCACCAATGAACAACAACAGTGGCAGCAACCAGCGCAGAAGCCGACTGAACCGAAGCGATGAACCAGCAGAAACAGGCATAGCAACACCTCCGAATGGTGTACCACATCATCAAAACGTACCAGAAAGTGCTCAGGGGATGGCTGGTACGGCTCCCGAAGGGTGGGAGCAGAGATGAGTGAGGATATGCAACACGAAGCAATCCTCTCTCATTATAAGGATCATAACAACCAGTATCGCTTGATGAAACAGCCGTACTGTACCCGCTCGCCCGCTGTGGGGAGCGGTTAGCCAGTACTACCAAGCCCGTTCGCCAGTGCATTCACGGTGAGCAGCAGGTGCGGAAGTAGCAGGTTTGCCTCGCTGTGTGCACCTGCCGCTTGGAGGGCACGCCACCGTCGCAACAGGCCAAGTTGTTGCTCGTGCAGGGCGCGAAGCCCCTGGTGACGCACTTGCATCAGCGCGTGCACATTGGGGCGGCGTTCGGCAAGCGGCCCCCCATAGAGCATTTCCAACATCTCGCGTGTGCGTTCGTATTCGGTCAGTATACCCCCCAGGAAATGCTCACGTACATGCGCTTCTTCGACCAGTGCGGCATATGCCTGCATCATCTCGGTATCAACTGCGGCAATGCTTGTGGCGACATTGCTGAGGATATAGTGCAGTGGTGCCCACGTTATCAGGTGCTGCTGTGCCATTGCAAAGGCTGCCGGGTCGTGCTGTTGCAGAGCTTCGAGAGCGCTGCCAACACCATACCAGCCTGAGAGATAAAAGCGGGCCTGCCCCCAGCTAAACACCCACGGTATCGCCCGCAGATCGGCAAGCGTCTGCTGCCCAGTACGGCGGGCCGGACGCGAACCAATCCGGCTCTGCTCAATAACGTCAATCGGGGTGGCCTGCCGGAAGAAGCGCAGAAAGCCTTCACTGGTGAGCAGTTCCATATACACTCGACGACTGTATGCAGCCAGCCAGTCCATCGTTGGCTCAAGCGGGTGCGGTGGCTCCGAAAGGTACGTACTGAGCAGGGTGGTGCGGGTGGTGCCCGCCAGTAAGAGTTCGAGATGGTAGGCCGCCTGGATGCGGTTGGCATACTTCTGCGCGATAGTTTCGCCCTGCTCCGTCAGCCGCAGATCGCCGCCTAATGCACCGTGTGGCAGCGCCTTCACAAAACGGTGCGTTGGCCCTGCGCCCCGGCTGATGGTGCCGCCGCGTCCATGAAAGAAGCGTATCCGCACGCCGTTTGCCTGGCCCACCTGCATCAGTGCCTCCTGAGCACGGTACAGCCCCCACAGGCTCGCAAAGATACCACCGTCTTTGTTGCTATCGCTATAGCCGATCATTACCTGTTGCACCCGCATACCGTCCATACCCTGCGGCTGTAGCGCAAGGCTACGCTGTGTGAGCGGGTGGGCCAGGAAACCCCGCAAGATCTCGGGGCTGCGCTGCAAATCGTCAATAGTTTCAAACAGGGCACAACGGGCAGTTGGCACGCCAGTCCCTCCGGCGTGTCAATCAGCAGGCCAACCTCGCGAGCCAACAGATAGACTGTGAGCAGATCGGAGCGGCTGCGGGTCATGCTCACAATCAGTGCCCCCAAGCCAGCGGAGCCGTAGCGGGCAAGATGCTCAACCAGCACCCGGTAACAGCTTAATACCGCCTGTGCTTCTGGCCCAACCTGCATACCAGGGCGGGTGAAGGGGCGCGGTGAGCACAGTTCGTCTTCGAGGAAGGCAAGGCGGCGGGCCTCGTCCCAGGTCGGGAAATCACTATCCGGCAAACCAGCCGCCTGCAACAGTTGGGCAACTGCTAGGTCGTGAAAGCGGCTGTTCTGGCGAATGTCCAGCGTTGCCAGGTGAAAGCCGAAGGTTTGCAGGCTGCGTACAATTGGCTGCACCAGCGTATCAGCAAGTCGTTGTGCGCCCATCTCTGCAAGTGCTTCGGCAAGCAGATGCAGGTCACCAAGCAGTTCATCAGTACGGGTGTAGGCGTGGCTTGCCGCAGGTGCGGTGCTTCCATCGGCGGCTCGTTCCAGCGGCAGGCGGGTCAGCATCAGATTGATCATCTGTCGCCAGGGTTCTTCGGGGTTGCGTATTACGGCCTGCTGTCCATCGGCGTCAAGTCGTTCAACCAGTGTTGTGATGAACGTGGTCAGGCGGGCAGGTGGTGGCTGAAGACGCTCCGAGAGGCTCAGTTGACGGGCCAGTTCGGTTAATTGCTGCTGCACCAACCGCAGCGCATGCAGCCGCAAATCGTGCAGGGTCTCGCTAGTTACCCGGTCGGTCACCAGCGGGTGCCCATCGCGATCACCTCCAACCCACGTACCAAAGCGCACGTGCGGCAAGCATGCGGCATCCTGGAGGGTAGCGGTGTGATAGCCAACTTCGCCCCACGCCTGCTGCAGCCGTCGATCTAGGACGGACAGCACGTCGGGAAACACATTGTAGAGATAGTGGATGATGTTGCGCCGCTCGGATGCTACATCCGGCTTTTCGAGAAATACCTCGCCAGTACGCCAGAGCAATTCGAGAACGGTCTTGATTTCGGCGCGAATGGCCTGCTGTTCGTAGGGTGTCCACATCTGGTTTTCGCGCTGCACCAGCAACAGGTACAGTCGGCGGTGATGTTCGAGCACGGTGGCACGCTTGGCCTCGGTGGGGTGGGCCGTGAGTACTGGCTCAACCTGGATGTGTGATAGGGCATCTGCAATGTGCTGTTCGCTAATGCCGTGAGCGCTCAGGTCTTGTAAACACTGCGCCCACAGTGCACGGGTCGCGGCCAGTCCGTGCTGGCTATCCATCACTCGCCGTTCCTGCACTGCGGCATTCTGCTCAACCATACTCAGCAGAGTAAAGGCGATGGTGTAGGCTTGCGCCAGTCGTTCTGGCTCAACCTCGCCTATGATGGGCGACTGCGCCTGCCAGGGCAGGGCCAGCGCAAGGGTGTATTCGCCAACTTCTTCGAGCACTTCCCGAAAACATGCCATCAAAAAGGCCAGGTCATTTTCGATCTTATGCGGATCAACCACCAGAATGCTGGAAATATTCATGAGGTCGCTCCTTATAGTATAGTAATGCTACTGCCGACTCGTGGTATGCCGCTATTGTAGCATAGTGGTCCGCTCACGCATTGGCTGAGCCTGCTTGCGCTGCAGGGGAAGGTGGCCAGGGGTGAGAGGGAGAGACTGTACGATAAGGCCCGCAACTTTCACTTCTACGAAGTAAATCATTTTTAATATACTAATGCAAAGAAAGAGCATCGGTATCAAGATAATACCTCCATCCAGGATAAATTCTATTGACAGCCGTAGATGCTAATGCTATTATACAAGCGTAGTCAGAAAGCAAACCACTAAAATAAGACTGAAGGAGTTACACAATGAACACTGAAACCCAGACCAACCAGCAGAAAGACGTTCAGACCAGCACCGTTACAGCCTGCGCCGCGACGAGCTGCCGCTACAACGAAAACCAGCAGTGCACCGCCGGTACCATTCAGCTTGTTGTAAAGAATGATATGCCCGCTTGCGGTACCTACACCGCCCGTTAAACACTTTTTTTCTTCGCGATTGAGAGCAGTCACACGCTGACTGCTCTTTTTATATGTCCGATACTACCTCTAGCTCATCCTTCTTTTATGCTACTAAACAGGATGCTGTACCCCGGCTTGACAATCGCATTTGTTCTTGCTATACTCCGGCTTAAGTATATACTAATATGCTCTCTTTATACAGAGAAATGCCGTGCATAGTTCGTACAGTTCCCGACAACGGCCCGCACCCGATCCAGGTCTGCCACCCCCCGTGAGCGTCAGTATCTGGAAGTGATGTATTACCTTGTACAACGCGGCGAACCGCTCATAATAACCCGGTTGGCACGCTGGATGGGGGTGCGCCCATCCACGGTAACCCAGGTGGTACGCCTGCTTGAACACAAAGGCGCACTCCAACGCAATATGCAAGGTAATGTATCCCTGACATCAACGGGGATGCAGCAGGCGATTGCCAGTGTCCGCCGCCACCGTATAATCGAGCGGTTCTTATTTGACGTGGTACGGGTGCCGTGGCATCTCGCCCATCAGGAAGCAGTTGGCATAGAACAGGCGGTATCGGCACGGCTGGAAGAACGCATCATTGCGCTGGTCGGGCCTGCGCGGTGCAGTCCGTATGGCCACCCGATTGACCCCGATCCCGCAACTGATCGGCGTACCGGACAGGCCCTGCTGCACGTGCCTCTTGGGGCGCAGTTTGTTGTGCGGCGCATCGATGAAGAAGCCGAAGAACAGGCTGACCTGTTGCATGCACTCTTCACGGCGCAATTGCTGCCCGAACAGCAGGTTGTTATTGCGGCAACGCCACCCCACTGCCGGGTGAAACTGCCCAATACATTGCAGCTAAATACCGTAACACTAGCTATGGCAAAGGCGGTATGGGGTGATGTGCTGATGCCCTGAAGGAAGAAATCGTCACGCAGGGTGAAGCATTAGTATATCGACTATAAGGACCGGTTCGTATATACTAACAGCTATACTTACAGTCTATCGCAAGGAGTTTGGTCGCATGTGTCATTGTCGAACATTACTCGCGAAGCGCAGCCAGCGCCACTATATCACGCAGTGTGAACACGGTACGCTCAACCTGGTCTGGATGCAGACGACCCTGCATCTGACACCGCACCTGTTTGAAGCACTCGCTGAGGTTGTACACGAATGGGCCGATGATAGCGAGCCGGACATACTGACACAGCAGGGTCGCACCGTACGCCTTGAACCGGCAGCCTTCGAGCATTACTATCTCTGGATTGAGCGCACCGCCCTTGAACTGAGCGTTGCTGAGTTGCACATACTGACCGAACTTGTGCAGACGGTTGATTGCAAGATGCGGCAACTGATCCAGTCTGCCACTGCGCCCCATGCATTTGATGCTGCCACCACGCGCCCACTGCCAATTATCGACCTCTCACCCCGTTCGACTCTGCCCGCAGATGCAGGCTATTGCCACGAACTCACGGTGATTGCTGGCGGCAGTATTCACCCCAACTGATACACGTTGCTTCCAGTGGTCTGATGGTCGTTTTCATCAGACCACTGCTGCCGCACCCGATATCCCACTGCTCTAGAGCGCTGGCTGGCGTGCGTGCTTCAATGCAATCTGGTAGAATGAATACTAATCGACTGTTAGCTGGCCTCGACTGTGGTACTACATTGCAGAGATTGGGCGGATGATGCCAACGCTCGATAGTGAACAGATTATGGCACTCGCCCCCGATGCCAGTGCTGCCAAAGCGGGCAAGGACCAGGCGAACCCGCAGAAGTGGCCCACTCTCGGCCACAATGCCCAGGCCGTCTGGGGCGAATGTCAGGGCAGCAGTGCAACCCCTTATCAAACAATGGTCGACCTCAGCGAGATCGCCTACCATTGCACCTGCCCAAGTCGCAAGTTCCCCTGCAAACACACCCTCGGCCTGCTGCTGCTCCTGCACGAGCAACCCGCCGCCTTTACCGAAACGATACCGCTAGAGCGTGTGACGGTGTGGCTCGCCAAACGCGCCCAGCAGCGTGAGCAGCGCAGCGCAACGGCCACCGCGCCACCCACCGAAACAGCAGACCCGACAGCACAGGCAAAGCGGGCCAGCGAGCGCTACGCTCGTACTGCTGCCGGCTTGCAAGACCTCGAACTGTGGCTGCGTGACCTGATGCGGCAGGGGTTGGTATCTGCACGCAGCCAGCCACCCACGTTCTGGCATACACCTGCTGCCCGCATGGTTGATGCGCAAGCGCCAGGAGTGGCGCGGCGGCTGCGGCAGATGCACACTGCACTGCACGCTGGTGCCGACTGGAGCGAACAACTGCTTGACCAGATCGGGCGGCTGCATCTCCTGATTGAAGGCTTCAAGCGCTTCGAAACCCTGCCCGCCCCGGTACAGGCCGATATTACCAATGTGCTCGGCTGGACCGTGCGCCAGGACGACCTGCTGACCGAGGCGGGGGTGCGCGATACCTGGCTGGTGACGGGGCAGCGGGTGGAAACCGAAGAGAAGCTGCAAAGCCAGTTTACATGGCTCTGGGGCTGCACAACGCAACGATCTGCACTGGTGCTCGATTTTGCGTTCGGCAATACCCCGCTCGATAAAAGTCTGGTGCCCGATACCTGCCTGGATGCCGAACTGGTCTTTTTTCCGGGCAATTATCCGCTGCGGGCCTTCGTCAAGGTACGCCACACCACCACTACCTCCCCCAACAAACGCCCCGGCTATCCAACGATTGCCGCCGCACTGGATGCCTACAGCACCGCCGTGGCAGCCTTTCCCTGGCTTGAGCGCTTCCCAATGCTGCTCAACGATGTTGTACCTGCTGTGCAAGCAACACACTGGCTTGTGTGCGACCAGTTGCAGCGCTGCCTGCCCTGTGCGCCCAACGGCGCACCCTACTGGAGACTGCTGGCCCGCAGCGGTGGGCACTCTATGGATATCTTTGGAGAGTGGGACGGTCAATCCTTCTGGCCGCTTGGTGCGTGGGATGTGCCGCACTGATAGGCAAGCAGAAAGGCAGCATGATGCAGTGGGAACATGTTATAAAAGTGGCCTTGCTTGGCACTGAACGACAACCGCTCACCCTGCCTGCCACAGCAAGCAATCGGCTTGTTGCGAGCCTGTCGCGCCTCGATACATCCGACCCAGAAGGGGCTATGCTCGGCGCGGCGGCGCTGTTTGCCGCCTCTCGTCGGGCCGGGTGGCAGCCACTACTTCCCTCCGTTGCACTGCCCGCACCCACCACCGCCGAAACGCTGCCAGAATGCAGCCCGCGTGCTGCAAGCCATCTGGCGACCATGCTGGATGGGCAGTATAAAGAAGCACTGCCAGAATGGTTAGCGCTAGTGCAGCAGCAGGGCATGCGCGTGCCTGCCCGCTCCCTGCCCGCCCTGCTCGACGCCGGCAGCAAACATGGTGATATTGCCCGTGCCCTGCTGCCGGTCCTCGGTGAGCGGGGCCGCTGGCTGGCCGCACAGAATCCGGCTTGGGCATATCTCCAGGAGAATGGTACGTGGGATATTGGGCACATCTGGGACACGGGCAATACAAAAGCACGCACCGTGCTGCTTGAATGGCTCCGCACCACCGACCCGGCCCGCGCCCGCACGCTGCTCGAAACAAGCTGGCGCACCCACAAGGCCGAAGAGCGGCGAACATTGCTGGCTACCCTGCAAACCAACCTGAGCATGGATGATGAGCCGTTTCTGGAAAGCATTCTTAACGACACTGCTACCCGATCTGAAGCAGTGCATCTACTCACAAAATTACCCCCATCTCGGCTGGTGCAGCGGATGATAGCGCGGGTGCAGGCGTTGCTGCGCTTTGAACAGGGCAGCCTTACGGTAACGCTTCCGGAGCAATGCACGCCCGACATGCAGCGTGATGGTATCAAGCGCAAGCCACCACCGCACGATGAAAGACAACCCGAACATGTCCAGGCGCTCTATGCTGAACAGGGCAACTGGTGGCTGCTCCAGCTTCTCAAGATGGTGTCGCCGGCCTTGCTCTGTGAGCAGTGCGCTATCACACCCGAACAACTGGTCGCCGCCGCTCGTTTGCATCCGCTGCGCGAGGTGCTGGTGCGTGGCTGGGCCGATGCGCTGATGAACCAACCCTACGATGCAGCATGGTTCGCGGCGCTGTACCCGTTGCTGCCCGCCGATGTCCTTGAACAATGGTTTGCAGTGCTGCCCCCACCCATGCAGCGCACATTGCTGGAACAACGGCTGACAGCGCATCTCGACTCGCTGCGGGCGAATCTGCTGCTGTTGGCGAGCTATCAGCAGTGGGATGTGCAACTGGCCCGGACGGTATTAGCGGGCCTGCGCTCCATGGTGGGCGAAACAACCACCTACAAGGAGCCTGTGCTCTTTCAAACACTGCCAACCATCATACAGCGTATTCCGTTTGAACTCATTGATGAGATGGTCGAGCACTGGCCGACCGATGCAAAGCGCTGGCAGTTCTGGGTTTCCAGAATTGGTACAGCCCAGGAGCTTTTGTGCTTCCGCGCCGAGATGCACGCGGCGTTTCACGGCGAACACTGAGCAAAGGAGTTGAACCTATGTCTACTGCTGTCCTGCGTGCCCATGCCGAGCAGCAATTTGCCCACGAACTCGATGCCCTGGCTGCCATCGATGAGCGCCCGCGCCCGCCAAGCTGGGTCTTGTCACCATGGGCCGTTGTGCAGTATGTAATGGGTGGCACCCTCTCGAACGGCGTAGCGATTACGCCCAAGTATATCGGCAAGCGCCGCCTGATTGAGATTGCCGTTGCAACCCTGGCAACCGACCGCGCCCTGCTGCTGCTGGGCGTGCCCGGTACCGCCAAAACGTGGCTCTCCGAACACCTCGCGGCGGCTATCTCGCGCAACTCCACCCTGCTGATCCAGGGCACGGCGGGCACCAGCGAAGAGGCGATCCGGTATGGCTGGAATTATGCTCGCCTGCTAGCGGAAGGCCCATCGCGTGATGCGCTGGTCGAAAGTCCGCTGCTACGGGCAATGCAGCAGGGCAAGCTGGTGCGGCTCGAAGAGTTGACCCGTATTCCTGCCGATGTGCAGGATACATTGATTACCGTGCTTTCCGAAAAGACGCTGCCGATCCCCGAACTGAACGACGAGGTACAGGCTATCAAGGGCTTTAACCTGATTGCCACTGCCAACGACCGCGACAAGGGTGTGAACGAGCTTTCGAGCGCGTTGAAGCGTCGCTTCAATACCGTAGTGCTGCCACTGCCCGATACCGTCGAGGAAGAGGTACAGATTGTGCAGCAACGTGTTGCAAGCTTGAGTCGTGCGCTAGAATTGCCCGCCGAGCCGCCTGCCTTGACCGAAATTCGGCGGGTGGTAACCATCTTCCGCGAACTCCGCAGCGGTGTTACTGAGGACGGCAAAACAAAAATCAAGTCGCCCGGTGCAACCCTGAGCACTGCCGAAGCTATTTCAGTAGTTAATAACGGGATGGCACTGGCGGCGCACTTTGGCAATGGGCAACTGAGCGCCAGCGACCTAGCCTCTGGTCTTATGGGCGCAATCGTGAAAGACCCAGTACAGGATCGGGCCGTGTGGCTGGAATATCTCGAAGCAGTGATGCAAGACCGTAAGGAGTGGCGCGATCTGTACAAAGCTTGTCGGGAGCTTGTATGACCCATCATACGCCCACCCCGCAGATCTTCGGCATTCGGCACCACGGCCCCGGCTCGGCCCGCAGCCTGCGACACGCCCTGGAACAGATGCAACCTGATGCGCTGCTGGTGGAAGGCCCTCCCGATGCCGCCGATGTGCTGCCGCTGCTGACCCACGCCGACATGCAGCCACCCGTCGCCCTGCTGGTGTATGTGCCCGACCAACCACGCCACGCCGTCTTTTATCCGTTTGCCGTCTTCTCCCCCGAATGGCAGGCGCTGCACTATGGTCTGACCCACGGCATCCCGGTGCGCTTCATGGATTTGCCGCAGATCCATCAGCTTGCTGGCAGCGACTCCGCGCCCAAATCAGGCAGCGACCCCCTGCCTGAAGCAGCACCAGAATACCCGCCCGACCTGATCAACCCGCGCCACGACCCGCTTGGTGCGCTGGCGCAGGCCGCCGGGTACAGCGACCGCGAGCGCTGGTGGGAGCATATGGTGGAGCAGCGCCAGGATAGCACCGATCTGTTTGCGGCCATCCTCGAAGCAATGACGGCGCTGCGGGCCGAACTACCGCCTGCCGATGACGCGCTGGAGGAGCAGCGCGAAGCCTATATGCGGCAGGCCATCCGCGCCGCCCTGCACGAAGGTTTCGCACGTATCGCAGTGGTGTGCGGAGCGTGGCACGCGCCCGCGCTGGCGACGTTGCCGCCGGCCCAGCAAGATACCGCTACGCTCAAAGGCTTGCCCAAAACAAAAACCCAGGCTACCTGGGTGCCCTGGACATACAGCCGCCTTTCGTATACCACCGGCTATGGGGCGGGCATCGAGTCGCCGGGCTGGTATCAGCATCTGTGGAGCCATCAGGAGCAGGTGGTTATTCGCTGGATGACCCGCGTAGCACGCCTGCTGCGCGAGGAAGGCCTGGATGCATCCTCGGCGCATAGCATCGAGGCGGTGCGGCTGGCCGAAACACTGGCGGCGCTGCGTGGGCACCCCCTGCCCGGTCTGCCCGAACTGACCGAAGCAATCCAGACCGTGTTTTGCTTTGGCAGCCCGCTGCCGCTACGCCTCATTCACGAGCAGATGATTGTGGGTGATATCATGGGCGTAGTGCCATCGGAAACGCCGATGGTACCCCTCCAGCGCGACCTGGAACGCCAACAGAAGCGGCTAAAGCTGCCAATGCATACGACCTACGATGCAAAGAAGCCGCTCGACCTTGACCTGCGAAAAGAGCTAGATCTGGAACGCAGCCACCTGTTGCACCGCCTCGACCTGCTGGATATTCCGTGGGGTAAGACCGAGCGCATTAGTAGGCAGGTACGAGGCACCTTCCACGAACTGTGGCGC
>JAAUSQ010000155.1 GCA_012033195.1 Chloroflexaceae bacterium
TGGTTGGAGCACCAGCGCTGAGGGCAACGTGATTGAGATACGTGAAGACAACAACCGCGCCGAGATTAGGGGGTTGACCGTGCAGGGCAATAATCCATCTCTGCTGCAAAGCGGCCCCCGCGCCACCCGTCCGGCGGCAGAGTAGCCGCGTCGGTTATTGCGATCAACGTTCGTATGCAGGAGCCGGAGGGAACCACCTTCCGGCTCCTCTGTTGGTGCAGCAAGCTACATCTGCATCAAACGGTCGCGCAGGCGGTCGGGCAGGTACGACAGCAGGACATCGCCCCGCGCCCCGCGCCCCACGGTGTAGCGGGCACGCGGGTACGGCGTTTGCAGCGCATGGGCAATTGTTGCAGCAACCTGTTCGGGTGGGGTGGTATAGGGCACCGTGGCAGTCAGCACAGCGTGCAACTGACGCAGCGCCGCGCCATAGGTGCGGCGGCCTGGATCGGGCAGCGCAGCCAGCACCGCATCGAGCCGTTCGATGGTGGCGGCCCACGCGGGGGGTGGCAGTCGCTCCCGGCTGAATGACAATCACGCGAATGCCGGAGGGCGCAAGCTCTAGCCGCAACCCATCCGAGAGTGCTTCAAGCCCGAACTTGGCGGCGCTATAGGCTGCCAGCAACGGGCGCACCAGCCGCCCACTGCCCGAACTGATATTGATAATACGGCCTCGGCGCGGGCGCAGCAGGGGCAGCATCTGCTGTGTCAGCGCAAGCTGCCCAACCAGACCCACCGCAAGCTGTGTGTGCAGGTCATCCAGTGGCAGGTATTCAAGCGGGCCAGGAATAACGATGCCAGCATTGTTGATCAGCCCATCCAGTCCGCGCCCATCCAGGTGCTGTGCCACCACAGCCGCCGCATGGTGCAGGCTTGCATAATCGGTCAGGTCGCACTGCACAGGCACCATGCGCGGCGATGCAACCGCCCGGAGCGCCGCCGCATGGTCGGGTTGTCGTACTCCGGCAAACACCTGCCAGCCTAGCTGATCGAGGTGCAGCGCAGCAGCGCGTCCGATGCCACGTGCAGCGCCAGAGATAACAACCGTGCGCGGTGTGGTAGTCATTGGAATGGCAGGAACGAATGGTTGTAGGTTCGTCGCCAGCCATCCAACGCGGTCGGGCGCTGCTTGCGGATATAGCCAATGCTGGATGTGATTGGCATAATAGGCAGACCACTACCAGAGCCGATAAAGCCGGGGGCAGGCTCGCCGCAGTGCGTTTGCCACCACGGTTCATCAAAGAAGATGCGGACAACCGCCATATTGCCGGCATCGTCGGTGTAGATCAGCCCACCTTCTGCCAGCAAGGGCCAGATCGCACGCAGGCAGTCGCGGGTCGAAGATTCAAGATCAGCATCGAGGAAGGCAAACACCAGCGGCCTGTCGAGTGTTGGCAGCGTATCGGCAAACCAGCCCCCCAGGAAACTACACACGGCCAGTGCACCGTAATCGCGGATGTTGGCGCGTACTTCGTCCAGCGTGCCCCGGAAGCGCCCCGGCTCCAGATAATCGTAGCTCTGCATATGGTCAACGCGGTACAGGTACGGGTTGGTTCCTGGCAACCCCGCGAAGGAGTCGGCCACAATCAGCCGTCGCCCGGTCATTTCGCAGACCAGCGAGAGGCTAGCGCTGGTGGCCCCTTTCCAGACGCCGCACTCAATCACATCACCTAGTGTATCGGGCGGCAGGGTGAGCAGTTCTCGTGCGAGGATGGTCTGCACCAGCGCAGGTGTGCCCGAAGGTACCCGTGTAACAATGTGCCGGAACTGCTCAACGAGGCGGGCACGGTCGGCGGCGGTCAGGCCATAGGCGGCCCCATAGGGTTGGGTGATGAAATCCTGGATGAGATAACTTTCCAGGGCTAGCTGGCTGAAATGGGCAATGAAGCGCTGGAAGCGGGGCGAGCGCCGCAGCAGGCGGTAGCCCAGGTATTGCAGATGGCGTGGAATCATCGGGTGGGTGCCCCTCCGGATGGCAGTGGCAGAACGAGGCCAAGCAGCGCCCCGCAGAAGTAGCCGAGTGCATCGGCAGGGGCGTTGCGGCGCAGTTTGGTGCCGATATAGTGCAGCAGGTGCGGCACTTCGTGCAGCGTGTACCACAGCCGTTGCAGGTTGCGGTGCTGTAGCCGGAAAAACACCTGTCGATTGCGAGCTAGATGAAACTCGCGCAACCCCGCTACCCGGCTTACACTGGCAGCATACACATGTTCAACAAGGCTATCGGGCGCATAGGCTACCTGGAAACCAGCGCGGCGGGCACGGGTGCAGAACTCGATATCTTCGTAATAAAAAAAGAAGCGCTCATCAAACAGGCCAATCGCATCAAACACGTGGCAATCAATCAGCATTGCCGCCGCAAAGACGGCATCAAGCGCGATAGGGGCCACCTCAGACGGCGTGGGGTCGGGCGTGTCCCAGCCAACCAGTTGAATATCATAGGGGCCTAACCGCACCCCCAAGCCCGCTGTAGTATCGGGGCGTTCGGTGAAGAACTGGCGCGGCGCAAGGATGCCAACCTGGGGGTATTGCGTGTTGTTTCTCGATCAGGCGGGTGAGCGTGTTGGGGCCAGCGTGACATCGTTGTTGACCAGCCAGACAAACGCGCTGCCAAGTTCGCGTGCCCGTCGGATAGCCGGGTTGATGCCTGCCGCAAAGCCGCGATTGGTTGCATATTCAAGCGTTTCGATGGCCGGAAACTCCTGCACGAGCCGCCAGAACTTACCATCGTGCGAGCCGTTGTCAGCAACAATGATATGAACGTTGGGATAATCAAGGGCGCACAGATTGGTGAGGCAGCGGTGGGTCGCTGTGTAGTTGCGCCAGTGCAGCACGATGATAGCGACTGGTGGTGCAGGCATATAGAACCATCGAGTAGGGCGAATAGGCGGATGCAATTAGAGCACTGGTGCGAAGGAACGTCAATGCTCATTCTATACCAGTGCTCCAGTGTGGCCGATTGGTGGGTGAGCTATGGCGCGGGGAACTGCCCGCTACCGCTTGCTTCGCTATTTTCGGCAAAGGGAATGTTGGTATCAAGCAGGGTGTTGCCGTAAATATCGGTGATGCGGAAGGTATAGGGGCCGTTGCCCAGGCCGCTTGACTCAACAAAATAGTTGTACTGTTCGCGGGGCATTGCCCGAAATTCGCCGTTGCTCGTCTGATATTCCAGTGTTGCAACTGGATTGCGATGGTTGCGGATCTGTACTGCTGTCCAGTCGGGGTTGCTGCCATCTTTAAAATGATACCGCACCGGCGCGGTCAGATCGGGGCTAACGATGCGCCAGGTAATTGGCACGCGCCCATCAATCGGGTTGGCGATACGGGCAAAGGCTTCGCGGCTGAGGTCAACATCTCCCGCCGCACATTCCGGGCAGCGATCCACGACACGCACTACCACACTTGCCAGTGGGCCAGTCACTTCGATGTAGGCCCCACAGAGGCGGGCGTTGTCATAATCAATCGTGTTTAGCGCGGCGACCATCAGATCATTCGGGGAGGGGTCGAAGCTGCAATTGCCCGCGCCCGTTGCATCATAAAAGGTGCCCTCGCCCGCAAAAACTGGGGATGGCTCCGGTGTTGGTGATGGTTCCGGGGATGGGGTGGGGGTTTGAGTTGGCTGCGGGACAGGTCGGGTTGTGCCGCCACGCACCAGCGGCAGAAAAATCTGCTGGACTGCATTGCCCTGCGCGAGTGTAGATTGTGAGAAGAAATGATGATTGACATACGAAACAGCAGGGTGTATGAATGCCAGGATGCCGATCAGAAGTAACAGGCTGTATGATATGCGGCGTGTACTCATAGGTGCGCTCCCTGATATGGAAATGTCCCTTTGAGCAGGAGCATAACACACGCAGCAGCGGGTTGCCTATCCCCCGTTAGTCCCCTCGCATTGTTGGCATTCCTACGACTGTAGCCAGGTCTATGCCCCTGTTGTGCTGAGTGAAGAAATACTATCTTGACACAGATAGAGCCATATCATATACTCATCGTAGTTGCAACCAGTTGCAGGAGCAAATAATGGCACATTCGCTTGCTGACGTTTTGCGCCAGCGTGGGCACCGCATTACCCCGCAGCGCGAAATGATCCTTGATGCAATTGCCAACCACGGTGAGCACATCACCGCCGAAGAGGTGCTGGATGTGGTGCATATCCGCTCGCAAGCGGTGAACATTGCGACCATCTACCGCACGCTCGATTTTCTGGCGCAGGAAGGGTTGGTAACACGTACTTCGTTTGAGAACGGACGCCTGATCTATACAACGCATCGACACGGCCCGCATATCCATCTGGTGTGCCGCAGTTGTCAGCAAGTCTTTGAGATTAGCTCGGACAAACTGGCCGACCTTGCAGGCATCATCGCCGCTGAGACGGGCTTTCATATTGATATGCATCACGGTTCGCTGGCAGGCTGGTGCGCCGAATGCCACATTCAGGCTGCCACACTGCACACAGATACATAACGATACTGTCAGGGGGAGCAATGAAACTGCTACAGTGGGTACTTCTCGGTATGGGCGCAGTGTTGACGTTGGGTCTGGTTGGGTGTGCTGCACCACCATCGGCGGCACAGGGCACGCTGGAGTTTCGGGCGAATGGTGAAGACTTTGTGCGCCAGGGCTTTACTTCTAAAGATGGTTGGTCGATCACCTTCAATCATCTGTATGTGACCCTGGATGAACTGACGGCCTACCAGAGCGATCCACCGTTTGACCCGGAGGAGGGCGGCACGCCGGCGGCAACTGTTTCGGTGGTGCTTGATGGGCCGATCACGGTTGACCTTGCCGAAGGTGGCCCTGATGCAGAACCCGTGCTGATTGGCGCACAGTCGGCACCCGCAGGGCATTACAATGCGCTCTCGTGGAGCATGGTGCCCGCCACGGAAGGCCCCGCCGAGGGCTACATGCTGGTGATTGATGGCACCGCCACCCGCGCCGATGAAACAGTTGCGTTTGTGCTGCGCCTGAATGAAGCGCTTACCTTTACCTGTGGCGACTTTGTGGGCGACACTCGCAAGGGCTTGCTCGCCGCCGATGACACTGCCGACATTGAAGCAACGTTCCACTTTGATCATCTGTTTGGCGATGGGGCGGCTCCTGCCGACGACGACATCAACACGGGTGCGCTGGGCTTCGACCCACTGGCAGCACTGGCAACCGATGGCACGCTCCAGATCGACCAGACCGAACTGGAACAGCAGATATCAGCAGATGCTTATGCATTGCTGCGCTCCATCCTGCCCGGTCTGGGGCATACTGGCGAGGGACATTGCGCGACTGAAGCGCAGGCCGCCACTCAATAAGGAGCTGTGTTATGCCAATGCGATTGGTACTGCTTGCGCTGTGGGGAGCACTGCTGTTAATGCCTGCTGGTGCCAGCTATGCCCACAGCGTGAGCGTTGAGCATACGCTAGAAACGGTTATCGCGCTAGCTGCCACCTACGACTCTGGTGAGCCAATGGCGGGCGCACAGGTGACCGTCTACGCACCGAACGACCCTACCACCGCGTGGCATACCGGCACCTGCGACGAGATGGGGCGGTACCGCTTTGCACCCGACCCGGCCCTGCCGGGTACCTGGACTATTCAGGTGCGGCAGGCCGGACACGGCAAAACAATCTATGTAGAGGTTGGTTCATCAACCACACCCGCCACCTCTGCCGCACTGGTACAGGTTGGCAGTGCGGCACCCTATACCCTGCTGCAACTGATTGTGATGGGTGGTACGGTGGTGTGGGGCTGTATTGGCACGGCACTCTTTTTGCGCGGAGGAGCGGCTGATGCATATTCCTGATGGCATTCTGCCGCTTGCGGTTTGTGGGGCCGGCTATGCAACGACCGCCACTCTAACATGGTACAGCCTGCGTCAGATTCAGCGACGCCCCGACCCGCACGCGATGGTACCGCGTGCGGCCCTGCTGACAGCCGTATTTTTTGTGGCATCGTGGATCCACATTCCCCTACCGCCCATCAGTGTGCATCTCATTCTCAATGGGTTGCTTGGTGTGATTCTGGGCTGGTATGCCATGCCTGCTATTCTGGTGGGGCTGTTTTTTCAGGCCGTGATGTTTCAGCATGGCGGCATCACAACACTCGGTGTGAATGCCACACTGATGGGGCTGCCGGCGCTGCTGGCGTATGGCCTGTTTCAACTGCGTTTTGTGCTGCACCTGACCGGGCGCTTCGCTACCGGCGCGGTGGCGTTTGTGGCGGGTGCGCTGGGGCTTGGGCTGGCGGTGCTGCTGTTTTATGGTGTGCTGGTGGCAACTATCCCCGCCAATCTCGACGTTGCCACCGAGCAGGCCGCCCTCACCCTGATCGCACTGGCGCACATTCCAGTAGTCATAATCGAAGGCATCCTCACGACGCTGGTGGTGCTGTTTCTCCTGCGGGTCAAGCCCGAACTCCTTACCGATAACGCCCCGGTTGGCGCGACTGCGCTGCTTTCGGAACAGGGCTAGCCACCATGGAACTCTGGCTCGACCAGTATGCTACCGTGCAATCGCCCGTGCATCGCTGGGAGGCACGCTGCCGTTTTGTGGGTGTCCTTAGCCTGATTATCGCGTGTGCCGCAATAAACCATATTGCACTGCTACCGTTTGCCGTGCTGATTGTCGGCGGGTACTATCTGGCGGCACGGTTGCCACTATCGTTTCTCTTCACGCGCCTGCGGTATCCAGGTATGTTTCTGCTGGTGGTAGTCGCCGTGGTGCCGTTTGCAACGGGTACCACGGTGTTTGTGCAAGCTGGCCCGTTGAGCATCTATCAAGAGGGCCTTGCTCAGGCGGCGCTGATTGCCACCCGTTCTGGCTGTATCCTTACCCTGAGCCTAGTACTCTTTGGTACTGCGCCCTTCCTCATTACCGTTCGCACCATGCGTGCGCTGGGCGTGCCTGCGTTGCTGGTTGACATGATGCTGTTTTTTTATCGTTACCTCGCCGACACCGCCGCACTGTTGACCCGACGCCAGCACGCGTTACGGCTGCGCGGTATGCAAACACGGCGGCTTGATGGGCGCACGCTGCCAACCGTCGCGGCGTTGACGGGCAGTATGCTGGTGCAGAGCTTTGAGCGTTCGGAGCGCGTGTACCACGCGATGCGGGTGCGTGGTTATGGGCAGGCAGTTGCCCCACCGACCAACCCGCCGATCCACCCTGCCGATTGGCTTGGCCTTGCGGCGACCCTGCTGCTCGCGGCACTGCTGGTATGTGCAGCGCTAATGCTGGGTTAGAAAGTGATGTTATGCACCCGCCTGCCCTTGCGGTGATCAATCTCGCCTGTGGTTACGCCAACCGCCCCACCGTGTTGCAGGGGGTGTCGCTGGTTGTGCACCCCGCCGAACGGGTCGGACTGATCGGGCCGAACGGCAGCGGCAAAACAACGCTGTTTCTAGCAATCTGTGGTATCCTCAAGCCGCAGGCCGGAACGGTTGCGCTGTTTGGGCAGCCTGTGGTTGCAGGGCAGTTTTACCCCTCGGTTGGTATGCTCTTTCAGAACCCGGACGAGCAGCTTTTTTGTCCCTCGGTGCGCGACGATATTGCATTCGGTGTGGTCAATCTGGGGCTAGCTCCGGCAGAGGTGGCGGCGCGGGTGGCGCAGGCGATGGAACAGACCGGCGTGTCTCATCTGGCAGACCGCGTACCGCACCACCTTTCCGGCGGCGAAAAACGTATGGTGGCGATTGCCGGGGTGATTGCGATGCAGCCACGCCTGATATTGTACGATGAACCGGATGCCTACCTTGACCGTCGGGCGCGGCGGCGGTTGGTACAGTTTTTGCTGACACACCCGGCAGCCAGCCTGATCGCCTCACACGATCTGGAACTGATTGCAGAGGTGTGTCAGCGGGTAGTAGTGCTCGATGAGGGCCGGCTCGTCGCGGATGGGCTGCCGCCTGACATTCTGAGCAATGCCGCGCTGATGGAGCGCCACGGGCTAGAGGTTCCGTCGATTTATCGGTAAATTGCCCGTCTATAAGATGACTGCGTTACCATATCAAGCACTATCGTACACTATTCTCAAGGCATATCTTTAAAAGAAAAGGGCCGATAGCCTTTAGCCAGGAGGAGTGAATATGAGCGTGCGTGCAGCCTACGAGCAATGGGCATCTACTTATGACACCGACCGCAACCGCACCCGCGATCTTGACCAGATGGTGACAGAGCGGGTACTGAGCCGGGTGCGTGGTACGCAGATTCTTGAACTAGGCTGTGGGACGGGCAAAAATACGGCGCTACTTGCCCGGATGGGAGAGCATGTGCATGCGCTCGATTTTTCTGCGGCGATGATGGAGCGGGCACGCGCCAAGCTGTCATTCCCCAATATTACCTTTACTCAGGCCGATCTCACATTGCCGTGGCCCTGCGCGGATGGGGCGGTTGATCTGATTGTGGGCAACCTTGTGCTTGAGCATATCGCCGATTTACCACACATCTTTGCCGAGGCGTGGCGCTGCCTCAAACCAGGGGGGCATCTTTTTATCTGCGAACTGCACCCGACGCGGCAATATATGGGAAAGCAAGCTACCTTCCGTCACAACGAGATTGATACACTTATAGCCGCTTTTGTGCATCATGTCTCCGATTTCTTCAAGGATGCGGCCCATGCTGGCCTGACCCTGATTGATCTTCAGGAATGGTGGCACGAGGAAGACCAGGACAAACCACCACGACTTGTATCGTTCCTGTGGCAGAAACGCACGGTGTAGCCTCGCGCCAGCACCATCCGCCTCAGCTTCTTGACATTCGAGGCTTTACGAGTGAAGGGTCTATGTTTCTACTTTAACAGACAGCCGTTCGCCCCTTCTGCCAACATCCTCCAACCCGCTTGATGCACCGCTGCATCAGGCCACCACTGCTCAGGCTCCGGCGAGCCTTGCCCATCCGCTGGTGGTTGCCCGCGCCCAAAGCGCCTACACCGCCGCCAATGCAGCAGGTGTTGTGGTGGTGACGCTGACAGTACACAATACCCTCGCACCTGTGGTAACGCCGCCTTTCACTGAGGGGGCTACTGTTACCGAAACGCTGGCAGCCACCGCAGGCTTTGATTACATTAACGACCCGAACACGTTGCATGATGTCTTACTGGTGGATGATAAGGCAGAGATCGTTTGACCTGAATCAAGCGGGGCGGGTATTCAACACACCCGCCCCGTCTGGTTTTGGCACCTGTCCTAATCCGTCCTACCGGACAACACGCGGCATATACATACGGTTCACCTGACTGACACCGCCGCCAGATTGCCGCGCCAGTATAAACTCACCCGACTGCAGTGCGCGTACTGTCAGGCTGGTGCTGGTGCGTGCCACCACTGTACAGCCAATATCGGCACAGGCCATCACCGCATCGACCCACGCCTGCCCATCCCATACCAGCAAGACGGCATTATCTGCTAGCGTCGGGTCATCATAGCTGATGGTCATCTCATAGGGCTGCGTGACATCGGCAAGCGCCACGCCACCCGCCAGAATTGCCTCAAACACAAAGGCCCGTTCAAAGCTGTATACCGTTGGGAGATTGACGGTCGGGGTGATGAGCGGTGTGTAGAGCAACATTGTATCACCCGAAACGCCATTGCTCGGCACCACCACCTCGAAACCAGGTGCAGCCAGGGTGCCGCCTGCCGGAGTGATTAGCTGACTGACATGGGCAACGCCAGTGGTTAGGATTGCGCTGGACTGCTGGGTCGGGTCGCCCTGCGAAGTAACGCGCACCTCGGCGGCATCTGTGGCGGTGCCGTGTACCGTGAGCGGAATGAGCACCACCACCTCAACGCTGGCCCGTCCACCCGGTGCAACTGGCCCGACCTGCGCCGGAGCCGTGGTTGTCCAGGTGGCATTTGTTACCTGCACAGTGAAGGTATCAGGAGTGGTGCCGGTGTTATAGACCTCCAGCGTGTAGGCAACCGACAGGCCCGGTGTGCCGCGTGTGCTCGCCGCCGATGGCCCGACCAGTATGCCATAGAAGGCTCCGGCTGTTGTCGTGAGTGACGCATTAGCCAGTGTTGCGCCATCTCGATTGGTGGCAATAATCTGTACGGTGTCGCGAGCACCAACCAGTGCATCGGCAGGCACTTGCACCGCCACCTCAACCACGGTCGATTGCCCCGGCGCAAGGGTGCCGGCATTGTCTAGCAGGCTGGTTTTCCAGGTATTCCCCTGCATTGAGAGGATCGGTGTTACGGTGGTATCGCCAATGTTGGTGATGAGGATAGTATGGATCGAAATGCTGCCCGGTACCGCAGTTTGTTCAGCGCCTGCACTCATTTGCAGCGCCGTGTGCCCTGCAAGTACTTCGACCGTAACGGGGAGCACAAGCTGTGTAACGCCGCCATCGCTGACCGGCAGCACCAGCGTTGCGGTATGGGTGCCCACCTCCAGATTGCCTGCATCGACCTGGACCGTCAAAGTACGGCTACGGTCGGCAGCAACGGTGCCCGCATCCGGCGTGGTACTAAGCCACGGTACATCGCTGTAGGGTGAGGCACAACGTTCACCTGATAGCGAACGGAAGAAGTTGTGGCCGCGCCAGCTACCGGTAGACCAGATTTCGCCGCCCGTAACGGCGCTGGTGCAGAAGCCCTTGGACTGCACACGAATAGGCAATGGTTCGGGCAGTTCGGCCCATGTGCCCGACGCGAACTGAGTGCGTTCCAGTCGGAGTACGTTATCCGACAGATCAAAGAAGCTACCGCCATCCGTGTCGCCCCCAATGGCATACAGGGCGGTATCGGTGGCGGCCAGCGCAAAGTCGCCGCGTCCTGCTGGCAGTGCTGCACCCTGCTGCCATGTGCCCGTCTCCATATTGAGCCGCTGCATGGCCCGCACATTGCGCTCTGGGGAGTTTGTGTTAAAGCCGCCCACAATATACAGTTCGGGGCCAGCCTGTGCCACACCTGCTAGCCCGGTTGCGACGGGCATCGTGTTTGGTGCGGTGCTCCAGGTAGCGCTTGCAATATCGTAGATATCAACCTGATGAGTGACATTTTCCGAGTCAAAATTGCTACTGCCGCCTGCCAGATAAATCTTGCCATTCCACGCGCCCGCCGCCGCACCGAACACGCCGCGTGGCAGCGGTGGCCCGCTGCTCCAGGTATCGGTTGCAATGTTGTAGATAAAGAACTGGTTGGTGCCATCGCCGCCATCACATACAGGTGGCCTTGATAACAGGTTGCAGCAGGTGATTCGACTGCCACCGGGAACGGGGCCAGTTCGTTCCAGGTGTTGGTCAGTGCATCGTAGCGCCATGTCACGGCAGAACCTGATAGAAG
>JAAUSQ010000156.1 GCA_012033195.1 Chloroflexaceae bacterium
GTCGCCGCCTGCCGGTGATCGCCGACCCTGCGCGATCTCGACGAGGAGCGCTCGTCGTCATCCTGACCGAGCCGAAGAACGCGCTGATCAAGCAGTACCAGCACCTCGGTAGGCTGTGCAGCACGTAGCGCGTTGACACTTGCCAGCGCCAGCCCGATATGGCGTTCTTCGTCGCAGGCAATCAGCGCAATGGTCAACAGCATTGCGGTTACCTCCGCCCACCGAGCGACGTGCGAATCACTTTTTGAATATCTTCGCCGCCTGCCAGCTTGTGCGCCAATCGGGTTGTTTCGGGCAGGCGATACTGCGGTGTGCAGCGCATCACATAATCCAGCGCCGTTTCCAGGCTGATACGGTGCCCGCTTGAGATATACAGCGGTTTGGTATTGACCCGACTGCGCAGCGCCGCACCAATCACTTCGCCGTCGTCAAGCACTGGCTCCCACGCGCCCCGCTGATTGGGCACAGCGGCGTGTGTGCCTACAAAGGGGCTTTTGCCAACCCCCACCGCAGGCAACCCGGTCAGCAGGCCAAGGTGACAGGCAATCCCGAAGCGGCGCGGGTGGATGCGGCCCTGCCCATCAACCAGCAGCAGGTCGGGTGGGGTGGTCAGTTGTGCCAGTGCTTCCATCGCGGCGGGTATCTCGCGGAACGAGAGCAGCCCCGGAATATACGGAAAGCTCGTGGGGCGACGGCTGACAGCGTGCTCGTACACCGTCAGATCGGACAGGTTGAGCACCACCACCGCCGCACGGGTAACCATCCAGTTATCTTCGAAGCCGATATCAACGCCGGCCACCAGATGCACCTCGCCCAGATCATCGGTTGCTGTGACAAAGCCACGTAACCGATTCTGAATAGCGATAGCTTCTTCAGGTGTTACATCCCATGGATGCTGAAATTCGGGGTTCTGCATAGCCACGACATAATCTAGAAAGAATCCATTTGATGTCTCTATTGTAGCATTCCTTGTGCCAGCCAATGCAACCATTCCCGCCCGGTCTACGTCGAAAGAACGGAAGGCCGCATTGCACAGGGATGAATTATGGAACGTCCATACTACACAATCCACACCCTGCCCCATCGTCGCCCGTGGCGCTGGCGGCGCTGGTTGTTCTGGCTCCTGATCGGGGGCGTACTGCTGGCAGGTATGCTGATTGGCTACGTCAGCCAGCACAGCGCATCCCGCCGCTATAACCATGTCGCAGCGGTGCCTACCCAGCATGTCGCAGTCGTCTTTGGCGCTGGTGTGCGCCGTGATGGTCGCCCCTCACGTATTCTCGCAGATCGGGTACAGGCAGCAGTAGAACTGTATCGGGCGGGCAAGGTCGAGAAATTGCTGTTTACAGGCGATAACAGCAGCGCCGACTATAACGAGGTGGCAGCGATGCAGGAATATGCGATTGAGCAGGGCATCCCCGCCGACGCAATCACGCTTGATTATGCCGGGTTCAGTACCTACGAAAGCTGTTACCGGGCGCGGGCCATCTTTGGTATCAAACAGCAGGCTATCCTGGTAACCCAGCACTACCATCTGCCGCGTGCGGTATATACCTGTCGTGCGCTTGGTATTGATGCGGTGGGACTGGGTAGCGCCGACTGGGGGCGCATTCCACCCGGTGGCATGGTGCGCTACACCCTGCGCGAATACATTGCCACCCTCAACGCGCTGCTGCAAGTCCATATCACCCGACCGCTGCCCACATTCTGGGTAACTTCGAGGGTTAAACTAAGGGCGCGAGGGTCGCCCGTACAAAGCCGCAACGGGGCTTCGTGGCTCAGCCCGGTCATTGATAACCGCGCACACGGGCGACCACCTCGCAGCCCCTACCCTGCCGCAATCACGATATTACCCGCGATGATGACAAACAGCAGCAGCATCGCCACAAACGGCTGCCAGCGTCCGAGCGGTTGCAGCATCCGGTTGAGCAAGCTCTTTTCGGGGCGCGGTCGTGCCGCACGTGTCGCAACCAGTACCGCCAGTACGCCTAGAATCGGGTGCAGGATGAAGGGCCACCCCAGATAGATGCTGCCCAGACCGAGCGCAAAAATACCGTACAGCCAGTAGATCAGACCAAGCGCAAACTGCCACGTAATCAGCCACGGAAACACCCGCGCCGCGAGGGTATTGCGCTGCTCTGCCGGGTCTTCTTTCCAGGTAACCGTGAACCAGACCGCTGCAACTACAATTAGGATGGGCAGCACTCGCTCACCGAAGATGCTATGAAACGTATAAATGAAGCTCATTCCCTTGTTCTCCTCACTAGATTAAGCAATTGAAACATATCAACCCGCTGCCACCGCCAGGGCCACAGCCACGCCACCCCACGCGGATTGCCTGGCCCTAGGCTATCGGTAAAGCTGTGCAACAACTGGCCCAGCAACACCGACCAGAAGCCCCAGCGTCGCAACAGCCATGCCAGCCCGATCTGAAACAGGGCGCGTGGGTAATGGTGCGATGGCCTGCCATGCGGCCCATGAGTGGCAGCAGTACCAAAAAATCGATGTCGGGCACCATGCCGCCAAACACCAGCGCACCGATATGCACACGGTAGCCGCAGCGCCCCAGTGCTCCAGCGGCACACAGACTGATCAGAGCGTGCTGGTACGGGTGCATCGGCGGCTCAGGCCAGTTCTAGCTCGATCTTGCCCAGACCTTCGCCAAACACGTGTATGCCTAGTCCCAGCAGGATCAATGTACTGACCACGCCGATAGTTACAGCCCATGTTTCGGCATCGAGAGATAACACAATCCAGAGCGGCGCACCAATCAGCCCACGTACCAGAATGCTCAGCAGCAGCGCAGCAGGCAGCAGGAACACCACCATACTGACCCACGAAAAGCGCCGCACCGCCATAATGACATACAGCAACCCGAACGAGATCAGCGCCGACATAAGCGTCGCAATTAATGCGCTCGACAGGCCAAGCGCAGCGCTGCCTGGGTGGTGTAGTTCCAGATGTTCGAGCGTAGCCCGATGCTTTCGAGGATCGTATGATAAAACAGGAATCCGCCATACGTCAGCAGGGCCGTGAAGTAGCCCGAAAACCACCAGCGCGAACGATAGAGGAAATAAACCACCAGCGCGGGCAGCGTGTAGTACCAGGTGGCGGCGATGACTTGTAGGCTGTAAACCGGCTGACCCAGAATGGTGCCGAAGATGCTCAGGTTCGAGCGGTACGACGATTCATACAGCGCCGTCCAGAGCGGCGAAGCGAGCGAACCAACCTGTCCCGATACGAGTGTGAGCAGATACAGGGGTGTCTGGTGATACCACCACAAGAACACCGCCGCAACATAACATATCAGCGTCAGTAGAATTACCAGAAACTCCATGCTTTTCCTCTGTTATACGGGTGTATGTCCAGGGTAGGTCGTCAGTTTGCCGTGCGCGAGGGTATAGAGTTGCTCGGTGAGCCGCGCCGGGTGCTGTAACATATCGGTTTCGATCTGTTGCGATAGGAGTACCAGCATCTGCGGATCGTCGTCGCCAAACGCCAGCAGCATATCACGGTGCGGCACACCGATCACCATCTGGCCGGAAAAGAGCGGTTGCCACTGTTCGAGCATCTCGGTGAGTAGCAGGCGGGTTGCGTCGTAGCCATCCTGCGCCTGGAAGATCAGCAAGCGGCGGGTATCGTCCCCCAGGATGGTCGGGCCAAGGCGGGCCGTGTGCTGACGCAGATTGTGCATAGCCGTGTTGTGCAGCGCCGCCGCATCGGTCTTCCAGCGGGCCAGGTGCTGCTCGTTGATATACGAAACACTGCCCGCCTCGTGGATGACATACGTGACCATCAGGTCGCCGGGTAAGTCCTGATACACCAGCATCGGCAGGTCGTGCTCGCGCACGCTAACCAACAACTCAAGCCGCTTGAGCATTGGGAAGATGCGGTCGCGCAGTGGCTCGAAGCGATCCACCAGATGATCGGGGGTGTAGGTCCGGGTGGTGCTGATGACCCCGCCAACCAGCGCATCAAGCTGGGTAGGGGCTTGCATATACGCGGCATAGGCCGCTTCAAGCGCCAGCGCGACATCGTGCCCATAAAGCTGGATCGTCAGATTCAGCCCTGCCCGGTGCGAGGTTTGAATGCCCATTGCCGCGAGTTCGTGCTGCACATACTGCCCGAATTCATCGTGCGAAAGCAGGTGCCCGGTCTTGCCATGTTGTGGGGTAAATGCTGGAGACATTGCTCTCTATGCTGCCCGCCCATTGACCAGCAGCGCTTATCTACATAATCGATATTGGTTCCAAAAACCGAAACGATTGTAGCTGATTGACGCATGCCCGTCAAGTGAATGCTGCCACTTGCCAGCATAACAGGCGATATGGTACAATAGACCTGTTACGGTGGCGACGTAGCCAAGTGGTAAGGCAGCGGTCTGCAAAACCGCCATTCGCGGGTTCAAGTCCCGCCGTCGCCTCCACTATTCGGGGGCGGGTAGGCTGGTGTCAGGCCAGATGCCCGCCCCCGGCTTGTTGCAGGAGTGTTGACCAGCACATCAGCCGCCGCGTGCTGCCCGAACAAAGTTCCGCACCCGTGTCATATCAACCGGGTTGGCAATTTCACCATCTTCTTTGATACTGCTGCCCACAATCACCCCATCGGCAACTTCCATAAACGCGCCAATATTGTGCTCAGTGGTGCCACTGCCCAGCAGGATGGGGGTTGGACCTGCCAGTGCCCGCGCCTGCCGTACCTTGTCGAGATCGGGCGCGTCACCCGTCATGCGCCCCGAAATGATCAGCGCATCGGCTCCAAAAAAGGTTGTCCATTCTATATGGGTCGCAAGGTCTATGCCAGGGAAGCGCACCGAATGCTTCTTGTCTACATCGGCAAACAGCTTGATATGCTCGGCGTGTAGTTCTTTGCGGCGGCGCATCAAGTCGGCGGCACAGCCTTCGTCCCAGCTTCCGGCATCCCACACGCCCGCGCCCGTAAACATACACACCCGGATAAAACTGGCTCCAGTTGCCAGCGCAATACCGAGCAGCGCCACGCCGCCATTGTGCACCAGATTGATGCCCAGCGGCAGCGGCACCGCCTCGCGCACCCGCTGCGCTACCACCGCATGCGCGGCGATGCTTTCGGGCGGAATGTGGGGGCCAGCGCGGAAGGGGATATCCCACATATTTTCAACAATCAGACCATCACAGCCGCCTTCCGCCAGCGCCTCGGCATCGCGCAGTGCATGGTCGATAATCGTCTGCATGCCATAGCCCGTGTATCCGGGCGCACCCGGCAGCGGAATACAATGCACCATGCCAATAACCGGCTTGCTGGTGCGAAATATCTCGTTTAAATCTTGAATACGCAGCGAGTCAAGCCGTTGTTTCCAGAAGGGTGTCATAATGCGAGGGGTTCCTCCGTGCGATAATCGGTAGTGGTCTGCAACCATTCCCGCACATCTGCGGCGGCATGGTGCAGGAGTTCGGGAAAAGTGGGCACCGCTTCGGCAGCACCAACCCGTGTAGATGTCAGCGCCCCGAACAGGTTGGCAAGCGTTGCGCTGCGTTCGGGTGGCGCACCGCTCAGCGTAGCCCAGGCATAGGCCGCGCCAAAAGCATCGCCGCAGCCGTTGGTATCGACGACCTGCACAGATGGCGGCGCAACATCCAGGCGCGTATCGCCGGTACTGATCATACAACCTGCCGCCCCCTGCTTGATAACGATGTGGCGTGCGCCATACTCGTGCAGGTGGTGCAGTCCGTCGTCAAGCGATTGATCGGGACAGAGCAGGCCAAACTCTTCATCATTCATCATGAGCAGCGATAGACGCGGCAACAATTGAAAAATAGTGTCACGTTGCAGGGCGGTCGGGCCAGTTGCCAGATCGAGCACAATCGGGATCTGCTGCTGCTCAACCAGTGCAATAGCTCGCAGCATGGCGGTACGCTGTGGCCCACCCAGCAGGGTGTAGGCCGAGATATGCAGCATATCAGAACTATTCAGGGCTTGATATGAGATTGCATCCAGGGTATAAAACATATTCGCCCCACGATGTGCCAGCAGGGTACGCCGTCCACCGTCGGTCAGTTCAACCACACAGGTACCCGTGGGGTGCAGCGTGTCAATCTGGATGCCGCCCATATCGATGGCGGCATGGTGGGCGGCCCGCAGCGCAACGGCGGCGGCAGGGTCGGTGCCGATCCGTCCGAGCAGGCGCACATCGCATTGTAGCATTGCATATGTGACAGCAGCATTGACGCCCGTGCCGCCACTGGTCCAGGCCAGCGCGTTCGCGGTAACGTCGCCGCCTTCGCGAGGATAAAATGGCAATGCCAGCGTTAGGTCGGCAAAAATATCACCGATGAGCGTAATACGGCGAGCGGCGGTGGTCATCTTTGGAGATGGCTGCTGTTCCATAAATTGAATTGGGTGTTTATTATTCAATGTGACAATACCAGTGTATCATACTTCTTCGACTGCATTCATAAGGTGGTTTATCCGTGCCATACGTCCGGCGCTGTCGAGTTCAAGCGCGATCACATCAATGCGCCAGGGCATCTGGTCGTCTACATCGTTTGCTTGCAGGTAAGCATAAGCCAGCGCTATCAACCGTTCACGTTTGCGGGCCGTCACCGATTCTTCGGGGGTGCCGTGGGTGGTGCCGCGTCGGGTGCGTACCTCTACAAACACCAGTTGCCCCGCGTGTTCGAGCACAAGGTCGAGCTCGCCGGTTGCACAGCGCCAGTTGCGTTCGCGCACCGTGTAGCCCTGCCGTTCCAGGTAAGCAGCGGCAGCCGTTTCGCCAAAACGACCCATGCGGCGGCGCTGTGTCATCGGTACCCCCTGATGATGCCGTTTACCATCACATAGACCCGTTCGGTGCTGGTGGGCATCTGGGTGGCCTGCCGCAGAAAGCGCCCGAAGGCAGGCATAATGCTCACGGTATCACGCTGCAAATAGCACGGGAACTTGTGCCAGTTCAGTGCTGGCCCCGTCAGGCGCACCGCCGGGTGCAGATGTCCCGCCAGGGTGTGGCCCGCCCGCGAGGGAATGGGATAATGGCGATAGACAAATGGTGGGTCGTTGTAGGGTTCGTCAACACAGGTAATCCGCAGGCTTTCCGGTGGGTCGCCGGTCACGGCATCGTGATTGCCACGGATCAGCATCATCGTAATGTCACGGTGCTGGTTGCGCCAGGCCTGGGCCAATGCCAGGGTAGTGGGGTTGCGCCCGCCGCGTGCATGGATCAGATCGCCGAGAAAGACCAGACGGCGCGGGTTGGTGCGGGCAATTGCCTGGTCGAGGCGCTCCATGTCGCCAGCGGTATTTCCGCCCGGTCCTGCATCAACATGGCCCGACGTGAATAATATCTCGGTACTACCCCAGTGAGTATCCGCAACAAACAGCGTGCGGGTACGCTTCCAGAAGAGCGCATGCTCGGCAAGCAGCAGCATCTGCTCGCCGCACAGTTCCAGAGCTATTGTCTCTATCATACGATCCTTTCCAAAGCGACACAAACACACCCACAAACCCGCTGCACTGCGCTCACCCGGGAACGCGAACGGGGTTCTGGTGTGTGCATTCGCCGTATCAACTGCGCCCACAGACACAAAAAGGCAGGCGTAGCGCCTGCCCCCTTGCTATCAAATTGTGCTCTTTCTATTTTACTCCCATATTTCGGTTGTTTTACTCCGATATTTCCGCTGTGGCGGGCGCGGGCTTGGAAAGTGCGCGTGCAATCGGAACATACAGATCATACCACCACTGCTGACGCGGGCGGTCGTGCTCCACATTGATCATGCGGGGCCATTCTGCTATCGAGTAGAAGCTGACCGTGCCCGCCTTGCCCAGGAAGGCCGCTTCCGGGAGCGGCTTTTCAGCTTCACGCAGCAGATAATCAATGCACTGCTTTGCCATACGGGTGGCCTGGATACGGTCGAAGGGGGTCGGGTTGCCGCCCTGTTGCAGGTGGCCCAGGATGGCGTGCCGCACCTCGAAAATGCCCCGGCCTTCGGTTGCGAAGAGTTCGGCCATAAAACTGGTTGAATAGACGGCGTGGGTTTTTTCGTTGCGAATAATCAACCCCAGACGCTTCCCATGCCGGAAACCTTCAATCAGGTGTTCGAGGTCGGCCTGCAAATCTTTGATGGTAACGCCTTCTTCGTGCATATACACTCGCTCGGCACCGGTCGCCATCCCGCTCATGAGCGCGAGGTAGCCACAGTAGCGCCCCATCACTTCCACCACAAAGCAGCGTCGTGATGCCACCGCCGACTGTTTGATCTTGTCTACTACTTCGACAATACTATTCAGGGCGGTATCGGCACCGATGCTCAGTTCCGAACCGGGCAGGTCGTTGTTGATCGTGGCGGGCAGGCAGACCATCGGAATATTAAACGCGGGAAAGGTGGTGCGCTCGGTGGAGAGGCGATGTATCGTCTGGTAGCCTTCCGAGCCACCGATGACCAGCAGGGCATTGAGTTGGTACTCTTCCAGATTGCGGGCAATCGCATACAGTTCGCTCCCACTCGGCACAACCCGTGTCGTACCAAGTTCGGCCCCACCAACGGCTGTCCAGTCCTCCACACTCATCCAGTCCATCTCGTGCAGGTCGCCGTCGATCAGCCCTCGAAAGCCGTTGCGGATACCATACATAATATGGCCCCGGTCGATAGCATAGCGCACGGCAGCCCGTGCAGCGGTGTTCATACCGGGTGCGGCCCCGCCCGTGTTCAGAATACCAATCCGAAGTCGACGCTGCCCTGGTTGGGACGGGCGCGGTTTGCCCCGCACCAGCGTGCGGAGGGTTTCGAAGGCCTCGCAGAAACTTTTGCCGCGCAACTCCATGGCTCGCTGAAAATCACGCTGGTTGATAGCATTGGCAATCGCATGGGTCTGCTGCACACAGTACATTAGCGGTGAGGCGGTAATGCGGTTGTTGATAATGCCAATCAGTTTTGCTTCGCTTTCGGGGGTGGCCTTCAAGATTTCTTCAACAGCCGCATACCCGGAGAGCGTGCTCAGGTTGCGGTCGAAGGCACTGGGGGAGCCGCCGCGCTGCACATGGCCCAGAATGGTGACGCGGGTATCTTCGCCGAGCCGATCTTCAAGCACTTTCTTGACATACTCGCTCTTGATGGGGTTCCCAAACGTATCGCACGCCCCTTCCGCCACAATCACAATGCTGTCACGCCGTCCGGCCTTGCGCCCCTCGCCAAGCGCCTGACACATCACATCTTCCCAGTTGTCCACTTCGGGCGGATTTTCGGGGATAAAGACCCAGTTTGCTTCGGTTGCCAGCGCACTCATCAGTGCGAGGTAGCCACAGTTGCGCCCCATCACCTCCACCACAAAGCTGCGCTGATGGCTTGAGGCGGTGCTACTGATAGCATCAATCGCCTCGGTGATACGGTGCAGCGCGGTGTCGGTGCCAATCGTCATATCGGTGCCAAACATATCGTTATCGATGGAGCCGACCAGCCCCACAATATACAGATATGGGTGCAGGGTTGCCAGTTCGCTGGTAATCTCGCCGCGTTCCACCAGTTCGGCCAGCAGGCCCGCCCACTCCTCGCGGAAGAGATTGGCCCCGGTCAGGCTGCCATCGCCTCCAATCACCACCAGCCGATCAATGCCATTCAGCAGCAGATTGCGGGCCGCTGTGCGGCGGCCTTCGCGTGTCCGAAACTCGGTGCTGCGAGCCGTGCCAATAATCGTGCCGCCCCGGTGGAGGATGCCGCCGACATCGTCCCAATACATCTGGCGGATAAAATCGCCGCCCTTGACCATGCCCTGATAGCCTTCGAAAATAGCGTAGACTTCCGCGCCTTTGTCGATTGCTGTACGTACAACGGCACGCAGGGCTGCATTCATACCCGGCGCGTCGCCACCGCTGGTCATTACTGCCAACCGCTGCTTGTGCTGTGTTGTCATCTGGTTACCTCCTGTGCTCTCAATATTGTAAGGATGTACCCATCATCTGGCGCGACGTAAGGTGGTATATCCGTATAGACGGTCGCTGTGTTTATGTCTCTGGTCTGGCTGAAAGTATACGGTAGGATGATAACATAAGGCAAACGGCGTGGCGCGGGGGTTTGGGGAGGACAAACGGGCGTATTATGCGGGCAGGGCGCTGCCTGTGGTGGGGCGTTGCAGGGCCGCCATCAGTGCAATCGTTTGATAGTTAATCGAGACAATATCTTCAATGTTACGGGCATAGCCGCCTGCCATCGTGACCGCAACCGGAATGTGTGCCGCACGGCAGTAGCCCAGCACAATCTCGTCGCGGGCGGCAAGGCCCTGCTTGCTTACAGCCAGCCGCCCCAGTGTATCGCCTTCGAACGGGTCGGCTCCGGCGAGGTAAAGCACAAGGTCGGCCCGGATCGTCTGCAATGCATGATAGACCCCATACTCAACTGCTTCGAGGTAGGCAGCGTCACCTGTGCCATCGTCGAGGGCAATATCTAGATCGCCCTCTTCTTTATGGAAGGGGAAGTTTTTGGCTCCGTGGATCGACAGACTAAAGATCGTCGGGTCGTCGCGCACCAGCGCCGCCGTGCCATTGCCCTGATGCACATCACAGTCGATGATTGCAACCCGCTCGACCAGCCCTTCGGCCTGCAACACCCGTGCCGCAATAACACTATCGTTAAAAACACAGTAGCCCTCGCCCCGGTCGCGGAAGGCGTGATGTGTACCGCCCGCTAGGTTCACGCCGTAGCCGTATTGCAACGCCGAACGGCATGCTGCAAGTGTGGCCCCGCTCGAACGGCACGAACGCTCGACCAGCGCAGGTGACCACGGAAACCCGATGCGGCGCACTTCCTGGCGCGAGAGCGTCCCCATCCGAACCCGTTCCAAGTAATCGGCAGCGTGAACCAGCACAATCTGCTCGTCAGTCACGGCAGGCGGCACCCGCACCCGTTCAGGTGGCACCAGGCCAGTCGCAACCACCCGCTCGCGCAGGCGGGCATATTTGCTCATCGGGAAGCGGTGCCCTTCGGGAAGCGGCAGTACAAAACAATCCGTATAAAAAACATCCATCCTGTATCAGGATTCTAGCGCACGGCGTGTGTATGGGTGGCAGACCGTCCCGTCTCTCAGGATGGTTCTTCCCGCGCCGGGTCGG
>JAAUSQ010000157.1 GCA_012033195.1 Chloroflexaceae bacterium
ATCGCACCGACGGACGACACGCCGCCACCCTTGGCTCCCGTTCTGCCAGCACCCTTGGCCCTTCTGCCAGCACCCTTGGCCCTTCTGCCAACGCCTTCTACCAGAAAAATATCTTGAAGCCCCTCTTCCCCTTCCAGAGTTATAGCCGAAAGGGTTGCCAGCACCAGATCATAGTCAGCAGGCAAGTTTGAAAGAGTAATGATAACCTCAGACCCCGGCTCAGTGATCTCAAGTTCATACCAGTCGAGGTCATCCGGTGAGCTAATTGTGCCGGTAATGGTCTGCTGCCATGAAACAACTGCAGTTGGATCAGCAGGGCCAATCAAGTTGGAGTTACTGTCAATTGAATCGTTTGGTTCGGCCTCACCAATCGGCGGTAGTTGTGTTGTGCTCTGCGTCAGAGGAATAGCTGGTTCCTGGGCCTGCACAGTTGAGACGGTTGCGGGATGGTTAGATTGGACTGGAAGAGTGAGTGGTGTTAGTGCCAGACACAGCACCAGAGTGAGGATCAGGCTTCGGCCTGTACGGTGTACCATCGTTGTGTTCCCTTTCACATCGGTACAAAAAAAGAGCAGTTAGTCGTACAGCGTTCGTACCACACGGGGTGGGTTGTTTATTCATAGCTCGATCTGCCCTTCGGCAGCCAGCAGATGAACCTGTTCCAGGTCACGTTGTGCCCCCAGTTTAGTGAATGTTTCCTTCGCATTACGAAGTTCGGTTGTCGCTTGCTCATGGTTGTTCATCTGTAACCAGAGCCGTGCCAGCCAGTAATGCACCTTGGCTAGTTCATAGGGCGCATCAGCATCTTTTAATAAGTCATAACTCTGTGTAAGATGTTGCAAGGCAGCGGTAGAGTCAGCCCGTTCGAGGGTAATCTCGCCAAGAACACGCTTAGCAATTCCACACTCAAGTGTCTGGCCCATCTCTTCAGCAATAGATAATGATTGGTAAGCTTGTTCATAAGCCTGTTCAAGTTGTCTCATTGCTAAATATGCTTCAGCAGCGCGTCGCAATGATTCGGCAATAAAACCTCGCGACTTAATATCCTCAAATATTGTAATACTTTGTTGAAACAGTTCAAGGGCTTTCTGTGATTTCCCATGTAATAGCAGTACTTCACCTCGATTAGAAATGGTGTTGGCAGCACCCCAAGCCGAGCCAATTTGATTAAAACGTTCGCCACTATATAAAAAGAGATCATAAGCCCGTTGGAGTTCGCCTTGTCCCATTAACACAAAGCCGAGATTATTAGATGTATAAGGAATGCCAACAGCATCACCAATATTCTCGCTGATCTCAAGCGCCTGTTCATAACAGACTACTGCTTCTGTCCAGCGTCCGGTCTGGTCATACACTGCGCCCATATCATTCAGAATACGGCTCAGTCCGTTCAGGTCGCCTTCTGCCATATTCCACAGTTCACGCGCTTGCTCAAGTGTTTGAATACTGGAAGCCATATCACCCTGATCGGACTGGATAACCCCGATCAGCCGGAGCGCGTGGGCCTGGTCGAGCACATTGGCGACCTGCTCGGCCAGGGCAAAGCTCTGGTTGGCCCACTGCAAGGCCTGTTCCAGTTCGCCCTGGCGATAGTAGATTTTACAGCCGAGCAGATAGCAGCGGGCAAGCTCGGCCTGGGTGGTAGCGGTGGCGAGGGCCATCCCCTGCTCAAGCCAGCTAAACGCGGTATCAAACTTGGAGCTTTGCTCCTCGACGCTCGCCAGCAGGCGATGCAGCCGGATACGGGTTTCGCGGTGCGTCTCGTCGCGCAGGTCGAGCAGTTCGAGCGCATCGATATAGGCGGCTACTGCATCATCCGTCTCACCGAGTAGCGCGTGAATCGTGCCGCGCCGCTCGTGAATATCAATCAACTGACTGAAGCGGGCCGCCGGGTCGGTGGGCAGCGGCAGGCGCGGCACAATCTCCAGCGCGGTGCCAAACAGGGTGAGCGCCTCGCGGTTGGCATAGCGCTGCTGCGCCTGAATGCCAGCCGTCATATGATATTCAAATGCCTGGGGCCAGACTTCGGCCAGCAGGTAGTGGCGCGCAATCAGGCCGAGCACATCCAGGCGGCGCTGTGGCTGGTCGGCGGTCAGCATTTCGAGCCGGGCCGACACCCGCTGATGCAGTTCGCGGCGGCGGGCATACAGAATGCTTTCATAGGCGACATCACGCAGCAGGGCGTGCCGAAACAGATACGTCCGGTCATCCTGCTCTTGCAGGTCGTGCATCGCAATTTCGACCGCAATCAGTTCGGTCAGGGTTCGTTCGAGGTAGTCTATACGGTCGGTAACGCCTTCCAGTACAGGGTGCTGAAACCGCCGCCCGATGACTGAGGCAACCTGCACGGTGTTGTACTGTGCTTCGGTCAGGCGGTCGAGGCGTGCCACCACAACCCCCTCGATGCTACGAGGCAGGTCAATCTGATCAAGTGGACGGGTCAGGTGCCAGTACCCCGTCATATCGCGCGCCAGCACACCCGATTCAACCAGTGTGCGAATCAGTTCTTCAATATAAAACGGGTTGCCCTGTGTCCGGTCGAGCAAGGTTGTAATCGCGGGCGGTGGCGTATCGTTCAGCAGGGTTGCCAGCAGTTCGCGGCCTCGTTCGGGCGAAAGCTCTTTGAGTTCGATACGCTGACAGGTTGCAAGATCACACCATGGCTCGTCAATCGGGGGGGCGGGGCGGTAGTTGAGCAGCAACAGCAGTGGGGTGGTACTGATGGCACGGCAGAGTTGGCTCACCACTTCCATTGAGGAGGCATCCGCCCACTGCACATCTTCCAGCAGCAGCACAACTGCATGGGAGCGGGCTGCACCGAGAAACAGCGCAATCACCAGTTCTTGCAGGCGGTCGCGGCGTTGCTCTAGCGTGAGGCCACGGGTCAGGGGGGTTTCCTGCACTACCACACCCAGCACATCACCCAGCAACGACGTAAAGCGCACCAGTTCGGGGGCGTAGCGTGTGACGGCAGCCTCAATCGTTTGCTGCATCAGTTCGGCGTGTTGCGTCTCAATCTGGCGCGTTTGCTGTGGTTGGAGATCAAGCAGCTGGCGCAGTGGCGCACGGATTGCCATATAGGGCGTGCGGTGTTCATAACTCTGGCACTCATTGGTATAAAAAACAATATCGCGCTCTTCGTGAATAATCAGTTCGCGCAGCAACTCGCTACTCAGGCGGCTCTTGCCAATGCCCGCCTCACCGACGATAGCCAGCACACGCCCCGCGCCCTGTATGGCAAGGCTGGCCGCATGCCTGAGCAATTCCAGTTCCACCTCGCGCCCGATCATCGTTGACAGATTGAGCACGGAGGCAGTCCTATTCTGGATAATCTGGCTAGAAGGGGCGTAGTCGCGCACAATGCCCGGTGCAATCGGGTGGGGCCAGCCCTTGAGATGCAGCGGTGGGTGGTCGTCAACAGCAATCTGGTTCTGGACAATCGCACGTGTTGCGGGCGATACCAGAATAATACTGTCGGTAGCTTTTGCCATCAGGCGGGCCGAAAGGTTCACCGCCGAACCCATCACGGTATATTCATAGCGCTGTGCCCCACCGACGCGCCCCGCAAAGACAGTACCTGTATTGATGCCAATGCGCTGCCTCATTGCTAGCGTGCTGGCCGCTTCAGGCGGCACCACCGCCGAGAGTATCTCAACAATTTCGCTATTGGCATCGATCAGGGCCTTTTCCAAATCGAGCGCACAGTAGGCGGCACGCAGCGGGTCGTCCTCGTGCGCGGCAGGTGCGCCGAACAATGCCATAAGCTTGTCGCCGTAGGTTGCCATATCAACCTTGTTGACAATGCCATCATAGCGATGAACCACAGCCTGGGCACGCCGATAGTACGCATTCAGGACACGGGTAGCCTGTTCCGGGGCGTGGCTCAGTACCTCAAGGATACGGCTGAAGTTGTGGAAGTTGGCAAACAATACGGTAACCGGGCGAAACTCACCGATATCGGTATCGGTGGTGTTCTCTAGGAAGCGGCGCGGCAGTCCACGCACCAGATAGGGCCGTAGTGCTACAATCTGCGCTGCCAGCCGTTCCAGAGCATCCAGCGAGGTATCCGCCTCGGTCAGGAAGGTTTTGTGTACTGTTGCAGATAGATCAGGTTCGGGCAGTGCGATAATGCGACTAAAGCCCCGCTCGTGGCCCGATAGCGTGGCATCGGGCAGCAAGGTTGCAGTGTTTTCAGAAACAACCACATCACCCGGTACGGCAATCTCCTGCGCTGTGGCGACCTGATTGACTTCGTGGCCGGTGATAACCAGTTCAAGATGGCTCTGGTCGCCGACTTCAGCGGCAAACACTCTGCCGCTATGGACGCCCACCCGTAGCTGAAGCCGGAAGGTGCCAAGCGGGGTTGCTACCTGCGAGAAGGCAAGCATGCGGCGCTGCATCGCAAGGGCGGCACTGGCGGCGGCGGCGGCATGCGTATCCCCGAGGGTCTCCTGATCGAAGAATGCAGTCAGCGCATCGCCACCAAACTTGAGCAGCATGCCCCGGTAGGTGGTGACTTCATCAACGAGCGCATTAAAAAGCTGGTTGACAATGCCGCTGACTTCTTCGGAACCCTGCCGCCCAAGCATGCTGAGTTGCGAGGACATAACTGTGAATCCGCTCAAATCGGCAAATAACAGGCTACCGTGCCAGAACGTGCCATACACCCGTCCGGGTTGGGGTTGCTGGAGATGGCGCTGCACCAGGCGACTGGGGATGTATACAGCATAGGATGTCAGGGTCTGCCGTAACGTGTTGGCGAGCATGCTGCGTGTATGCGAATCGAGCGTACCTTCACGGGTAAGCTGTGCAGAAAGCTCAGGATAAAGGTAATCGTACAGCAGACTTCGCAACGGTGCCAGGGTGGTCATACAAAAAGCACCTCAATTCCTGTCAGAGCATTGCTTTGCAGGTTGCCTGTCCCCTAAAGGGGCTTACTATTATAGCATAGCATACCACGTCAGGGCGGTGCTGTCTGTAAATAAATTGTAAGGTGTCAAGCATGATGGTAGATCGTATGAACCCATTATAACGCTCATGGGTGTGGTGCACCCGACACGCAATGCTATGGAGCAGTATAGTTTGCTTGATAGCACTGGTTATGCATGCGTGTGGCACCCCCTGTGTGTACACCCCCCCAACACCGGAGCCAACTCCTATAACGATTGATTTACAAATTTTGCCATAAACTATCAAAAAACGCTTTCAGAGATACACATGCAGCCGCAAAACTACTCCCACTCTTTACCGTACTGCTCACTGAGAGAGTGGTACAATACAAGCATGGAAGCAACACCTATTCTTTGTGAACTACGTGTTCTTGTTGGGGCAGAAACGCAGCTGCTGCATGTGCCGGTTGGTTCCAATCTGCGGCGTGTGCTATTAGATGCAAACCTCTCACCATATGTCCCGATTACAACCTTTGCCAACTGTGGCGGACGTGGCCTGTGTGGTACCTGTGGCATCCGTTTTGAAGCAGGGGAACCAGCGCCATTTCATTGGCACGATAGACTGGCAGCGCACTATGGCTACCCGCGTTTGTCGTGTCAGATTAGCATTGATGGCCCGATGACGGTACGTCTGTTGATCGATAAAGTTATCTGGGGCAAACGTGAGCCAGCCCTGCGCTACCCGCCCCGCTCTGCCGATGGCGAAGGCTAACCACGCTAGAGCCGTTGGACACGCACTTCATCACCAATTGTCACACCACAGATCTGGCTGGCATTTCCATCGCGCACTGCCAGTTCAAGGTAGCCGTTGCTGCCTACCAGCGAGAGGATAGTCCCACTTGGCACATCGGCATAGGTGCGGCGTAGCGCCAGCGAGAGCATATGGCCTGCGGCTTCGCCGGTGCGTACCGCGAAGGTTGCGGTGAGGGTGGGGCGTGCCAAGCTGTTTGAGCAGCGCCGTCGAGATATTGCTGATACAGTTGCCAAAATGATCAATGGCAACAATCTTGCCACACAGCCGATCTGGTGTTTCCCAGACGGGTTCATCCAATAGCGCCTGCTGGATCGTCGTCAGTGGGGGGCCGAGGGCTTCCAGCGCGGTCCCGCCTGCAAGATGAGCCGCTACGGGCGCAAAAATATCGCGCCCGTGGAAGGTAGCGCTCACCTCTGGCATCCAGTAGCGCGGTTCAGTCAATACCACGGCTTGTACTACGGTGGGTGACCAGCGGGCCTGTGCTGCCTGCCACACCTGCCCGAATACGCCGTTGTTGGGGCCAACATACTGCCCCTGTGGGGTGGCAAGTGCAATGGGTTGGCGTTCGCTACCCACCCCTGGATCAACCACAACCAGATGGATGGTATGCGGCGGAAAGTACGGCCCGATCTGTTCGAGCACCCGTGCGGCGGCGGCAATGTTCTGGGGTGCTATTTCGTGGGTAATATCGATCAGGCGGGCTTGCGGGCAGATGCTCAACATCACACCCTTCATCACACCAACATAACTATCGTGGGTGCCGAAGTCGGTTGTCAGGGTAATGATTGGCAACATAGGCGTACCAATGATAAGGCTGCCTGTCTCGCAGGCCGAGAGCAGGCCGAGATAAGCGGCGGGCGTGGCCTGAAGCCATGCCCCGTATGCCTACCTAGCTATGTGCTGGCGCTGGCTCGGCCCGCCGACCAAACCACGTCTGCCACTCGCGATGCTCCCACACCACTAGCAACTGCGCGGCGGTAAAGATCGACGAGTAGGTACCGGCAATCAGACCAATGGTCAGGATAATCACAAAGTCGCTAATTGTTGCGCCACCAAACAGCAGCAGGGCCGTCAGGGTGAAGAGCGTGGTCAGCTGCGTATTGATTGAGCGCGGCAACGTCTGCACAATGCTGATATTGACAATATCCTCGAATGTTTCGCTCGGACGCTTGAAGGCAACATTCTCGCGGATACGGTCGAACACCACAATGGTATCGTGGACCGAGAAGCTCAGAATGGTGAGCGTTGCGGTCAGGAAGAGGGCATCAACTTCGAGACCCACAAAGGTACCCAGAATAGAAGCCACGCCGATAATCAGAATAACATCGTGCAGCATGGCGATGATGGCACACACACCATAACGGAATGGGTGCGGGCCAGCCGGAAGGCCCATGTCAGATACAGCAGGATAACCACCGACGCCGCGACCACCGCAATAACAGCGCTGCGGGTCGATTGCTGGCTGATTGTAGCACCCACCGAGGTGACCTGTTCGCGGCGTACCTCACCAAACTCCTCGGAGAGGTTTGCAAGCACACGATCCTGATCGCCATCCAGGTCGGTAAGTTCGCCCGTGCGTACCAGCACAAAGGCCGTTTCGCCGCTTGCATCGGCGAGGTCGCTGCGCTGCACCAGCGCATTTCCGAAGCCACTCTCAGCAAAGACGTCGGCAATGGCTGTGGTGTCTACCGCGTCGGGGCCAAGTTCGACAAACTGCAACTCCCACAACGTACCGCCGCTGAAGTCAATCCCGGTTCGCAGCCCCAATTCAAAGCGTCCGGTGGTGATAAGCGGGTGTAGCAGCAGAAAGTACAGCCCTGGCAAGATAACAATGCCCCGACAGGGCAAACCACCAGTAGCGCCATTTCACAAGATTTTCCATAGTAGTTGTATTACTCCTGGTAGAATGTACATCTTATGCTACGGTACGCGGCTTGCTGCCCACATCGGCGGTGGCGGGTTGTTCCACTTCACGCGGGTCAACCTCGAAGAACCACAGATTGCGGGCAAAGGGCAGCAGCACAATCAGCCGCAAGAAGGTACGCGTAATCACCACCGATGTAAACAGACTGATCACCACACCCATACCAAGCGTCAACGCAAAGCCCTTGATGATGCTTACGCCAAAGCTGTTGCCGAAGATCCACAGAATGGTACAGGTGATTAGCGTCGAAACGCTGGAGTCGCGAATAGCCGACCACGACTCGCGCACGCCTTCATCGATAGCAACCCGCAGCGACTTGCCGCGCCGTAGTTCTTCTTTCAGGCGCGAAAAGATTAGCACGTTTGCATCGACCGCCAGACCAATCGACAGAATAAAACCAGCAATACCGGGGAGTGTCAGTGTCACCGGAATGAGCCGATACAACGCCAGCGTGAGCGCAGTATAGATGAGCAGTGCCAGCACTGCCAGCAGTCCAGGCAGGCGGTAGAACAGCAGCATAAACGCTGCCACAAACGACAGCCCAATAATACCCGCCAGCAAGCTCGCCTTAACCGATTCATCACCAAGCGAGGCCGAGACAGTGCGGCTCAGTTCCACCTGGAGCGGAACGGGCAGCGCACCAAACTTGAGCTGATTAAAGATCCGGTCGCGGTCTTCGGGCGTGTTGGTGGTAATCTGGCCGCTGCCATCTGTCAGGGGCGATTGCAGCACCGGACAACTGATAATGCGGTGATCAAGCACAATACACATCGGCTGACCAACATTTGCCGCCGAAAAATCGCCAAGCTGACGACCCGAATCGCCCGTAAACGCAAACGACACCGCCAGTTCATTCAGGCCAGTGCTCGTCTGCGAGAAGGCCGGTTGCACCTGGTTGGTATCGAGGTCGGCACCTGTGGTAATGCTAGTATAAATGGTTTCATCAACCAGCGGCGTACCAAACTCGTTGGTGGCCGCTAGGTTGGCAGTATCGGTAATGCCCGCCGAGGCCAGCACGTTCTGGGGGATTTCGGGCGAATTGGATGTTCGCACGATCTGGCCTTCGAACAGGAATTGACCCTGGGGATCGATAAATTCTAGCTGGCCAGTACCACGCAAGGTTTCAATGGCCTGTTCCGGGTCGGCGACACCAGGTAACTCAACCGCAATGCGGTTATCGCCGAGTTGCTGCACCACAGTTTCGCCTACACCAAGCGCGTTGACACGCCGCTCGATCACACCGGCTGCGGTCTGCATTTCTTCGAGGGTAACATCCTCAGTCTCGGCCCGCAGGACCACCTGGATACCACCTTGCAAGTCGAGGCCCAGGCGGGTGCTTACATCGCGCCCCAGAAAATTATCGTTGGGCGCAAGGTTAATCCACATCGAGATACCCAGAATGAGCACAATGAGCAACAGGCTGTAAATTTCTCGGTTCCGCACGGCGGCGCAACCCTCCTTTCACCATCGATTTTGTTGAACATACCGGCACCCCGACACCAGCGCACTGCTGATCGGGGGCCGTACAACGTCCCTATTATACTATACTCGCTACTTACTGGCTGTTGGTAAGTGCGGCATCGAGGGCCGCCGCCAACTGTGCTGTCGGTACCATCTGCCCATTCACCACAAAGGTTGGGGTTGCCGGAACGCCTGCGGTCTGTGCGGCCTGATACGCCTGCCCAACATGCTGGCGATACTGCCCGTTGCCATCAGCGAGACATGCCGAGAAGGTATCTGTATCTATGCCGAGGCTGGCAGCGATGCGGGCGAAGTGGCTGCTTGCGCCCTGCTGCGAAAGGCCCGACCAGCGATCCTGGGTGCGGTAGATCCAGTCGTGCATCTGCCAGTACTGGTTCTGATCGCCCGCGCAGTAGGCGGCTTGCGATGCCGTCGGTGCGTTGGGGTGCATCGGCAGCGGGAAGTCGTGCAGAATCAGCCTGACCTGCCCATTGGCAATGTACTGTGCATTGATTGTTTCAGCCAGCGAACTGGTGGCAAAGTTGGCACAGGCGGGGCACTGGTAATCGGCGTACTCAACAATCGTCACCGGAGCATCGGCAGCCCCCTTGAAGTGGAACCCGTCCTCGGTAATCCCCGTTTCATAGGGTACTTCAAATGGTTGAATCCCCTCGATGCCATCAACACCGGCGGTTGCTGGATCCCGACTGGTGAGGAACGTAACGGCAGCAGCAATACCGGCCAGTGCAACAATGCCAATCACAAAGTAGAAAACACGCATGGATGATGCATTTTTCTTGGTCTGCTGCACTTTGCGCCCACGACGCGGTGATGTGGTACTCATGATAGTAGCTGTTCTCCCTGATATGGTTACGATAGCGCCAGTGACAGGCTGCCGACTGGCTCCAACACATTTTGCTTGTTCGGGTCTAATAGTTTATCCTATTTGCTGATTATTATAACGACGCGCTCTAACAGCGTCAATGCAATGCTCAGAACCCTCAGGCTTTTCAATGCGCTAGAGGTGTTCAAACAGCGGCAATCACTCTAAACAAACTCTCATCTATTGTTATCAGACACCTATTCAGGGATAGCGTTATGTCAGCACACAAAAAGCTCTGGAAAGCGGCTGAACCAGCCCCCGCCGAATTTGTTGAGCAGTTTTGCACCGACATGGTGCCACACCTCACCGAAGCCGCGCCATTGCAACACGCGGCACTGCTGGCCCACCTGCTCTATCAGCGTGAAATGACCACCGCCGAGGCAGTGACCGCCTTCTTCCGTTCGAGTTATAAAGACGACTTGCACGACCCTTTTTTGATGAAAGGGATGCCCGAAGCCAGCAACCGCATTGCAAAGGCTATTCGGGCAGGCGAACCGATTGCGGTGTATGGTGACTTCGACACGGATGGTGTCTCGGCAGTCACCCTGCTGATGCAGGTAATACGGGCTATGGGGGGCAACATTGCGCCCTACATTCCGCACCGCGAACGCGAAGGTTACGGGCTAAACAAGTCGGCGATTGATGCACTTGCCGAACAGGGTACCCGTCTGCTTATTACCGTCGATTGCGGTATTTCCAATGTAGAAGAAGTAGCCCATGCCCGTGCGGTGGGGCTGGATGTAATTGTGACCGACCACCACACGCCGCCGCCGATACTGCCCGCTGCGCTTGCCGTTGTCAACCCCAAGCAGCCAGGATGCCCCTACCCCTTCAAGCAACTGGTAGGGGTGGGCATTGCCTTCAAACTGGTGCAGGCACTGGTCAAGCGTGGGTTGCACCTGCCGCTACGGGGCCGCGATATGCTGGATGTGGTGGCGCTCGGCACGGTGGCCGATATGGGACCGCTGAATGGCGAAAACCGGGTGCTGGTCAAGTTTGGTATTCAGGCATTGCGCGAGACACAACGCCCCGGTCTGCTGGCGCTGACTCCAGGCGGCTGGCCTTTCGCAGCCACGCATCGATGCT
>JAAUSQ010000158.1 GCA_012033195.1 Chloroflexaceae bacterium
TGCGGGAGCTTTGAAGCGCAAAGCGCACAGCGCAAAACCGAGGCAATCGGCGCGGAGCAAGAAAAGGAAGCATGTATGCATGTGCTGCACGTCTGCCAGTTGTATCGTCCGGTGCCAAGTGGCGCGGCCCGCTATTTTGTTGAAGTGGGCGAGCGACTGGTGCAGGAAGGCCACCGCGTTACCGTCCTGACCACCGATGCATTCGACCTGGAACACCTCTGGGCGGCGGGGCGGCGCTCGATTGCCGAACACGAAGACAACCACCACGGCGTACAGGTGCGGCGCTTCCCGGTGCGGCGGCTCGTCGATGCGGCGCTGGCATATGCGGCCCTGCGCCGTCTGATGGTCGAACTGACGCGCCTGCCCCTGCCGCGTGCGCTGCATCTGGCGCTGCTCTATCGGTTGGCCCGTGTCACGCCGCGCCTGCCCGACCTTGCCGCCTATCTGCACCACACGCCCGACTTGCACGATGTGGCACTGGTGCATACTACCAATATTACGCTTGACTTTATGATATTGCCAGTGCTGGATTGGGCACGACAGCGCGGCATTCCACATATCTGCACGCCCTTTCTGCACCTCGGTGAGCCAGGAAATCGGCAGGTGGTGCGCTACTACAGTCTGCCCCACCAGATCGACCTGCTGCGCCGCAGTGCGGCGGTAATTACCCAGACCAGCCTGGAACGGCGTTTTCTGGCTGCGGCAGGCGTGCCAGACGATCTGATGCATACTATCGGTGTGGGGGTAACGCCCAGCGAGTTGCAGGGCGGCGATGGGGCACGCTTCCGACGTAGCCACAACATCGCGCCCGCTGTGCCGATAGTATTGACGCTGGGCGTGGCTGCCTACGACAAGGGCACCGTCCATACGGTACAGGCGATGCAGCGCTACTGGTCGCAGGGCGGGGTGGCGGTGTGGGTGCAGGCTGGCCCGCTGATGGAGCACTTCGAGCAGTTGCAGCGCAGCCTGCCCGCCACCGACCGGGCGCAGATGCGGGTGCTTGGCTTTGTCGATGATCAGACCCGCCTGGATGCACTGGCAGCGGCGAATGTGTTGGTGCTGCCCTCGCGCACCGATAGCTTTGGCATTGTGTATCTGGAGGCGTGGTGTTATGGTGTGCCGGTGGTGGGAGCGCAGGCGGGCGGCGTGCCCGATGTGATCGACCACGGCACGAATGGCCTGCTGGTGCCGTTTGGCGATGTGGCGACCCTGACGGCTACCATTGCTCGCCTGCTGCGCGATCGTGAACTGGCGCGGGCGCTGGGTGCGGCGGGCCGTGCAAAGATGCTGCGCAGCCTGACCTGGGCACAGAAATATGCCGAGGTGCGGGCAGTGTATGGGCAGGTAGCCCGCCGCACCCCCTGAGGCGCTAGGCGTGAGGCCAGGTGGTCAGGCTGCGCAGCGTAGATGCCAGGCTGGTTTCTTCATAATCGAGGTGAGCAATTAGGTGCTCAGCAAGGCGGTGCAGTGCGTCGGCAAGCGTGGTGCGGGCCGTCTCGTCACTGGCAAGGCGCTGTGCGGCGGCCTCCACTTCATCAAGCAACTGTGCCACCACCACATGATCGGCCTGAAGTTTATCGATCACGGAATGCAAGCCGGGGTTGATGCGGCGCAGGGCCGGGAACCATGCAGCATCTTCAAAGTTGTGATGTTTATGCACAAAGCTACAGTAGCGCATACAGTTGACCCGCAATGTCCAGATGATACTGGTTGATGCAAGATCCTCAATCTGAGCACGCACCTGTTCTGCCGGGGCACCCTGCGTGATCTGCTCTATCACATCCATAATAGTGGTAAGGTTGTGGCGGATAATCTGATGTATCCACAGCAATTCTTGAAAGATGGCCTCACCCGTCGGGTTGGGTGTGCCCTCATCAACCATCGACATATTGGTATGCTCCCTTGATGTGTTTGCACAAAATCCCTCCCCGCCATGTACACGGAGAGGGGCAGCAGTCAACGGTGGTTGTGAAGGTCGTTAGCTTGTGCGGCGGCGCAGGTTCAGCACCAGCACACCGGCACCAATCAGCAGCGCGGCACCCAGCACAATCAGGCCGAGCGGAGCGGTGCTACCCGTGCTCGTGACAGGCAGGGCTGCCGGAACATCCGGGGCCGCCGTCGGAGCCGGAGCCGGTCCCTGCGTACCAATCGTAGTGGTCGAGAGCTGGGCAGTGATATTTGCAACCACATCGGTGGCAAACACGGTGTAGAGCACACCGGCTTCCAGGGTGGTGCCCGACAGGTCAATCACTACATCGGCAGCACCGGTGGGGGTGACGATCAGGTCATAGGTGCCCGCCGGAACATCGATAGTGGCACCCTCGCCAAAGGCCAGGTTCTCGATCAGGATGGTGCCATCGGCCAGCTTGACATCGACAGCCGGGGCATCGGGCGACAGGTGTACAACGTCCACGCGGGCCTCACCTGCGGCTGCCGGGCTGAGGTCGTCGATGAAGATGATAGCTTCGATGTTCTCCAGCAGACCAGCCGCAACAACAGTGTAAGCTACACCGGCGTTAAGGGTGGTCTCAACATCAATCACGGCATCGTCGGGCGAAGCGCCAGCCGGGGTGACCTGAATGCGGTAGTCGCCAGCGGGCAGGGTCAGGTAATCGCTGGCGGTGAAGAAGGGCACGTTGGTCAGGACAGCATCGCCATTGACGTAGACATCAACTGCCGGAGCGTTGGGCGAAGCATGAACCACACTGACTTGGGCCGGGTCGCCAGCCGGGGCAGCCGGAGCCTCGGTCGGCTCAGGGGTTGGCTCAGCGGTCGGCTCAGCGGTTGGCTCGGCGGTTGGCTCAGCGGTTGGCTCTTCCTGGGCAGCCTCAGCATTGCCAATGGTTACGGCGGTCAGTTGCGGCGTAATGTTGGCAACCACGTTGGTGGCAAATACGGTGTACAGAATGCCAGCTTCCAGGGTGGTACCCGACAGGTCAATGACCACATCGGCAGCGCCCGTGGGGGTGACGATCAGGTCGTAGGTGCCCGCCGGAACATCGATAGTGGCACCCTCGCCAAAGGCTAGGTTTTCGATCAGGATAGTGCCATCGGCCAGCTTGACATCGACAGCCGGGGCATCGGGCGACAGGTGCACAACATCCACGCGGGCCTCACCTGCGGCTGCCGGGCTGAGGTTGTCTTCGAAAACGGTTGCACCGATATTTTCGAGCAGACCAGTTGCGGCGACGGTGTAGGCCTGACCAGCATTGAGGTTCACCGTGGCATCAATCACGGCCTGATCTGCCGAGGTGCCAGCCGGAGCAACCTGAATGCGGCGCTCGCCAGCCGGAACTTCGAGGTATCCACTTGCAGCAAAGAACGAGACATTCGTGAGAACGGCGCTTCCATCGACGTAGACATCCACAGCGGGGGCATCGGGCGAAGCGTGGACAACACGAACCTGCGCGGTGCCATCCTGTGCGGCGGCGGCGGGAACGAAGGCGACCATACCCATCAGCATCACGATGAGTGTAAACACGGTGGTCAAACGTACCTTCACTAACATCCTCCTCTCAAACATAATCCTTCTGTACAGTTTTCCTCTTGTAACGATATATTATGGTGCACGATGCTTTTAAACAGCAGTATTATTTATTCTCATGGTATCGATATGAATTGATTTTATTTTGAAACTACTGTTTTTGAAATAAAGATAGTGCTGGCGATAATATATCGTTTTTTCCTTTCCTGCTCTTTGTTGAGAGTGAACACAAAATGATGCAAAGCTTTACATAGCACAACATATCCACCTCAACCTAGGCTTACAGTAGGTATTGTACCGTGCTTAAAAAGTCTGTCAAGTCAGCTTTTACAATACATTAGTATCTATGAGAGCTTTCTCATAATCAGAATAACACGCTACATAAGGTATAACAAAGCCAGATCAGGGAGTACGTGTGCCCGGCGATATATTTGATATTTCAATATCATTATTGTCATCGATTTCAGATTCATCTGAAGTGGGTACTTGATCGCCAGGTACAACATTGGTGATAGCGCTATCGTCGGTATCAGATTGTTCGGGAGCATGTTCAACATCGCCAGCGGGTGCCGTGGCATGCTGAACAGCGGCGTGCGCATCGTGGTGGTAGTCGTGGGGCAGGCCATACTCAATCACTTCGCTGGCAGCCCGAACACGGCGTTCGTATTCGGTGGTAATAGCATTGATGATCTGGTTCCACCAGGACATAGCGCTACTCCTTTTGGTTCTGCGGTTGCACAGCAACGAAACGCTTGGTGACCATACTCAGTATAGCACGGTTTGAACCTGCACTCTACAACCTGCGCTGTATTGACATGCGCTCTCCCATCAGCTATGCTACATTTTTGTTGTGATATTCCCAGGGAGGGCAAGATGTACATTGGTCTGGACTTTGGCACAACCAATTCAAGTGTTGCTCTGTATGATGGCACGACGCTGACGCTGCTGCCGCTCGACCCGCGCAGTACCGCCAATCCGCGTGTGCTGCGTTCGACGCTCTTTATTACCAGCGAGGGAGCCGCGTATATCGGGCGCGAGGCAATCGACCGCTTCCTGGAGGGGAACGTTGGGCGTGAGATCGATTATCAATGGCGCTTCGTCGGCGAGGCCGAACTGACCTTTGCCGATATTGGCACCGTCATGCAGGCATTGTATGCCACTGTCGATGCTAATGCACCGGGCCGCCTGTTTCAATCAATCAAAACGGCGCTGCGTGACCGGGGCTTCACTCATACCAATGTGTTTGGGCGGTACTACACGCTGGAAGAACTGATTGCACTGGTGTTGAGCTTGGTCAAAATGCGGGTGGAAGATACACTGCAAACAAAGGTAACCGGCGTAGTGCTGGGTCGTCCGGTGCATTATGCCACCGACGCGGAGGCTGATGCGCTGGCCTTCAAGCGCATGCAGCACGCCTGCAAGCTCGCCGAGTTGCCAGATATCTTGTTTCTGGAAGAACCGACGGCGGCAGCGCTGGCGTATGCCCGCAACGTGCGAACGGCACAGCGGGTGCTGGTGTTCGACTTTGGCGGTGGTACCCTCGACGTGACGATCATGCAACTGGACGACGCGGGCAGACCTACCTTTCTGGCGACCGATGGTGTACCTGTAGGCGGCGATGTGCTCGACCGTCGTATTGTGATGGGGCGCTTGCTCCGGCAGTTTGGTGAAGGGGCGACTATCGGGCCGCGTCAGTTGCCATTCCCGGCGCACGTGCTCGAACACCTGACAGAGTGGCAGTCGATTGTTGACCTGACCCAACCGCGCTACCTTGACATCATCGAAGAGGGCGTGATGGCGGGCAGCAAGCCACGCGAGTTGCGGGCACTGCGTTCGCTAGCGCGGCGCAACTATGGTCTGCCGATGTATGAAGAGGTGGAGCGGGCGAAGGTGCGCCTGAGCGATGCGAACGAAACAACGATCAGTATGCATATGGATGAAATAGACTTTGACGAGCCGCTGCCGCGCTGGGACTTTGAGCGGCTGATCGGCCCCGATGCGCGGCAGATCGAGCGCTGTGTTGACCGGGTGCTGGCGGCGGCGAGGCTATCGCCTGCTGACATTGACGTGGTGCTGCGCACAGGTGGCTCGTCGCGGGTGCCGCGCTTTGTGCGGATGCTTGCCAACAAGTTTGGTGAAGAAAAGCTGCAAGAGATGGATGTTTTTACCGGTGTTGCCTCCGGGCTTGCGATTGCGGCGTGGGAGCGGGGCCGCCAGTCGTGGGGAGGTTAGAACCTCCGGTTATGACCACAAAGCCCGCCTGCATACAAAGCCTGCCTGCATGGACTCGCCGCTTGCGCCGTGCCGCTCGCCCCGTCAGTACCAGCATTGTGACGTGCTTCGTATATGCGTGTATAATAGCCCCCGAACACATCAGCGCTCATCAGGCCAGTATTGCATTGCCAATTGTTGGTTACAACTACAGGAGAGGAACGCCACAGACGTATGGATCGTATTCTGGTTACCGAGAAGATTGCGCCCGCCGGGTTGGAAATTCTTCAGCAAGGTGCTGAGGTAGATGTCAAGCTAAACCTCGACAAAGAAGCCTTGCTGCAAACGTTGCCCGAATATGATGCACTGGTGGTCCGTAGCGCGACCAAAGTGACCGCCGAAGTGATTGCAGCAGGCACGCGGCTGCGCGTTATTGGGCGGGCTGGCACGGGCGTTGATAATATTGATGTTGATGCCGCCACCCAACGTGGCATTATGGTGGTCAATGCGCCGGCCTCGAACAATGTGGCCGTTGCCGAATTGACCATTGGCTTGCTGCTGGCAATCGCACGCCAGGTGCCCCAGGCGCATCTGTCGGTACAGGAAGGCAAATGGGAGCGCACCAAATTTATGGGCTGGGAAGTGCGCGACAAAACACTGGGCCTGCTTGGTCTGGGGCGCATCGGGTCGCAGGTGGCGCGGCGGGCGCGGGGCTTCGAAATGCATATTCTGGCCTACGATCCGGTCGTATCGTTCGACCGGGCGGGACAGCTTGGTGTGGAGATTGTGGCAATTGAAGAACTGCTCGAACGGAGCGATATTGTCTCGATCCACGTGCCGCTGGTCGATGGCACCCGCAACCTGATCAATGCCGAGATGATTGCCCGCATGCAGCCGGGAGCCGTGCTGATCAACGCGAGCCGGGGCGGGATTGTTGATGAAGCGGCCCTGCTGGAAGCGCTGAACTCCGGGCATCTTGGTGCGGCGGCGCTTGATGTGTTCGCAAAGGAGCCACCCGAAAATAGCGCGTTGATCGGGCATCCCAAGGTCATTCACACCCCGCACCTCGGTGCATCCACTGCCGAAGCACAGGAACAGACAGGCACCGATGTTGCCGAGGGTATTCTGGCGGCGCTGCAAGGCGGCACCCCCCGCTACGCCGTGAATGCGGCATTTGTGGCACCCGAAGAATGGCACGTGCTGCAACCCTATATTCGGCTTGGTACCAGCATGGGCATGGTTGTGCAGCAGCTTGTTGAGGAGCCTGTGCGGAGCTACGATATTGAATATAAAGGTGAACTGGCCGAAGTCGATAACATGCCCGTCCGTCTGGCAGTGCTGCAAGGTCTGCTGACGGGCACCAGCGAACAACGGGTCACCCCCGTCAATGCGCCACTGATTGCCCGCGACCGTGGTATGATTATCGCTGAATACACCACACCAGAACTGGAAGGCTATTCGGGCTTGCTGGTCATTCGGGCGCACACCGCCAATGGCCCGCGAGAGTTTAGCGGCACCGTGCTGCGGGGCGAACCGTTTATTGTGCAAACCGATGGCTACTGGGTGAGCTTTATTCCGAGCGGCTCGCTGCTGCTGACGTACCACCACGATCAGCCGGGCATTATCGGGCGCGTTGGTACCCTGCTTGGCGAGGCCGATATCAATATATCGGGCATGTATGTCGGGCGGCGCGCCCCCCGTGAGCGGGCCATGATGGTGCTGACCGTCGATGAGCCGGTACCCGCTGACGCGGTTAATGAGGTGCGTGCATTGCCCGGTGTGGATTATGCCGTTGCGCTGACCTTGTAACACTACATTCTACCAGCAGGGGGTGCTATGCCAGCAGGAAATATACAAACATTCAAGCCGATGATAGAGCAGGTGGCAGCAACCGTGCTGCCCGTTATCGGGATGGCGGACGTTCCCTGGGTGGTATCGCCCTATCCGGCAGCGCGGCAGTTTTGCGAACTGTTGGCCGGGTGCATCGATCATACGCTGCTCAAGCCAGAAGCAACCGCACCGCAGATCGAGCAGCTTTGTCAGGAGGCGATTGAGTACCGCTTTGCGGCAGTGTGTGTCAACCCGCTGTATGTCGAACAGGCGGCACGCCTGCTGGAAGGCAGTTCGGTCAACGTGTGTACGGTGGTGGGTTTCCGCTGGGGGCCACGACTACCGCAACCAAGCTGTACGAAGCACAGCAGGCGATCCAGCAGGGGGCAACCGAGATTGATATGGTGATCCAGGTGGGACGGCTGAAGGTGTGCGACTATCGGGCTATTTTTGATGATATCAATCAGGTTGCAACCGCCTGCTGCCGGGATGCAGCAATGTGTAAAGTGATTATCGAAACGGTACTGCTGACCGACGAAGAAAAGATCGCTGCTAGTCTGATTACGTCGCGAGCACAGGCCACGTATGTTAAAACGAGCACAGGTTTTGCTGGTGGTGGTGCGACGGAACACGATGTCGCGTTGTTGCGCTATGTTGTCGGGCCAACCGTGGGAGTCAAGGCGTCGGGTGGCATTCGCACCCGTGCAGCAGCCCTGGCGATGGTATCCGCTGGAGCAACCCGCATCGGAGCAAGCGCAAGTGTTGCCATAGTCAAAGGAGAGAAGGCAAACGATGAGCATTCTGGTGAATAGGGAGACAAAGCTGGTTGTGCAGGGTATCACGGGGCGGGAAGGCGAGTTTCATACCCGCCAGATGATAGCGTATGGCACAAATGTAGTGGCGGGTGTGACACCGGGTAAGGGTGGACAGAAGGTCATCGACGAGCAGGTACCGGTCTTTAATACGGTGCGTGAAGCCGTAGAGCAGGTTGGAGCCAATACGTCGATTATTTATGTACCGCCGGCCTTTGCGCCCGATGCAATCCGCGAGGCGGCGGCGGCGGGCATTGCCCTGATTGTCTGTATTACCGAAGGCATTCCGGCCCTCGATATGGTCAGTACCTTCGATTTTGTGCAGGACTATGGGGCACGCCTGGTTGGGCCAAACTGTCCGGGCCTGCTGACACCGGGCGAGGCCAAGGTGGGCATTATTCCGGGCAACATTGCCATCCCTGGTCCGGTGGGGGTTGTCTCGAAGAGTGGCACCCTGACATATGAGGTAATCGACGCGCTGACCCGCATCGGCATCGGGCAGAGCACCTGTGTTGGTATCGGCGGCGACCCGATTATCGGCACCAACTTTATTGATGTGCTCGACCTGTTCCAGCAAGACCCGCAGACCGAGGCGATTGTGATGATTGGCGAGATTGGCGGCACCGCCGAGCAAGAGGCGGCGGCGTTTATCAAGGCCAATGTGACCAAGCCGGTGGTGGGCTTTATTGCGGGGCAGACTGCACCACCTGGGAAGCGGATGGGGCACGCCGGTGCCATCATCAGCGGCGGCGAAGGCACCGCCCAGGAGAAGATTGCAGCGATGGAAGCGGCGGGTGCAAAAATGGCACCGCAGCCCAACGATATCGCGCCAATGATGAAGGATGTGATGGGGATATAGACGGGTAACCTTCAGTCGTCTGCCCTGGCCCCTCTCCTGTCATGGAGGGAGAGGGGTTTTTGCATGGCACCCAATAGCGGCGCTAGGCGATGGGTAAGCGAGTACAGGGGGAGCATGCAGCAGCCAACAACATACACCATTATTATGCCCGATACCGCTGCCTGGGATGCCCTGGTGCAGCGCCACCCACAGGGCCACCTGTTGCAGCAGGCAGCCTGGGCCGACCTCAAGGCGGTGGCGGGGTGGCAGGTGCAGCGCGTTGCCGTTGCCGATGCAGGCGGGGCGCTTGTGGCGGGAGCACAGCTCCTGGTGCGGGGGCGCTATGGCCTCAGTGCCGCGTATGTGCCGCGTGGCCCGCTCTTTGCTGGCGACACAACGATAGACAGCCTGCTGATCACGGCGCTGCGCGTGTCGCTCGGCGGCGGCGGGCCGTGTTTCTGCGATTGGAGCCGAACCTGCTGGAGACGGAAGCCAACGCCGACCCGCTGCACGCTTGGCTGCATACACAGGCTTCCGGGTGGCTGACCCGATCCAGCCCCGCAGCAGCATTCATGTTGATCTCTCATCCGATAGCGAGGCGCTGTTTGCAGGCTGTAGCAAGGGGCACCGGGCCGACATTCGCCGCGCCGAACGGCAGGGCGTAGCGGTGCGGGTGGGTACGGCTACCGATATTGCTGCCTTTTATGCCATAATGGAAACGACCAGCCAGCGGGCTGCGTTTGGTATTCATAGCGCGGACTATTACCGCCGCGCCTGGGAACTGTTTCAGCCACGCTCGTGCCTGTTGCTCGCAGAGCTGGATGGCGCGACCGTTGCGGCGCATCCGCGTCCACGAGGACGCGGCCCCATTGAAGCCCGGTCCTCGATCGACTGGCACCACGGCGCAGCGTAAGCGGTCGTTCTGCAGAGCCTTCCTACGGAGGCAGCCGGTGAGATACCTCTTGGGCGACCGAGCGGGATGCCGTTCCGGGAACCCGCCCAGGAGGAAGGATGAGATCTACGCCCCGAGGAAGGGTTCGACGAGGCGAGGTGGAGTGGCGTCGTCTGCTGGCGCGGTTCGAGTCCAGTGGGTTGAGCACGACGACGTTCTGCGAGAGGGAGTTCCTCTCGCTCTCCAGTCTCCAGCGGTGGCGGAAGCGGTTCGCGGAGGCGGATGCCCAGTCCGATGCGTTCGTCGAGTTGCCGATGCCGATGTCGGGGCGTGGCACGAGCCCGTGGTCGGCAGAGGTCGAGCTTCCCAACGGCATCGTCCTCCGGTTCCGAGGGTAGACCGTGCTGGCCGATGCCACGCCGCGCAGGATCCTGGCGCACCGAGCTCCCATCGACATGCGGAAGAGCTTCGATGGTCTCGTGGCCCTTGTCCGGAACACGCTGGGTGAGGATCCGCTGACAGGAAGTCTCTACGTGTTCTTCAACCGTCGAGGGACCTACCTGAAGCTGATCTACTGGGACCGGACGGGCTACTGCCTGTTCGCCAAGCGACTCGAACACGGTCGGTTCACGCTCCCGGGCGATCTCGCCACGCAGGAGCTCAGCGAGCAGATGTTCCGACTGCTTCTCGACGGAATCCCACTTGGTAAGCGAGCGCGGATGCGGTAGAAGAGAGGCATGCGGAACGAAGAGCGCGCAGCCTCGATGAAGCCTGACGAGATCGCTGCGCTCCTCGACTCGCACCGCAGACTGCAGGCCGCGCACCTCGAGCTGCAGAAGGAACTCGCCGAGCTCCAGCGGCAGATCGCCTGGTTCAAGCAGCAGCTCTTCGGGATCCGTTCCGAGCGCTACCTCTCCGACCCCGACATCCGCCAACTCTTCCTCGGCGAAC
>JAAUSQ010000159.1 GCA_012033195.1 Chloroflexaceae bacterium
CAATCCGGGCGCTGCCGCACCTGCCCACCGCGACCCTGCTGATTGCAGGCGATGGCGAAGACCGTGCCCGCCTCGAACAACTGGCACACGATACCGATGTGCGTGGACGGGTGCGCTTCCTGGGGGCGGTGCCCCGCACGGCGCTGCCCCGGCTCTACAGTACCGCCGACCTGCTGCTGGCAACCAGTTATGCCAGCGAGACCTTCGGCATCAGTCTGGTTGAGGCGCAGGCGTGTGGGTTGCCTGTTGTTGCCAGCAATTTTGGCGGCTTCCCCGAAGTGGTCGACGACGGGCGCACTGGGTTGCTGGTGCCACCCCGCGACCCGGATGCACTGGCCGTTGCCGTTGCCAGCCTGCTGCACGACCCAACCCGCCGCGCAGCGATGGCAGCAGCGGCCCCGGCTTGGGCAGCTCAATATTTCTGGCCTGCCGTCACCGACCGGGTCGAGGCGGCCTACTGTACGGTGCTTAATGGACAATCGGCACGGGTCGATAGACCAAGCTCGCAGGGGTTTCGTGTATGAGCGCGGTGCTTCAGCGCCGGGTGGTGGGGTACACGATCTACCCTGCCCTCTGCCGACAGGGTAGTGCTATAATGCTTAATAGCAATGAGACCATAAACCGTTAAGGAATATATCCTATGCTGTTGTATAACTCATACTCTGCCCGTAAGGAAGAGTTTGTCATTCCAACTGACCGCCCCGTGACTGTCTACGTGTGCGGTGTCACCCCTTATGATACCACCCATATGGGCCACGCCCGTACGTACCTCGTCTTTGATGTGCTGATCCGCTATCTGAGATGGAAAGGTGCCGAGGTTATTTACTGCCAGAATGTGACTGATATTGACGACCCCCTGTTTGAGCGGGCCAAGCGCGACGGTGTAGACTGGCGCAAGCTGGCCGAACTGCACACCGCTCAGTTCCTCGATGATACGATGGCAATGAACATGCTCCGCCCGACCTACTACCCCAAAGCTAGCCACGAAATCCCCTCGATGATTGAAATCATTGAGCATCTGGTTGCCGAGGGCTATGCATATGTGCGCGAGGGCAATGTATACTACAGCATCGACCGGGCCGAGGCATTTGGGCAGATGGCGCAGATGAACTATGAGCAATTGCTGGAAACGGCCAACGAACGCGGCAACAACCCCAACGACCCGTTTAAAGAAGACCCGCTTGACTTTGTGCTGTGGCAGCGCAGCAAAAACGACGAGCCAATCTGGGAAAGCCCCTGGGGGCCGGGTCGTCCGGGCTGGCATATCGAGTGCAGCGCAATGGCAACCCGCTATCTGGGGGAGCAGATCGACATTCACGGCGGCGGGCGCGACCTGATCTTCCCGCATCACTCGTGCGAAATTGCCCAGTCAGAACCCTACACCGGCAAGCAGCCGTTTGCCCGTATCTGGATGCATACCGGCCTGGTGTGGCTCGGTGAAGCCAAAATGAGCAAGTCGCTCGGCAACCTTGTGTTTGTGCGCGATGCACTGATGCAGTACGACCCGAACGTGCTGCGCTGGTACTTGCTCAACTTTTCGTATCGCAAAGACTTTAGCTATGAAGAGAAGGGCGTAGCCTATACTCAGGTGCGGGTCGAGCGCGTGCGGCAAGCCCTGCACGTATCGGGCGGCAGCGGCGAAGAGCTTGAGATCGAGCAGGTACGCACCGAGTTTGATATGCACATGAGCAACAATCTCCGGACACCCTACGCCCTCAATGCACTTCTGGCGGGTGCCGAGCTTGTTCTGGCGGCGGCGGCAGAAGGACGCACGGTAACGGCGGCACAGAGCTTGCTTGTGGATATTACCGAAGCGATTGGTCTTCGGTTGAGTTGACGCTCATCGCCGGCATGCGGTATGATAGGATACCGAACGCAGGTTGTTCAGACTCTTCTGATGAAACAGGAGTAAGTGTACTTATGAAACAGGTACTTGGTATTCTGACGTTCTTGATTGGCCTCGGTCTTGGTCTGATTGGCGGCGCGGCACTGCTGGCCTATGCGTATCAGGCCGCCGGGCTGTATCCACCCGATGATGCCACCATCAAGTTTATTGCTCGTGAGCGTGGCTGGCTGCGGGATGATGTGTAAGCTTGTAACGTTTCAGACCAGTCAGGTGCATGGTGCGGCTGACTGGTTCTTCTTTATCTAGCGCAGGAGGTGGGGTGTGGAAAAGCCGTGGCTCCGTTTTTATGAACCGGGTATCCCGGCCCGCCTCGATTATCCCCCCATGCTGCTCGACCGGATTCTGACGGAGACGGCGCAGACCTATCCTTCCAACATTGCCAGCAATTTTGTGCTGCGCTACCTGGCCCGCGACCGCATTACCGTTGGCGGCAAACACACCTATCAAGAATTGAATGAACTGGTCAACCGCTTCGCTACGGCGCTCTATCAGCTTGGTGTACGCAAGGGCGACCGGGTAGCGGTGATGTTGCCCAACTCGCCCCAGTTTGCGATTGCCTTCTTTGCGGCAGTGCGGATCGGTGCGGTTGTCGTCAATGTCAACCCGACCTATACCAGCCGTGAGCTTCAGCATCAACTGGTCGATAGCGGGGCCGAAACGATTATCATTCTGAACCTGTTCTGGCGGCGACTGCGCGAAGTGCAACCCAATACTCCCGTCAAGCGGGTCATCGTCAGTTATATTTACGATACGCTGTCGTGGCACTTCCGCTTGCTGGTGCGCTTCAGCCAGCAGCGCGAGGCCGATTGGGTTGAGGTACGGCCCGAACACGATATCTTTTACTTTGATCATCTGCTGAAGAAGTACGACCCGACCCCGCCGCTTGTCCCTGTGCAGCCCGAAGATATTGCCCTGCTCCAGTACACTGGTGGCACAACAGGCACCCCCAAGGGCGCAATGCTCTCGCACAACAACATCAATGCCAACGTGCGCCAGGTGCAGGCGTGGTATCCCAAGGCGCGACCAGGCGCAGAAAAGATTATGTCGGCGATTCCATTTTTCCACGTCTATGGGATGACAACGTGTTTGATCTACACCGTGATGATCGGTGGTGAGATGGTGATTGTGCCCAATCCGCGCCCGATTGAAAATGTGATGCGTATTATTGAGCACGAACGCTGTACCCTCTTCCCCGGCGTGCCCGCTATGTATATCGGGGTGGTCAACCATCCCAACGTGAAAAAGTACGATATGAGCAGCATTGATGCCTGTATCAGTGGTTCGGCTCCCTTGCCAATGGAAATTCAGGAGCGCTTCGGCAAGCTCACCGGCGGGCGATTGGTGGAGGGCTATGGCTTGAGCGAAGCATCACCCGTGACGCATGCCAACCCGGTGCATGGCGAGCGGCGCAGCGGCAGCATCGGCATTCCGCTGCCCGATGTCGAGGCACGCCTGATCGACCTGGAAACGGGCGCAGATTTGCCCTTCGACAATGGGCAAACCGGCGAGTTGCTGGTACGCGGGCCGCAGGTGATGCAGGGCTACTGGCAGCGCGACGAAGAAACAGCCCGCACCATTTCGGAGGATGGCTGGCTGCATACGGGCGATATCTGCCGCGCCGACAAAGACGGCTACTTTTATATCGTGGATCGTAAAAAAGATGTCATGATTGTTGGTGGCTTCAAGGTGCTGCCCCGCGAAGTCGAAGAGGTGCTCTATATGCATCCCAAGGTGCGCGAGGTAGTTGTGGCGGGCATTCCGCACCCCACACGCGGCGACGATACGGTAAAGGCGTATATTGTGCCGCAGGATGGTAGCCCGCCTACCCGCGACGAAATCCGCGACTTCTGCCGTCAGTATCTCGCGCCGTACAAGCTCCCGCGTGAGGTGGAGATCCGCGAAGAACTGCCCAAGACGGTGGTAGGTAAGGTGCTGCGGCGCGAACTGATCGCGGAAGAGCTAGAGCGCCAGAAGGCAGCGGGCGAACGTCCCGCCGACTGAGCGGGCGGGCTACGGTTCACGGTCGGTGCTGCGCTGCACCCGAATATAGAAGCTCTGCTCACCAACCAGCAAATTGAGGATCATGCTGACAACTGAGATGATCAAGCCACCAAATATCGCCGCACCAAAGCCATCCACCACAAACGCAATGCCAAGCTGATCGGCAACCAGAGAAGCAAGGGCCAGTAGAGCGGCATTGATAACCAGCATAAACAGGCCAAGCGTGAGCAAGATCAGCGGGAGTGCAAAGAGGAACAACAACGGGCGCAGCAGCGAATTGAGCAGGCCCAGGATAGCAGCGACCACCCCCAGTTGCCAACCGGGACCACTGAACGTAATACCGGGCACCAGCCACACCGCCGCAAAGATAGCCAGTGAACTGATCAGCCAGCGTAGCACGATGCGCCGCAAGCTGTACCAGAACACCAGATTTGATGGTTGGGGTTGTTGCATCATAGTCCCATCATACTACACGCGGAGCCGCTTGGCAAAAAGCAACGCAACGCGCCCGCGCAGAACGGGAACCCGGCCCCGGCGGGGCTTCGTATATGAGCCAGGTGCATCAGCGCCGGGTCGCATGTTGAAAAACAAGGACATACTGCATGAGTGCATCAATGACGGGCGAACTGTTTCGACGGGTCGAGCAGTATGCCCGCAACGATAACAAGGCGGCCTACTTCCGGCTGCATCGCCACCGCTACGCCGCAACGCTGGCAGCGCTGCCCCTGCACCCGCCCATGTGCTGGAGGTGGGCGTGACACCGGGGCAGTTCACACGCCTGCTGGTTGAGTCGGGCTATACCGTGAGCGGTGTTGACCTTGACCCATCGGGGCGACAAGCGCTCTGGCAGCAACTGGGTGTTGAGGTGCGGCAGGCCAACCTCGAACGCGAGCCTGTGCCCTTTGCCGAAAACACCTTCGATTGTGTAGTGTTCTCCGAGGTGATCGAGCATCTGGTGTACTCGCCGCTGCCTGTGCTGCGCGAATTGCAGCGCGTACTGGTATCGGGCGGGCGGCTGGTTATTACCACTCCCAACGAACTGTACTTTAAGAGCCGTACCCGCACGCTGCTGCGGGTGTTGCTATGGCAAAGCCTGGATACCTGGAACGAGTTTACCCACAAGATGCGGCTGGAAGGGACAGCCCGCTACACCACACACGCCCGCACCTACACCATGGGCGAACTGTGCTGGCTGGTAGAGCAGGCGGGTATGCAGGTGGTCACCCGGCGCTACGAAGCTGCCTGGGAACGGGTTGGTCTGAGGGAGGGGCGTTTGCTGCGCCAACCGCTTCAGGTGCTTGGCAAGCGCATCGTGGCTACCCTGACCAAAGCGCTCCCGCCCACCCGCTCGATGCTGCTGGTCGTTGGGGAGAAAGCATACAGGTGAGTGACACGAGGCCAGTGGTGCCGGGCTATCTCCCGCGCTCCGTCCGTAGGAGCAGGGCCAGGGGTGAGGGAAGATAATGGGAGAAGATACATGCGTCTGCTGATTGCAAATAGCAGTGCCCTTGCCGCCACTATCATGTGGGGCGCGGCAGTTGTCGCAACCCGCGTGGTTGTGCAAGACATTCCGCCGATTACGCTGGCGGTGCTGCGCTTCGGGCAGGGGGCGCTGCTGCTGCTGCTGGCGCTGCTGCTCATCGCTCCGGCCCTGCTGCGGGTACAACGCCGCGACCTGCCCATGCTGCTGGCAACGGGTGTAGTAATGTTTACATCGTTCTCGTGGCTGTTTAACACGGGCCTGCAACTGACTGAAGCGGCACGCGGGCGCTGATGCTGGCAACTGCGCCGCTCTGGAGCGCAATGCTAGCCCGCATGCTGGGCAGCGAACGGCTGACCGGACGGCAGATTGTCGGCGTGCTGCTGAGCATCGGCGGCATTGCGGCCACTGTTATTGAGCGTGGCCTGACCTTTGCGGGTGGCTGGCAACCCCTGCTGGGTGATGCGCTGCTGCTGCTCTCGGCCTTCTGCATTGCGGGCTATGGCTTGCTGGCCCGTCGCCTGCTCCGCACATACAAGCCGATCACCGTGCTGGCATACGCCATGTTCCTGGGCAGCCTGCTGCTGGTGCCGGTCATGTTCACCGAAGATGTTGGCGCTGCCTTGGCCCGCCTGACCGACCCACGCCTGGTTGCGCTACTGATCTTCCTGGGAGCGTTTGGTGGCGCACTCTCACACTTTCTCTGGACACGCGCACTGGCGGTGCTGCCAGTAACACAGGTGGTGGTCTACATCAACGTTAACCCGCTTTCGGCGGCGGTGCTCAGTGCGCTGCTACTCGGCGAACAGCTCTCGCTGGTGTTTGTGCTTGGCTTTGCGGCAGTCATCGCCGGGGTGCTGCTGGTGAATATGCCCGCGAAAAAGCCTGACACGACCGCTACCCCGCGTGAGGCGCGGGCGTAGAACGGATGTTGTTGACGACTGGCCCCGTGCTCGCTACAATACATACCATCATATCAACGCTCTGATACCCGTTAAACATACCAATGCCTGACTTAACATTTACGGCGATAGCCGACCACGCCGCCTTCGAGGAGCGGCTCAAGAATGTGCCGCAGACTAACGGCGTGTATCTCTGGAAGGATACCAACGGCACGCTGCTCTACGTCGGCAAGAGCAAAAACCTGCGCGACCGGATGCGCTCATACTTTGGTGCGCCGCGTGGCCTGAATGCCAAGACCCGCCGTATGGTCAGCCAAATTGCCGACTTCGAGATTATTGTGACGCAGAGCGAGCTTGAGGCGCTACTGCTCGAAATGAATCTGATCAAAGAAAACCGCCCGCGTTACAACATCCTGCTTAAAGATGATAAGAGCTACCCTTATATCAAAGTGACCATTAACGAGGAGTGGCCGCGCATCTTTTCAACGCGCAATGTGCAGGAGGATGGGGCACGGTATTTTGGCCCCTATGCCAATGCTAGCTCGGTGCGGCAGACGCTCGATCTGCTCAATCGGCTGTTTGCCTTTCGGCCTTCGTTTGCGTGTGGGGAGAACAAGTTTCAGCGCCACCACCGCATGCGTAAGCCCTGCCTCTACCATGATCTCAAGCGCTGCCTGGGGCCGTGTGTGCCCGGTCTGGTCAGCAAAGCAGAATACCGCGATGCAATCGAGTCGGTCTGTCGTTTTCTGGAAGGCAAGAGTGACCAGATTGTACGCAAGTTGCGCGAGGAGATGGAGCAGGCTGCCGAAGACCTGAACTTTGAGCGGGCCGCCTACCTGCGCGACCGGCTGCGGGCGATTGAAAAGGTACTCGAAAAGCAGCAGGTGTTGCGCACCGTCGATACCGATCAGGATGTGATTGCACTGGCTCGCGAGGAGGGCAGCGCCGTGGTGCAGGTGCTTTTTATTCGGGGCGGCAAGCTGATCGGGGCCGAGCCGTACACGTTGCAGGGGGCCGAAGACGAAAGCGACGGCGCACTGCTGGCCTCCTTCATCACGCAGTTCTACAACCGCGCCCCCGATGTGCCGACCCATCTGTTGCTGGCTGATTATATCGAAGAGCCAAAAATTATTGAAAGCTGGCTGGCCCAGAAGGGCGATCATAAGGTTGAGATTGAGGTGCCGCGTCGGGGCGAGAAGCGCCGCCTGATTGAACTGGCCACCCAGAACGCACAGCGCAAACTGGACGAGATGCGTACCCAGTGGCTCAACAGTGAGCAGCGGGCCGTGGCGGGGCTGTCCGACCTGCGCGACCGGCTGGAACTGACCGGACTGCCGCAGCGCATCGAGGCATATGATATTTCAAATACCCAGGGGGCGCAGTCGGTGGCGAGTATGGTGGTGTTTGAACAGGGCGCACCTAAGCCAAAGAGCTACCGCCGCTTTAAGATCAAGACTGTCGAGGGAGCCAACGACGTGGCCTCCATCCGCGAGGTGATATATCGCCGCTTCAAGCGGGCCGCTGATGCGCTGGAGGGCACCGACGAAGACGAGCAGAATACCGAGCGGGTGCAAGACCACGAAGAGAAGGCGGCAGAATGGGCAACCCTGCCCGACCTGGTGCTGATTGACGGCGGGCGCGGGCAACTCAATGCGGCCTATGCTGCGATGCAAGAACTGGGCTTTGCCCATATTCCGGTGGTGGGGGGTAGCGAAGGGCGTTGACCGCAACCGCTTTGATCTGGTGCGGCCTAACCGTGTTGCGTTGCTGGTGCTTGACCGCAACTGCCCCGCCCTGCATCTGGTGCAGCGCATCGACGAAGAGGCGCACCGCTATGCAATCACCTATCATCGCAAGTTGCGCGGCAAAGTGGCAATGACTTCGCTGCTCGATGATGTACCAGGCATCGGGCCGAAGCGTAAGAAGGCCCTGATTAAAGCATTCGGCTCGCTTGATGGTATTCGGCAGGCGTCGATTGATGATCTGGCGGCAGTGCCCGGTATGACCCGCAAGGCCGCCGAAGAGATCAAGGGGTTGCTGTAATTGGTGTAATCCCCTTTCTCTGGCAGGGATTGGACAAGCAAAAGGAATGCAACATATGGCTACGCCAACGGTAGCGCTTGAAAGCACGGTCATCACACACGGCCTGCCCTTCCCGCACAATCTAGCGATTGCCCGCCTGATGGAAGCCGAGGTGCAGCAGCAGGGCGCAATTCCGGCAACAATCGGAGTAATTGCGGGTAATATTGTGGTAGGGTTGGATGATGCCCAACTGGAGCAACTGGCCCGCAGCACAACCGCCCACAAACTCTCGCGGCGCGACCTGCCCGTAGCACTGGCGCAACAATGGGACGGCGGCACCACGGTTGCAGCGACGATGGCAATTGCCCGTCGTGCTGGTATCAGTGTGTTTGCAACAGGCGGCATCGGTGGGGTGCATCGGGGCTACCAGCACACGCTTGATATTTCGGCAGACCTGACCGAACTGGCGCGTACTCCAGTGCTGGTGGTCTGTGCCGGAGCCAAAGCGATCCTTGATTTGCCTGCAACACTGGAATACCTGGAAACACAGAGTGTACCGATTATGGGTTACCAGACTGATGAGTTTCCAGCATTCTATAGCCAGAGCAGCGGTATGCCCATTCCTGCATGCGCCGATAGCCCCGCCGAAGTTGCAGCGATCTGGCGGGCACATCGTGTATTGGGGAACGAAGCAGGCATGCTGCTGTGTGTGCCGCCACCTGCCGAGAGTGCGCTGCCACGTGCCGAAGTTGAGGCCGCTATCGGGCGGGCCTTGCAGCAGGCCGAAAGAGCAGGCGTGCGTGGGCCAGCCGTCACGCCGTTTTTGCTGGCAGCGATGGCCAAAGAAACGCATGGAGAAAGTATTACCACCAATACCGCACTGCTACGCCAGAATGCGCGGGTGGCGGCACAAGTGGCAGTTGTGATATCTCAACAGTAGCGATTCCCAAAATGGTGTGATCTGTGGTAAAATGCACAGTGTAGGATACATTGTTTACTTCTTATTGTGCTTAACAGATGAGAATTCTCTCATCGGTCTGGCTCTTTTCACCCTGAAATACCCCTTGACAAAGATACCTTCGTGCGTTACACTACATAAGAGCATGTATCAGCTTGATCTGCTCGTTGCCGCACCCTCATTATAAAGATAACCGCGCTATGCGCTTGACCGAGTTTTGTTGAGTGCCGGCATAGGAACGTATGAAACTTGGATAGCTTTTCGAGGGCGCGGCTCCACCCGACTGTCGGGCGGAGCCGCGTACTTATCTCATACATCAGGGAAGGAGCAGCCATGCTCGAAACAACACCAATGTGGCGTTTTGATGATGCACACATGCCGGGCGATGAGCCCGATATGGAGTCGTACACCAACCTTGACGAGATGCACGAAACGACCGATGAGGTACCGCTCTCGGATGTTGCGGCACGCGTTGAGGCACCCGTGCTGGATGCTGTACAGCATTATCTGCAAGAGATTGGACGAGTATCGCTCCTGACCGCTAGCGAAGAAATTGAACTTGCCGAGCGGATGGAACGGGGTGATGCTGCGCGTGAACGTTTGAATAATGCCAGTGAAGAACTGAGCGCACAACTGCGTCGGGCACTTGCCGCCGATATCGAAAGCGGTGTGGAAGCGCGTCGCCACTTGATCCAGGCGAACCTGCGACTGGTTGTGAGCATTGCAAAGAAATATGTTGGGCGCGGCCTGTCGTTGCTCGACCTCATTCAAGAGGGAAATATTGGCCTGATGCGGGCCGTTGAAAAGTTTGATTATCACAAGGGCAATCGGTTTTCGACTTATGCGACGTGGTGGATCCGGCAGGCTGTCACCCGCGCCATTGCCGAGCAGGGCCGTACCATTCGCCTGCCTGTGCATATGAGTGAGTCGGTGGGGCAGGTCAAGCGGGTCGCCGAAAAGCTCTCGCAGTCGCTGGAGCGTCAGCCGACCGCCGAGGAGATTGCGCTGGCACTGGGCCAGCCAGTCGAGCGCATTCAGCGTGTGCTGGAGGCGGCACGCCGTCCGGTGTCGCTGGAAACGCCCGTCGGTGACGAGGGTGAGCATACGCTGGGCGATTTTTTGCCCGACGAAGAATTGCCACACCCGACCGAGTTTGCGGCCCAGCAGATGCTACGCCACGACTTGGCAACGGCGCTCGATCACCTGAACGAGCGTGAGCGCCGCATCATTGACCTGCGCTATGGTCTGCTGGATGGGCAACGCCGCACGCTGGAGGAAGTAGGCCGCGTGTTGGGCATGACCCGCGAGCGTGCCCGTCAGATTGAGGCCGAGGCACTGCGCCGTCTGCGTCAGCCCGATGTGGGCCTGCACCTGCGCGACTACCTGGAGTAGCGCTCCACCGCAACGATGAGTTGGGAAACGGCAGCGGTCATCAGACTTCTGCCGTTTGTTTTTGGTTCAAAAAGACCCCCGCTCCCTATGATGAAGCGGGGGCTAGCAGTATGCTAATATGTGGTGACTGATTATGCCTCGGCAGCCACCCACGCGCACACGCCATAATCCGACGCGGTACGGTCAGCATTGTGCGGACGCTTGTGGGGTGCGTTTCCCGAGTGCTCGGCGGCGGCAGCCCACAAAAGCCAGCAAACAGCGGGGTGTGGACGATTGGGCCCGCGAACAGAAACTCCAGGGTGGAACTGGCT
>JAAUSQ010000160.1 GCA_012033195.1 Chloroflexaceae bacterium
TTGGTTGTCAGGTTGACCCGCATTCCCAGATGGTGGGCGTGTGCTACCAGTTCGGGCAGTTGGGGGCGCAGCATTGGCTCGCCGCCGCTGAAATGCACTTTGCGACAGCCAAGCGCCGCCAGTTCATCCAGCACGCTGTGCCAGTGGGCAATGGTGAGTGGACGCTCGCCGGGGTAGCGCCAGTGGTTGCACATCTGGCAGCGCAGGTTGCAGCCAAAGATCAGCTTGATTTTGACCTCAAGCGGTTTGAAGGCCTGTTGTTCGCGCACAGCCTGCCGAAAGGCGGCAAGTTCATTGGGTGGCGTGGTATTGATATCAAGCATCGGGCGGCTCCTCAAGTGATGCAGGGTTGGACGCACGTCTGAACTGGCGGCGGGTCGGGTGTTGCTGGCTATAGTATAACATGTGTGTAGAAGGAGACTGTTGCTTATGGAAGAACAATGCTGGATCAAGCGCGGCTTTTTTGTATTACACAATTGCACCAATCGACCGATGCTCTACTGCGCCGCGTGCAACCGCCCATCGTGCGCCGAACACATTTCACAGCGGCGACCAGATATCTGTGTTGATTGTGCGGCCCGTGCTTCGGAAGAATCTAGCAGTAATATCGGGTGGTATTTCAGTATGGACAGCAGCGCAGAAGATCCATCTCAGCGAATGGATTTGGAAGCAAAGGCCCGCCATGCATACTATCAGCAGGAGGGCTACGCGCCCATTCTGATCGGTAGAGAAGATACCTACTACGATACCTATGATGTGCGCTCATTTACGCTCACAAAAAAAGGCGGCGCGGATGATGATGATATGATGGATGATCACAGCGACCTCGACGAAGGGTTCGGGGCCAGTTAAAACGGAGGCTTGCACGCATGTCTCATCTGCACACGCCGCATGTCCTCTGGATCACCGAGCGCTTTTATCCCGACCGGGGCGGCCTCGCGCAGTCCTGTGATCGGATTGTGACAGCGCTGCGCTCCAATGGGATAACCATCGATGTGCTGCATCTGGGGCGGCGCGGCTCGTTTCGACAGCGGCAGCGGGCCAACGGCACCGATTACATTGTTGCGGTGGGCAACGACCCACCCCACACGCTCGCGCAACTCTGGCCCACCCTGGCCGCACAGCATCAAGCGGTGCCGTGGCAGTGGGTGGTTGCATTCGGCGGGCAACTTCCGCTACTGGCTGCACCAGTACTGGCGGCATGGCTGCGGCTACCGTTGCTGGTCTGTCTGCGTGGCAACGACTTTGATGTAGGCATTTTTAGCGCACGGCAGCGCCCTATTCTCTACGATGCACTGCAACGCGCCGCACAGGTATGTGTTGTGAGCCGGGACAAAGCCACACGTATCAACGCCCTGTTTCCGCATATCCACCCTGTCTATATCCCCAATGGTATCAACGTGGCAGAATGGCAATTGCTCCCTTCTGACCAGCAACGGGCTACCGCATGGCACGCCGAACATGTGGCGGATGGGCGACGGGTGATCGGGCTGTTTGGGCAGCTTAAAGCGAAAAAAGGCGGCTTGCTGTTGTTACGGGCAATCCGGGCATCGGGCTGTGCCGAGCGCTTACACCTCACTATCGTGGGCGATATCGAGCCGTCGCTGGCGGCATGGCTGGATACCCACGCTGAGGCGCTGACCTGGAGCTATACGCCGTATATTGACCACGGCGATCTGCCGTGGCGGTATGCGTCCTGTGATCTGGTAGCGGTGCCTTCGCTGTACGATGGGTTGCCGAATGTTGTGCTGGAGGCTGCCGCTTTACGGGTGCCCCTGCTGGCGGCGGCAGTCGGTGGTATGAGCGATGTGCTGGTTGATGGGGAGCACGGCATTCTGTTTGCACCAGGCGATGTGCACGATTGTCGCCTGGCCCTGACACGTGCCGCTCTGCTGGACAATGCAACCTTGCAGCAGTATGGCGCGGCCTGCCACGCGCTGGTTGCCGACCACCTGACCCATACCTGCGAGGCGGCGGCCTATCGTGCCATATTTGAACAACCCTACGAGGCCACCACAACGCAAGCGAGCAGTACGCCATGATTGTCTATTATGCGCTTGGCGGCGGCCTGGGCCACCTGACTCGCGCCCGCGCCGTGATCCACACCCTCGGCCTGTCCGAGCCTGTGCTGCTGCTGACGGCATCGCCGTTTGGTGACGACCCGCGCATCGTCGGCAATCATGCGGTGCTGCGTGTGCCCGACACCCTGTCCACCAACCGGGAACGCTTCCGCGATTGGCTGCGGGCCACCCTGCACACCGTGCAGCCGACCGCAATCTATCTCGATGTGTTTCCGGCGGGTATCTGCGGCGAATGGGATGCAACGCTGCTGCCCGCTGATGTTCCGGTGTATCTGCTGGCACGGCTCCTGCGCTGGCAGCGCTATGTGCCACGCCTGCCTGCAACACCGCTCCACTTTGACACGGCCTATATGTTGGAGCCACTGCAAGCCGATCATACGGCCTACCTGCACACATATGCACGACACATACAGCCGTTATCGCTGATCGATCCGCCTGCACCGATGGTGCCGCCGGTGCTGCTGCTTCCGGAAGATGGGCCGCACTGGTTAATTGTTCACGCTGGCAGCGACCACGAAACCGCCGAACTACTGGCCTATGCACGTTTGCGGGCCGCACAGCACCACGTCCTGCCACGGCTCTGGCTGGTTGCACCGCAACGCCCCGCGTGGTTGCCGTCGGTCGTTGGGTACCTTGATTGTATGCCTGCCCAGGCACTCTTCGTGCAGGCCGATATGGTGATTAGTGCGGGTGGGTTTAACATAATGCGCCAGATGCACCCTTACCAGTCGCACCATGCGCCGCTGCCGTTTGCGCGTGCCTTCGATGACCAGTTTGGTCGGGTGGCGCGATACCGGATTGCGCGTGCCTTCACCCCACTGACAGATAGCAAGGGACCCGTATGAATGCGCAGGCTGATCGTGCTGCTCATACTTCCCTGCAACGCATTGCTATTGTTGGTATGCCGGGAGCAGGCAAAACAACGCTGGCTGCAACACTGGCGCACATGCTTGGCCTGCCGCATATCGAATTAACACGGTTGCGCTGGCATCCTGGCTGGGTGCAGGTTGCAGCCGTGCACTATCGGCAGCGTGTTACCGATGCGTTGCGTGGCCCTGCCTGGATTGTGGAAGGCACCTATCGCCAGATCAGCGCTGTAGATATGCAACAGGTGCAAGCGCTGATCTGGCTCGACTATGAGCGGATGGTGTTGCTCTGGCGGGTGCTGCGACGTACGCTCTGGCGGATGGCAACCCACACCGCCGCCGCACCAGGCAGTTTTGAGCATCCCGGTCGGCTGTTCGGGCGGCAGTCCTTGCTGTGGTACATTCTCACCTGCACCCGGTCGGCTCGCAAGACGTATGCCGCAGCCCTTGCAGCAGATGGCCCGCCGCTGGTATTGCGCCTGCGTCACCCTGCCCCGGTAGAGCATGTGCTGGCCCGCCTGCAAGCGTTAGCATAGCGGCCCACCCGTTGCTGTTTCCCCCGCGATTATACCTCGAAGCCGTTGGCGACAATAACATCACAATACCAGTAGGCGCTCTCTTTACCGAGCGTTCTAGGCTGCCGCTACCACGCCTGGGAGATGTGCTGGTAGAACAGATGAAAGGCACCGATTTTAGGGAACCAGTCTGTTTCACTCGCCGAGCACCATATGGGCGACATGTTTGATGGTATGGGTAATCGGGTGGTCGGGATAGCGCAAGGCAAAAATATCGCTGCTTGTAAGCTCCATCATTTCATAGGCATGCGGCAGCACCGCCGCAACCCGACAGTTGAAGCTTGCGGCAATATGTTCTTGCACAGCATGGGTTGCAAAAATTGGCGGCACCTTATTCACCAGGAGCATCATATTGGGCACGTTCAGCGCACTTGCCACTTCGAGCGTGACACTGGTACCCGCATAATCTTGCTGATCGGGCCGCAGCACAATAATGAGCGTGTGTGAAATCGCAATCGAGAGCATGGTTTCTTCGTTCAGGCCAGGGTGGGTATCGATCAATAACACATCCAGATTTAGCTCTTTAATAATCTGTCGCATGCCACGGGTGAGGGTGCGGGCATCGAAGCCTTCTCGCAGAATACGCACAATTTCGCCTGCATCGATGTGGATGGAATAAGAAACAACTTGCCCTTGATAACATCGCCATAACGAGGGGTCAGGTCAATAGCGGCATCCTGAATGCTACACTTCCCCCAGAGATAATCATTGAGCGAATAGGTGACTTCTTTGGAATTAACACCAAAGAAGATATGAATACCTGGCGATTGAATATCGGTATCGACAATAGCAACCCGCCGATTGGGAGCCGCCAGCAGCAAGGCCAAGTTCGCGGTAAAGCTAGATTTACCAGTTCCACCGCGAAATGAATGCACGGAAATGACTTTCGCCATACGACTTGCTCTCTTTCTATCTATGCAGATACAAAGCACTGTTGCAGGTTCTGCGGTGCTATGCCGGGTTCACGTGTTGCAACTACCAGAAAATCTTGTCTATAACAGGGGAGTGTACCCATCCTGTGCGGATGTGCGTTCTTGCAGTGTACGGCTCACCCTGCTCAAGACGGTGTATGGATCGTCTTCAAATTCATCTGCATCATCGGTCTGATGAGGTGTTTCTACCTCGGTATTCATAATATTAAAGAGGTCGTGTTCTTCGGCCTCGGTCAGATCGTGGGCATTCATCAACATATCAATTGCCCGATCTGAGGCAAACAACTTGATCGCTAGCGAACGGGCAATGTAGGCGTGAAACTGAAGCCCCAGCGCAGGGTCTTCTTGCTGCATCCGCTCGAAGGCAGTCCGGGCAAGGCTGTAGCCAATCGTCGGTTCGTTGGTGATAGCGGTTGTGTAGGCCCGTGTATCGAGCAAGAATTCCAACTCGCCCACCGTCGAGCCGGCCCCCTGCGTCTGAAAGCGGCGATTACTGCCATCGGCGAAGGTGCGCAGCACCGAAACACGCCCGTGCTCGATAAAGAAGAGGGTGCGATGCCGAACATTCTGGGCAAAGAGCGGCGTTTCAGCAGGCCATTCGTGGCGTTCAAGATAGGTGATAAATTGGGAAACGTGCTCGGATGATGCAAAGGCATCGTAGAGTTGCAGAGCGAGCGGCAGGTTGTGTTGACGAGCCAGACTGGTTGGTTCAATCAGTTGGTTCTCGCACCATTCCAGGCCTCTATCCAGGTCGGCAAACAGCCGATTGGTAGTGCCTTCTGTGCTGACGATGCCCTGTTGTTTGAGAAACTGTTCCAACAAGCGATTGGGGGCGGTATACACCAGCGACACGTGGTGATCGCGGGCGAGCCGCCGTAGCTTGGTAAAGCCCAGCGTTGCCGAGCTATCGAGGCCGCGTATGTCGCGCAGGTCGAGGATCAAGAAGCGCAACCGATTCTGATGCTGCCCCTCAAACAGATCTTGAATCCGTTGGACGAGGGTGTGGGTAGTGCCAAAAAAGAGGTAGCCTTGCAGCCGGAGGATATGAATTTGCTGTCCATTGGCCCGCAAAAACTGCTGTTGATGATAGGAGCGGCTGTGGTTGCTGTGGTAGATCGAACCGGGCAACTCGTGCTTGATAACATTCATGCGGCTGTAAGCAACGGTGAAGATGATGATAGCAACCACAATACCAACCACCACTCCCACCACCAGACCGCTGACAATGATGGTTACCAGGGTCATAACAAGGAGAAAGAAGTCTACCCGACTGAGCCGGAACCACGCTCGGTAAATCCATTCGATGAGCAGGGTAAGCGCTGAATATAACATCAACCCACCCAGCACCGGGCGTGGAAAGTACGAGATCAGCGCACCACCGATGACCAGCAGCAGGGCGGTAAAGAGCGCCGCAAACAGACCAGCCACACGAGTACTGGCTCCGATGGCGTAGTTGAGTGCCGAGAGACTGACCACGTGATACCCGACCGGACTGGCACCGAGGCCCGCGACAATATTGGCAATTCCGACGAGGCGTAACTCGTGGTTAAAATCCATATCTTTCTGAGCAATCAGCTCGATACTGCTGATGCTGATGAGCAGCGAGATGATGCTGATAACCAGCAACGCTCCGAGCGGGGCGGCACTTGCAAAGATGGGTTGCCATTGGATAGCGGCAAAGGTTGCCAGCGAGAGCGAGGCACCGCTCTGCCCACTGTTCACCGCATTCAGCAGCCAACCCTGTGCGCGGGCCTCTTCAATGGAGAGGTTGTTCACCATCATCACAGCATAAAAAATGAGCGACCCTGCCAGGATTACTCCGGGAAAGGTAAACCAGTGCCGGATACGTATGCTGATAGCATAGAGGGTGACCGCAAAAACCAACCCCGGCACCCACCGAACCAGCGCGGCAGGGGTAAACAGGCCCGGCAAGTCTGCCAGATCGAGGCCAAACCCGGAAAGCACGGTCAGGCTGCCATCCAGCAACAGCCAGCCTGTTCCCGCCAGGAACCCGCCAACCACTGGATAGGGGATAAAGCGCACCAACGTACCGAGACCCAGCCGACCAAGTAATAAAAAGATTATACCAGTCAGCAAGGTTGAAACAACAATGGTGCCGATGACGGTTGCAAAGATCGTCTGGGTATTTGCGACCGGAGCCATATGGCTGATCACGCTGGAGGTTACAAACACCAGCATAATCAGGGTAATCGATTGGGGGGCAGCGATGACACCCGGCAGCGAACTGCCGAGCGCAACCAGCGCCAGCGTGATAATACCACCAACCACAAACAGGCTAAACCCGATTGGCACATAGGGCGCGAGTTCACCGCTAAAAATGAGCGCCGCAAACGAGAGGTAGAGACTGGACAGACCGATGACGGCAGAAAATGCCCCGACCAGTGTCGGAATAAGTTTGTCATACGACAGTTCTGCCCGCAGGCTTGCCAGCAAGGTTTGCCACTGCGATGGCAATGAGACATCCCGGCTCATCCGTTTCTCCTGCTCCTGTAGGCTCCTATCCTTCATTCAGTTCATCACGCAGCGCCTGTGCATTCTGGCGCAGTTCCTGGAAGTAGTTGGTCTGGAGGATTTTCTCTGTTTCGTAACGTACACGCGTGCGGTCAATCTCTATCTGGAGGGCGCGCAACTGTTGCTTGAGGCTCTGCTCACGGGCATACACTTCTTCTGTCAGGCGACGAAACACGGCTGCTAGTTTGCCCACCTCATCGCCCGACTCGGCCTCGGCCCGCACCGAGAGGTCACCCTCGGCCACCTGCTGTGCTACTGCCGTGAGCCGGGTAAGGGGGCCAAGCACCAGCAACCGAGTGAGGAAGAGCGCAACGAGGGCACTCAGCAAGGCCGCACCGATGTTGACCAGCAACATACTCTGCAATCCGCTTTGGACAATGTGATTGATATCATTCATATTAAACACCATCGCAACATCAATCGTATCGGCACCAAACTGCAACGGCAAGGTATGCACCTGTGAGCCGATCTGCGAGTCGGGTAGCGGGATCACCTGATAGCCCAGATTATCGGAGCCGATGCGGATAATGTACGGATTGGCAACCAGATCTAGGTTCTGCCGAATGCGGGCAACCAGTTCCTGCAAATCGACAATCGAATACACATACCCCCATTTGCTGGCAGGCTCGGTGGAGTCGGGTTGGGCAAAGACCGGGGTGCACACAATCAGTACTGGCGTTGTTTCGTAGGTTGTTATCTGGTGCTGCACTCCGGTACACTGTGCTATGAGATCTGGCCTGGTTACCGAAATAGCTTCTAGATGGGATGGCGCAATGTTGCTGTACACACGGCCTGCCGTATCCTGCACAATAATCTGGTCGATATGGTAATCGTCACGCACCGTCAGCAGCCATTTTGAAACCTGGGAAGCGATATTCTGTTCTGATACAGAGTCATTTAAGAGCGAGACTTCCAACACCTGTGCGAGCCGTGTTCCACTTTCCAACGTGAGGTGATAGGTATCTTGCAGCGCAGTTTCTACTTGAATAATATCCTTTTCGAGTTGCCGTGAAATCACCTGTTTTTGTGTTGCCGAGGTACTGAAGAGGAAACCCAGGGTACTGATGAGGATGGAGAGAATGAAGAGGATAAAGAGGGGTAACACGATTTTGGTCTGAATACTGGCATTGAGGGCCAACGTATGGAGTCGTTGGAACGATTTAAGCATAAAGCGTGCCTCTTTCAACCGTTCGACTATCTGATAATATGCGTGCCAATACCGCTCGGTATATCTACTACAACACTATCGTTGCAGATGCGTGCAGGAACAACGATGTATCAGAAATCCTATCAGACCATAGGTTAAAATCGCTGTCTCTTTCTTTTCCAATTGCGGGATGGAGCGATTACGAGCGTAACATCTGAAAAAGATAGCGTTTCATCTTGATACCCGATATATATTGTAAATTAGAGCATTACAGCATATACCTTTCTTCATGGATCATAACGCAAAACAATTTTACGACAGAGTGTTTTAGAAGGGCATAACAGGTGGATTTGACAGGATATATTTTTTTAATAATTAGTGTGTTGTTTCTATGATACACGATGGGTATGAACCTGTCAACAGAATTTGAATTATTGCTGTATGTAGTAAAAAATAAATTGCCCTCTTAAATAGAGGCATCTTATCTGTGCTGCCTAGATTGGAGATGGGCTGGACTGCTAGTATAGGAGCATGCTACAGCAGCGCACAGATGGAGGGGGCAGGACCTTTGAGCAGTTACCCCTCGTTGAGCACACTGAACTGGTAGCCGATTCCTGGCTTGGTCAGGATAGAGGCCGGCTGTGCGGTGTTGGCCTCTATCTTATTTCGTAGCTGATTGATAAATAGACGTGAGGTTGGCACATCGTGCTCGTTGGCAGGCCCGAGATCGACCGCAACAACCAGCGATGCGTCAATACCTTTCCTGCGTGAGTTGTGAGCACGCGCAGCAATTCGTACGCGGTGGGGGTGAGGTGGAGACGTCTTTGCCGCGCACAACGACCCGCCGATGGGCGTAGTCTATCTGCACCTCACCAAAGCTACTGACTGCATCGGCATGCACGCGGGCCAGTCGTTCGCAGTAGCGCAATGCTACCCGAATACGGGCCAGCAACCGAGAACGGGCAGGACCAGATCAAGCACCAGCACATCGGGCCTCCAGGCCACCACTGCATCAATAGCGGCTGCCCATCACGGGCAATCTGCACCTCGTACCCACGTGCAGTCAGGCCAGTCTTGAGCAAGCGCCCGATAGGTGGCTCATCATCAACAACAAGAATACGATAGCTCATTGTATGCTCCTTCAGCTATGTGTTGTCTTATAGTCCTTGGCAAATTGCAAGGCCCAGACCACTCCCTACCGCCGGACGCTCCGACGCGACAGCCCGACCGAACTTCTCAAATATATGCGGCAGCAGGGCCTCCGGAATCCCTGGCCCTTCGGCCAGCACTTCGACATGTACTGTCTCGGCGGTATGCGTTGCAACTATATGGCTGGCGGTTCCCGGTGGTGTATGCAGGGCGGCGTTTCGAGCAGATTGGTCAACACCTGATCAATCTGCATATAACTTGTTGGCACCGACGGCAGGTGTGGGTCGAGTGCGACCGTAACATGATGCTCAGCAAAGCGGGGCCGTAGTCGGGTAACGACACTGTTAATCAGATTGCCCATATCGTACAGGTTGATAACCGGGGGTGGGCGCGGAGATCGAGTCGCGCACCAGCAAGAGCAGCACGGTTATCACGCCGACGCTACCCGCACTGAGAATAAGCCGCCATGTTGGGAGTAAATCGAGTGGACGGGCTACGAGCCATAGGTTGAGACGAGAATGCAGCCAATGCACAACAGCCAACTCCTGGATATGAGCGCACCTGCACACTTGCAGGCACAGGCAGGCATAGATAGCATACGCCGGACGGTATCGGGAAGGTATCTGGATAGCAGACTAGAGTATAAGGATTGGGTGGGGATAAACAAGCCTGTCCGATTGTTTGTCCGATCTTTAGGGGATTCGTATGGATAAAGAGTACGATTACAACAGTTTCCAAATGAGCAATGCCCTATGCTCAAGATGAATGGACTCGTGTTAGGGCCTGCTTATTGCGTGGGCCAGGAGAGAAGCAGATGACAACGGAGAAACACGTCCCAGATAACATACACCAGAATGATGAGCAAAAAGACAATAGCATATAGCGCCGCTGGATGCAGGGCCAACACCAGCGACAGGACACAAAAAATACATTCCCTGCCGCTGGTGCAATGCTGCTCTTATCGTGCCAGTGAGCGCAGTAGAGATGGTTGCTGTTGCTCAACGCCGCTGATCTGTGCTTCTACTACTGTTAACCCCGATAGTTGCAGCAGGTTGTTCTGTTCGCCTGCTGGCCCCTCTTCGATGGTACCGTTGTCGTCTTCCGGGTTCCATGCATCCACGAATACATACAAATCGGTAGTGCCAGCAGCAAACTGTCCGTTCCAGTTGGTGGCACGTTCGATGCCGTTACTGGTGCCTGAGCTATCCGAGTCTGAGCGCAGCACAAGGGTTTCGCTCACCTCTAGCGTTCCCGTAATGCCCCAAGCAATGCCCTGACAGGCTGTTGTACCGCAGTTCTCTTCCCAGCGTAAGTTCTGGCGCGGCGTTTCAGCCGGGTTGATGCTCAGATCGACCCAGAAGGCGGCCCGGCTCGGCAGTTCACCCTGATTCGTAATAATTACCTCAATCTGCACCGCATCGTTGGTAGTGAAGGTGCGCTGGTCGGGGATCAGTCGAATTGAACTGACTACCAGATCAGGACGCGGCGGCGCAGCACGTATCACCTTGGGGAGATACACCCGGTTAAAATCATCTGGCGTATCGGTTGCGGTGATAGTTGCGGTGCTGGTTGCCGTCATTGCCGGCGCTATAGTTGGTGTGTTTGTTGGTGTACTGGTCAGGGTGGCCGTCGGCGTGTTAGTCGGCGTCGGTGTGCTGGTTGGTGGTGTTGGTT